>JBKJTJ010000195.1:0-4154 GCA_046590855.1 Actinomycetota bacterium
CCGGAACGTGTCGCCGCGGTGGTTGCCAGGGCGGTCAGGGACGGCCAACGTCTTCGCGTCTAGCACCCGAACGAAACCCGCCGGGTCCCCCTTCGGGGACACGTCCACGGCGCCGGAAGCGGACGAGCTCGAGATGACCACGAACGGGCTTCGATCTATCCACGCGCGGCAGTGCTCGTCCACGTGGTCGATGACCTTTCCGACCTGGCTCTCGAACTCCTCGCCCAGGATGGCCCTCAGCTGGTCGGCCGTCGACAACACCTGCTGCGGGGCGTACCCCGATCCCGTATCCACGGCTGGAGTATCCAGGCTGGACAGGCCCACGACAAGGCCAAACAACTATCGGACTTGCCGCACGCTGGCTGTAACGATGCGAAGCGCCCAGGCACGAGGCTGGCCACTAAGTTAAGGCCGAAGCGCCCGGCTCGCGGGGAAAGGAGCGTCGCGGCCTGCAGACGCCTGAGCCGGTATCCAGGGCATGCAACAGACGACACGAAGCGGCGGCTTGCTATGGCAGACACACCATTGCCCGCTTCTGGGCATCCGTGGTCCGCTACAGCGTTCTCTACACAGTGATGGTGGCTTTCGCCCGGTCTGTCCAGGGCCAGTCCATGGCTGGGCGCGCCAGTTAGCTACTTGCTGGGCCGGCGGCGTCCGAGCGAAGCGGTGAGCCTTCGAGTTGGGCAAGGCGTCCCAGTCCAGCGGTTCGCGCACCGCTATTCTTTCGCCGGTGGAGGCCTGGAAAGCCGCGGATCCCGGGGTGCTCTCACTTCCCTCAGGACGGCTCATTCGGGGTCGCAGCTTGCGTCGGCCGCCAGCGGACGGCTTGATGCCGGACTTCGGTCTCTACCTGGGCGGCCGGGAACTAAAAACCCCCGCCGTGGGACGAGCGGTGGGTCCGCTGGCCGGATTTCCGGCTGCCTGCGAACCGGAGTGACGCCCTTGCCGCTCTCTGCCAGGCCTGGAATCGCGCTGCCGTTGAACGGGTCGAGATCGCCTGCAGCGGTGGCCGCGGGAGGACTGGCACCGCGCTCGCCTGCCTGGCCGTGCTCGACGGCGTGCCTCCCGAAAAAGCAGTGGCCTACGTTCGCAAGGGCTACGACCCACGCGCGGCCGAGACCCCCTGGCAGCGCCGATACGTCGCCCAGTTCCCGGTCCCCTGACGGTCCAACAGGGTCGGCTCGCGGTGGTAGGACGCGTACTCGGGGCGCCGGATCCGGCGAATCTGGGAGGGGTCTGACGCGCATTCCCGGGTAGCCGTCCGACCCTCATGTTCGCGTCATGGCCCGTGTGGGCCATGGATGACGACGACATGGTCGCCACGTCCTGTGGGTGCTTGCTGCGATGACCGGGCGCTGGCATCGGTGTCTGAGTGCTTTGCCTATTGCCCCATGAGAGTGCTGGGAGGACTGTGGAAGACGCGGCGGCGCCGCCAGGGCCACGCCCAGACCCCTAGGAGGTGGACCGTGTACGCACGTTCCACGAATGTTCTTGGCCAGCCCACGATGACCGACGCCGGCATCGAGCACACCCGAGACGTGGTGATGCCCCAGGTCAAAGGGATGTCCGGTTGTGTCGGTATCTCGGTGCTCGCTGACCACGCGAGCGGTCGTTGCATCGTGACCACGGCGTGGGAGACCGAGGCGGCGCTGCGCGGGTCCGCCGACACCGTCACCCCGATCCGCGCCCGCGCCGCTGAGCAGTTCGGCGGTGAGGTGACCGTCGATGAGTGGGAGGTGGCCTACCTGCACCGCGCCCACCGCGCCGGCGATGGGGCGTGCGCCCGGGTGACCTGGGCGGAGGGCGACCCGGCCGCCATCGACCGCATCGTCGAGTACTTCAAGACGAGCTTGATGCCGCGCGTCGAGCAGCTCGACGGCTTCTGCAGTGCCAGCCTGATGATCGACCGTGCCAGAGGACGCAGCTGTGTCACCGCGAGCTACGACTCCACCCAGGCAATGGCGAAAGCGGCTGACACGGCCATGGGTATGCGTGCCGACCTCGTGCAAGAGACTGGCATGCGCGTCGTGGAGGTAGCCGGGTTCGAGCTGGTCCTGGCACACCTCGACGTGCCCGAGCTGGTCTGAACCGGTCGGACGGCGTCGGTCCGGTCGCCGGGCCGGCGCCACCCGCAACCCCGGGCGAGCACGCGGGGCACCCACTGTCCGTGGCATGCGAGTCCGTTGCGTGGCCGTGGGTGCCTGGGTCGCTCCCTCGATGCCTTGGCAGCGTAAAGAACCCCTGGCAGGTTCCGGCACACACTCGCGGTGACCTGCGGCGACCCCGATGTCATCTGCTCTTGAGCTGGCTCAAGCGAGCGACGCACACCAAGGCAGGTCGGCAGGCGATGGTTAGACGCACTAATCTGCGCCTCGGGCCGAGCCTCCGGACCAACGGGCGTCAGGCCGGTTGCCCCCTCCTGCTTGAACGGGCAGGGGCCGTGTCTGCGATGCGTGATTGTGGGCTGCCCTCCAAGGCGGGTGAGTTGGCGGGGTTTGACCACACCTGGGTCTGCAGGAAATGTTGGAAGCGTCGCGCGCTTCGACGGTGGCGAACTCCAGGTCGATGAGGACGTAGTGGGGGTCGTTGACTGGTTGCATGATTCGCTCACGAATCACGCCGCCTTCCTGACGCCGTGCAGCTAACCGCCCGAACGCGTCGTGCCAGGTGTCGAAGTCACTGATGGAGTGCTCGATGAGCAGTGTGGGCATGGTCCCCCCGGGTTCAGTGGTGCTGGGTGTCCCGACGGTAGGCCGACGCAAAGTCGGCGAATATCCCAACGATCTGGGGGGTCGGCCCGGCGTTAGGCCGCCAACGTGAGGGGGCGAGGACGGGCTGCACACCTGACCGATGTCGTGGAGGGCATCGCCGTCACCGGCCCGGATGACCGCGGATTACGCGAATGGCTTCTGGGCCTCATCAAGGGCGCCGTACCGTTTGACGCCTACGCGTTTCTGCTCACCGACCCCGTGACCAGTGTCGGCTGCTCGCCCCTGGCCGAGGTCCCGAACCCGGCAGCTCTGCCGGACCTGATCCGCTGCAAGTACCTCACCCCCGTCAACAGGTGGACCGAGCTTCCAGTCGCCGGGTGTGCGAGCCTGCATCAGACCACGGGCGGGCGTCTCGATCAGAGCTTGTTGTGGCGCGAGCACCTGGCCGGGTTCGGCATCCACGACGTGCTCTCTGTCGTCTTTCGAGACCGTTATGGCTGGTGGGGGTTCCTGGACCTATGGCGCCGCGAGACCCGATTCACCGAGGATGAAGTAGCCGCCCTCGCTGATGCACGAGTGGGGGTCAGAATCAGCGCGCCAGGTCCACGCACTGGCGCAGCGAGTGGCCTTCGCAATGGCTACGGCCGCGTCCAGGGCCCGATGGGTCCAGACACCTCGCTGGACCCGTGCGACCACAAGGGTGGGGCGGGTGCGCGCATGTGGCAGGACGCGCTCGCCGCGCACCAGGCGGGTCGGGTGCGCGTCGTCGAGGTGCGCGCCAGCGACTACGCCGATGCCGGCGCCAACTCCCACATGGCGCGCTGGCGCCCGCCGTCGTCGCCGGACGCGCCCGCCGTCGTCGCCGGACGCCGGGCCAGGGTCCTGGGCTCCGCCGACCAACCGCACAGCTGAACGACCACCCACGACACCGCGCGCGCTCTGGTCCAGCTGGCCGTCGACCAGACCGCTCACGGCGGGGCGTGGATCGTCCCCAGCGCCCCGCCCCGCACGCAGCGCGAGGCGCTCGGCGACATCGCCCAGGCAGCGGGGGCACCCCAGCCGCGGATCAGCGTCCTGGTTCCGCGGGCCCTGCGCGCCGTGGGCCTGGTCGTGCCGATGCTGCGAGAACTGTCAGGTACCGCCTACCAGTTCACCGCACCGTTCGTCGTCGACGACGCAGCGACCCGCCACCACCTCGGGTGGCAGGCGCAGGCGTGGTCGGACACCGTGGGCCGGGTGGTCGGTGCGGCCCGCTAGACCGTCGCGGCAGGAACCCGGTGATGCGCGTCGCGAACCAGTCCCGCCTACTTCAACCGTCCGATCCACCGATAGGCATGGTCTGCGCGCCGTGCTCGAGTCGCAGGTGCAGGAGGGGGAACGGGCGGCCCTGGCCGTCGGTGTCTGAGCGGCCTACCGTGATGAAGCCCCGTGCCGAGTAGAACG
>JBKJTJ010000323.1:0-15620 GCA_046590855.1 Actinomycetota bacterium
CGGCGGGCCGCCCTGGTGGCCCTGGCCACCGCCGCGAGCAGCCTCTTCTCGCTGATCGACTGGACGCCGTTGCACTTCGTGACCGTCCCTGGCCTGGTGGTGGTGATCCTGCTGGTCTGCGCCGCGGTCACCGCTGGCGGGGCGGCGCTGCGCCGCTCCGAGGTCGTCCTGGGCGTCGGTGCGGTCCTGCTGCTGCTCGGGCTGGTGCGGCTGGTCACGTACGGCCACGGGTCCGGTCTGATCGGTGGCCAGTCCTCGACCGCGGCCCTGCTGGTCGGACTCGGGACGGCCCTGCTGGGCATCGGGACGGCGGCCCGGCCCTCACCAGGCGACGTGCCGAGCAGACCCGGCGCCTGACCTCCGCTGAGGCGCAGCGGGAGACCTCGCGACCGGCTCGCGCCGCAGCGGGTTTCGATCCGCTGAGGTGACCTGGTCGCACCAGAGCCGGTCAGACGTACGAGCTGGCCCAGCTGGGCGGGAGCGGCGAGCGCTTCGAGCCACCGCACCTCGATGTGGGCTGACGTCGGTGGTGCCTGCCGAGGCACCCGCGACCAGTCAGCGGGTAGTCCCTGAGGACGTCGGTCTTTCGTAAGCCACAGCGATCTTCCCGTGGGCCGGTGGTCTGCGTACCGTCGAAATGCGGGCAGCGTTCAGCCCCGGGGTCGACGAACGGTAGACCCACTCACCGGAAGAAGGCCCCATGCTCTCAGCCCCGTCCCACGCGCCGCACCCCATGCGCGCGCGCAAGCTGGTCAACCACCCGAGCCGCAAGCTGCTGCGAAACGAGCTGGTGAGCATCACCTGGATCGGCGCCGGATTCGCGTTCGCCCTGATCGCCCCGGCGATGGTGGTCTCACCCATGAACATGCACGCCTCGGCCCTTGCGGTGATCGTTGCTGCGAGCCTGACGTTGGTCGGTGTCGGCACGGCGCTGACATCCGGGTGGATGGCCTTTCGTCGCAGTCAGGTCTACGGATGGCTCATCTCGACCTGGCTACCCTCGTTCGGGCTGGTCGCGGGAGCAGCTGTGCTCGCCGGGACCAAGATGTACTGATGTCGGTGACGCTCGAAACCGCGGCCGATGCCACGCTCGACATCGAGGCCACTGGTTCGTTCATGCAGTCTGTCGTGTTCTGGGTTCTGATACCGAGCAGGGTGTCGATGCCGCGGTCGCGTAGCAGGTAGCTGGCGCCTTGGACGGTGAGGACGTCGGCGTGGTGGACGGGTGCGGTCATGGCTTCGGTAGCCGGGTCGCTCCGGGTGCGGTGCCGGTGCGCGTGGTGAACGACAGGGTGACGGGTCCCGCGGGCAGGCCGGGTAGGGGCAGGGTCGCTTTCCGGCCGGGCTCGAGGTCGTAGCTCGCCGTCGCTGTTTCGCCGGATGCGGATCGAGCCGCTGCCGACCCTGCGCAGCCCTTCTCCCCTAGCGAGCAGCTGACCTCAAACGTTGACGCGCCGTTGGGGCTCGGGCCGACCGCGGTCGAGGTGACGGTCAGTGCCGACGGGAAGACGACGCCGGTCGGGGTGTCGGGCGAGTGTGGGTCGAAGCAGCTGTCGAACTCGAAGACCGGGTTGGTGACGTCGCGACCTGAGGTGTCGCTGATGGTGAGGAACCCGACGAGCTTGGTGGGCCCTGTGGCGGTGTAGCAGCCGTTGGAGTGGACGTTGAGCTCGAACTTGCCCCACCCGTCGGGCATGCTCACCTTGGGGTCGGTCCAGCTCATCAGGCAGGTCCAGTCGCCCCCCGGCCCAAAGTCCGGGACCTTCGGTCCGTGCTTGTCGCACATGGCGCGGGCGTGCAGCGAGCCAACCGTGATGCCCGTGCGGCCCAGGATCGCGGCTTGCTTGACGTAGAGGTTGGCGAAGGCCACGGGGAGGTTACGTTCCAGTCGTGGGCGGGTGATGGAGCTGGTCGCGTTCGCGGTCAGTGCCGTGGCGGTGATGATCAGCGCAGCGATGACGATCGCGGGAACGAGAAGGCGGCGGGTCATGGTCATCCTCCGGTGATGTCGCGGCGGCGTAGCGACGCGTAGGCCGAGCCGAGGCAGATCAGACACCAGCCGGCGCTGACGGCGATGCCCTCGAGCAGGGGACGGGTGAAGGGGTCCTGCACGAGTAGCCCGTGCCAGGCTTCGAACGGTGTGGTGATCAACAGCGGGCGAATTCCCTCGAGGCCACCGAGGGCGCCGACGAGCTGCATGATCATGGCCAGGACGACTGGTGCGGCGATGCCGACTGCGGGGTTTCGTGAGCGCACCGAGAGCAAGATCGCCAGGCTCGTGATGGCGAGCATCGGCGCCAGCGCAGATGCCCAGCTGGCCGCGGTCAGCCCTGCTGCTGTGCCGGACGAGATGGTCTGGCCGGACAGACCGAGCAGCGGCTGGCGACCAACCACGAGTGCGCTGCTCACGATCGTGACGGCGCTGAGGACGAGCAGGAGCAGCGTGGTGAAGCCAGCTGCGGTCAGGGTCTTGGCCCAGAACAGCTGCCGTCGGCTGACCGAGCGGGTGAGGACCGTCTTCCAGGTTCCCAGCTGGTCCTCGCTGGCGAAGATGTCGCCGGCGACGATCGTCGTCAGCAGCGGCAGGACCCACTGGGCGGCGAACCCCAGCACCAGGAGGGCGACGGAGAACCCGCTGTCGTGTGCGTAGCGACCGAACAGCGTGTCCTTGGGCGGGCGCTGCTGGCCCTGGATGACGACCACGATCACGATCGGCGCCACAGCGACGACGAGCAAGGTGTACCTGGCCCGCGCCTGTGCACGCAGCTTGCGTACTTCCCACCAGATGGCGTCCATCAGGCTGGGCAGCCGACGTGCGGCGTGCGACGGGGCGGTCCTGGCCGCAGCTGTCACAGCGGTCATCATGCGACCCTTTCGTCCTGCGTGGCGATGGTCGTCAGCGGTGTCGGGTGATCGTCGTCGGTCAGCATGAAGAACAGTGCTTCCAACGGGGCCTGGGTGTTGCTGAGCCCGAGCAACCCGATGCCGTCCAGGACGCAGGCCCGGACGAACGCGGTCACCGCATGCTCGGGCCCGGTCACGATGAGGCCACCGTCCGGGCCGGGGGTTGCCGTCACGTGCGGGTTGTGCAACGCCAGCCTGAGTGCCCGTTGGTCGTCGTCGGTGCGCAGGGCGTGCCCCTGTTCGGGGGCGTGGGTGCGCAGCTCGGCGATCGTCCCGTGGTAGGCCACGTTCCCGCGGCGCATGATCGTCACGTTGTCGCAGATCTCCTCGACTTCGTCCATGTCGTGCGAGCTCAGCAACACGGTGAGACCACTGGCAGCCAGTCGCTTGATCAGTGAGCGCATGTCGCGCATACCAGCGGGATCGAGTCCGTTGGCCGGTTCGTCCAGAACCAGCAACGACGGATTGCGCAGGAGACTGGCCGCGACACCCAACCGCTGGCGCATCCCGAACGAGTAGCCCCCGACGCGGTCGCCATCTCGACCCGCCAGGTCGACGATCTGCAGAACCTCATCGATCCTGCCTGTCTCCGCACCCCCGTCCAGGCGGGCCATGCCCAGCAGGTTCTCGCGGCCAGTCAGGTACGGGTAGAACTTCGGACTCTCGATGAACCCGGACACCGAGTCCAAGGTGCGCATACCGTCACGCTGCCAGCTCCGGCCGAACAGCTCGATCGCTCCGCCATCCGGAGTGATGAGGCCGAAGAGCATCCGCAGGAAGGTCGTCTTTCCCGCCCCGTTGGGGCCGAGGACGCCGTACACCTCACCCTGCGCGACTTGGATGCTGACGCCGTTCACCGCGCGCAAGGTGCCGTAGGTCTTCGTCACGTCGACCGCGTTCACGGCCAGCACCGGTGTCATGTCCTGGAACGTAGCAACGCTCCATGAAGCCAACCTGAAGCACGCTGGTCAGCAGCCCGGCCGGGACGCGATGCCCCCGCACCGAACATGGTCACGTCCCTTCGTTCAGCAGGGGTAGCAGCACGCTTGCGCTGGTCCCCGCGGTGGGGTGCTCGCAGTCCAGGTCGAACGTGCAGCTGTAGCGGTGGTGGTTGCCTGCCGAGCACAGTCGCAGCTCACCCCCGGAGCGTTCGACGATGGTCTTGACCAGGGCCAGGCCCAGGCCGGCGCCGGGCCGTCCTCGGGCGACGTCGGCCCGGGCGAATCGGTCGACGGCGACACCCAGGAACGCGGGGTCCACGGGGGGCCCGTCGTCGGACACGACCAGGACTGCGAGGTGGTCACGGACCTGCAAGCGCACCGTGCACGGTGGTTGTCCGTGGGCGGCGGCATTGGTGACCAGGTTCACCAAGACCTGCCGCACCTGGGCGGCCGGCATCCGAACCAGCGCCTCGCCCAGGTCGCCCGCATCCCGCAGGAACGGGCCCCGCCCGCCGGTGACCGCGGCCAGGTCCGCCACCGCGGCGACCGTCACTGCCGCCAGGTGACATCCGGGCTCGGCTGGGAGAAGGCCGGTGTCCAGGGTGCTGATCGTCAGGAGCTGCTCGGTCATGGCGGTCAGGTCCGCGATGTCGCGGCCGAGTTCGCGCAGGGTCGCCTGGTGCTCGGCCGCTGTACGGGGCCGGGTCAGCGCGAGCTGCACGCGGGTGGACAGCAAGGTCAAGGGGGTGCGGAGCTCGTGGGCGGCGTCCTGGGTGAACCTGCGTTCGTGCTCGACGGCGAGCTCCAGCGCGGACAGAACGTCGTTCAGGGTGCGCCCGAGCCGGGTCACCTCGTCGTCACGTCCAGGCGGGACGTCGAGCCGGACTCCGGTCGCCCCACCAGCGATGCGATCAGCCTGCGCCCGGTAACGCTCGACCGGAGCCAGCGCTGCCTTCGCCAGACGTTCCCCGACGACGGCGGTCACCAGCAGCGCACCGAGCCCGGCGACGACCAGCTGGACCAGTAGCTCACGCAGAGCCTCGTCCCGCCCGTCTCGCCGCTCGGCCACGAGCAGTACCCGGGCGGGACCCGGGCTGTCCAACGGGACCGCAAGCAGCCGTAACGGTCGTCGGCTGATCGGCAGGAATGCACCCACATCGGCGATCACCTCGCCATCGAGGGCTGCCGCGGCCGATGACGGCGTCAGCAGCCGGGTTCGCCCGAGCTGGTCGCCGGCGTCCAGGACCCGACCCCGCCCATCGAGAAGCTGGTAGAGGTGACTCCCAGGGACGTGTCGCACGGCGGGCAGGTCCGGGATCCGACCTGACCGTGACACGGCGGGGGCCAGGGATGCCGCCACCGCGCGCAGGTCGTTGTCCAGACGCAAGTCGAGTGCGTACGTCACCCGCCAGTACACGAAGCTGCCGGCGACCGCGAGCACCACGGTCATCGCGGCGGTGAAGCCGGCGACCAGGCGAACCCGCAGCGGCAGTGCTCTCATCCGACTGCCGACAGGAGAGCGGGTTTCGGTCATCCGCCAGCCGGGTCAAACCGGTAACCGACTCCGCGCAGGGTGTGGATGGAGTCCCGGCCGAAGGGGCGGTCGATCTTGGCGCGCAGGCCCGCGATGTGAACGTCGATCGTGTTGTCCCGTACATCGGTGTCGCCGTCCCACACCTCAGTCAGCACCGTGAAACGGCTCACCACCCGGCCCGCGTTACTCACCAGCAGTGCGAGGATGTCGAACTCCCGGGCGGACAGCGCGACCTGACGGTGACCACGCGAGACCTGCCGGCTCGCGAGGTCCAGCAGCAGGTCCCCCGCCCGTAGGGCCGTCAGCTCGCTGTCGCGATCTCGACGGTGCAGCGCCCGAAGGCGCGCCATCAGCTCGTCCAACTCAAAGGGCTTGGCGAGGTAGTCATCGGCGCCTGAGTCCAGGCCCCCCACCCGGTCGTGCAGCTCCCCGCGCGCGGTTAGCAGCAGCGCCGGGGTCGTGTAACCCTCACTCCGCAGGGCATGAAGGACCTGCGGGCCTTCCAGCACGGGCAACATCCAGTCGAGCACCAGCACGTCCACGCCGCCCTGCCGGGCAGCCACCAAGGCCGCCCGGCCGTCGTGATGCACCTTCACCACGTGGCCAGCCTCAGTCAACGCCTGTTCGAGCAGACCAGCCAGCCGCACGTCGTCCTCGGCCACCAGCAGTCGCACCCGGACAGTGTGGCCCCGAACAGCGCCTCGCGCTTGTGAGACGGGCCAGGCCGGCGGGGGCATGGCCGGCCGCCGCGTGCTCGGGACCATCTCGCGTTGTCAGGCACCTCCTCACATCGACGGTGGTCAGGAGCTGGATTCTCGATCGTCACAGCCACGAACGACTCACCTCTCGTCCGATGAAGACGCGACCCCGATCCACCCAGCGCAGCGCACCGCTTCCGCGTCGAAGACCTCTGTTCGCCGACCGGCAGTCACGGTTCCCGCGAGCTGGCCGAAGACCTCCATGGAGACCGTGCCGATCAGCCAGGCCCAGACCATCAGCCCGTGGGCGGCCCACTCCGGTGTGGCGGAGGGACCCATGAACGCCACGGCGGGTGACAGTCCCTCGATCGCGTCCGGCGTCAGCGGGGGGTGCGCGTCGTCGCCCGGTCCTCCAGCGAAAGCGATCGGCCCCTGCGCGGCCATCGAGTCGATGAGCAGGTTCCTGAGCAGGCGGGTCACCCGGGTCGCCGGCCCGATCGTGTCCTGGGGTGCGGCGTACCCGGGGACCGGCGACCCGTAGACCAGCGCGTGCAGGCTGGGGTGCTTCAGCGCCCACCCGCGCACGGTCTGAGCGATCGCGAGCCACCGCCCGAGCCGGTCCTCGCGGGCGACGGCTGCCTCTGCCGACTCGACGGCCTCGCCGAGGCTGTCGTAGGCGTCGATGATGAGCGCGGTGAGCAGCGCGTCGCGGTTGTCGAAGTAGCGGTAGACGGCCGAGGAGGCCATACCCATGTCGCGGGCCACTGCCCGCAGCGACAGGCCGGCCGGGCCGCCGTCCGCCAGCTCACGACGGGCGGTGTCGAGGATGCCCGTGCGCATCTGCTCCTTGGCCCTGGCCCGGACGTCCTGGGCTCGGGTGGTCGTCGGCATGGGCACAGTCAAGCACAACACCGCGAGCATCGCTCACCAGGCAGATCACTGATCTTGTATCTGCGAACCATCGGGTGTTCACTGATCACTGACAGGATCACTGATCACAAAGGAGCACCCATGAGCACTCACGTCGTCGTCGGGTCGGGGCCGGTCGGCAGCCGCATCGCCCTGCTGCTGGCCGAGGCCGGTGACCAGGTCCGCGTCCTCACCCGCTCAGGAGGCGGACCCGATCACCCGCAGGTGGAGCGGGTCGCCGCCGACGCCTCCGACACCGCCGCGCTGCTCAGCCACGTCACCGGGGCCACGGCCATCTACAACTGCGCCAACCCGGTGTACACGCGGTGGGACACCGACTGGCCGCCGATCGCCGCCGCACTGCTCGAGGCCGCCGCCTCGACGGGCGCCGTCCTCGCGACGGTCAGCAACCTGTACGGCTACGGACGAGTCAAGGGCGCGATCGGGCCCGACACGCCGCTGGACCCCTGCGACCACAAGGGAGAGATCCGGGTGCGCATGTGGCAGGACGCACTCGCCGCACACGAGGCGGGTCGCGTCCGCGTCGTCGAGGTGCGAGCCAGCGACTACGCCGACGCCGGCGCCAACTCCCACCTGGCGCGCAACGCACCCGCCGTCATCGCCGGACGCCGGGCCTGGGTCATCGGCTCCGCGGACCGACCGCACAGCTGGACGACCACCCACGACACCGCCCGCGCTCTCGTCCAGCTGGCTGTCGACGAGACCGCGCATGGCAGGGCGTGGATCGTCCCCAGCGCCCCGCCCCGTACGCAGCGCGAGGCGCTCGGCGACATCGCCCAGGCAGCCGGCGCACCCCAGCCACGCATCGGCGTCCTGGGTCCACGGGCCCTGCGTGCGGTGGGCCTGGCGGTGCCGATGCTGCGAGAGCTGTCAGGCACCGCGTACCAGTTCACCGCGCCGTTCGTCGTGGACGACGCCGCGACCTGCAGCCACGTCGGATGGCAGGCGCAGGCGTGGCCCGAGACCGTCGAGCGGGTGGTCGACGCCGCCCGAACGACGGTTGCGTCGGGCGTCAGTTGATGATCACGCCACGCACTTCCGAGAGGATCACCTTCAGCCGGTCGCGCCACGCCTGCAACGCCTCAGGGGTCAGCCTCGTCCAGTCCGCCAGCTCGGCGACGACCCGGAGCGGTTCTGCGCTGCGGTAGGACCGCGTGGGGTTACCGGGGAACTTCTTGTCCGTGACGTTCGGGTCGTCCTCGAAGGGCCCCGTCGGTTCGACGACGTACACGTGAGGGGCACCCTCCCCCGTCGCGAGCTCCGCGGCGAGCCCGGCACCATCGACCAGCGCGGTGAAGTAGATGTGGTTCATGACGACCTCTGGCCGGTAGTTCGACCGGAACCCGGCCGTCAGCAGATCGCCCACCCGCAGATCGGCTTTCGTTCCGTGGAAGAACGGTCCGAGAGGCAGAGCAGTGGTTGGCGAGCTCGAACCACCAGCTGGTGACCGGTGCACGGCAGCCGGTTCTGGATCCTCCAGCGGGATGCCGTCCTCGACGAGTGCGTCTCGGTACGGCTTGACGGCCGGGTGCTCGGCCGGCTCGAGGGTCGTCCCTGCGGGTGTGAGCCATCGCCGGCTGATCTCGGCGAGCGGGCCGGCGTTGAAGTAGTGGAACTTGGAACGACCACGTCGTTCGGTGAGGACCAGCCCGGCCGACTCGAGAACGCCCAGGTGCTGAGAGATCGCCTGGCGCGTCAGGCTCAAGCCGTACCGCGTGGTGAGCAACGAGCAGATCTCGAAGAGGGTCTTGCCGTCGCCGGCGGCGAGCTCGTCGAGGATGCGACGCCTGGTCTCGTCATCGAGCGCTCGGAAGACGTCGGCCACGGGGGCCAGAATAGGCAAGTGATTGCTTGCCTGACAAGGGCTCGTGCCGGTGGTTCACCATCACCGACATCGGCGGGATGGTGGTGTGATGTCGAACCCCTGGCCCATGAGCGTCGGTCCGCTGCTGCTGCGGGACGCCAGCGAGAGCGACCTCGACCAGCTGCTGTCGCTGCGCAACGACCCCACGGTCAACCGGTTCATGCTGCGCACGCAGGTCGAGCCGGAGGTGCTTCGACGTGAGTGGCTCGGTGCGGCCAGCAGTGACACCGACTTCTCCTGCGTCGGCGAGGTGGACGGATCGGTCGTGGCGCTGGGTTTCCTCGACGTCGTCGACGGGATGGGCCAGCCGGGGATGCCCCGGCGCACCCAGGGGGTCATCGGGTACATCGTGCATCCGGACGTCGCCGGACGAGGCGTGGCCAGCGACCTCGCCCGGGGTCTGCTGTCCGCGGCGTTCGACCACCTCGGCCTGCGGCGGGTCACGGCCGGCTGCAACGCCGACAACCCGGCGTCGGCACGGGTGCTGGAGAAGGTCGGGATGCGACGCGAGCAGCACGGGGTCGAGGACTCCTGGCACGCTGAACTGGGCTGGGTGGACGGGTACCAGTACGCCGTGCTCGCCCGAGAGTGGCCGCCCAGCCCTGTCGTACCCGGCCGTCCGCGTTCGTCGGATGAGTGAGCGCGGACCGCCCGGTCCGCTGGATCACCAGGAGCCGTCGTGCCTACGTACCTCAGCTACTTCAACCAGCAGCGGGTCGGCAAGGTCGCGCAGGGGTGCGGTTGGCTGCAGGAGGTGCGGCGCTTCGGGGGCTAGCGGCGTCGCGCAGTCGCCCCACACGGTCGGCGGGGCTGTGCCACGCTGGCGACCTGAGCACAGCTGGACCCGAGGGGGTCGATGCGATGAGAGCGCGGGCGTCAGCACTGACCGCGGGAGTCGCCGCGCTGCTCGCCCTCACCGCGTGCACCTCGGGCGGGGCCGGCACCGCGTCCACGGGCTTCGGGACCGCCGGGCCGGCCGCGTCGACCTGCTTGTCGATGCGTTCGGTGCGCGACCTGACGGTCGCCAGCCCGGTCGGCTGCGAGGCCGCTCACCAGGGCCAGGTGTACGCCGTGCTGGACCTGCCGCCGTCCATCACCGACCCGTCGGTAGCGCAGCAGGTCACGGCCGCGAAGGCGTCCCTGGCCTGCCCGGACGTCAAGGTCTGGACCGGGTACGCCGGGACGATCCCGCTGGGGGTGTTCCGCACCTGGCGGTTCCCGACCCGCCAGCAGATCTCGGCCGGGGCGCACTGGGTGGCGTGCGTCGCGATCCTCGCGCCGGGGGCCGACCACCGCACACTCGCGAGCCGGGTCGGCTCGCTGAAGGGCACGCTCACCGGCGTCACCGACCCGCTGCCCTCGCTGGGACAGTGCGCTGCGACCCACACGAACTCGACCTTCGTCCCGGTGGCCTGCGTATCAGGGTCACAGCAGTGGGTCTGGCTCGGCGCCCACCGCAAGCCCGCCGGCGCCTACCCCGGCCGAGCCGCAGCCAAGAAGGTCGCCGACCAGGGCTGCGCGAAGCAGCTCTCCCAGTCGGGCCGACAGGGCGCGTTCGTCTACTACCCCACGAACGCGACGACCTGGAAGCGCACCAAGGCCGACTGGTCGTGCTGGATGAAGCTGCCCGCCGCCTCCTGACCGACGGCCGGGCTCAGTCGGTCTCCGGTCGCGTCATGGGGTCGGAAGGCGCCAGCGGCATCGGCCCGGTCTCGGGCAGGTCGGATGGAAGGCCGTTCGGCGGCTCGGGGCGGTTGACGCCGCCGTCTGGGTCAGGTTCCTGCGGTGTGATCGTCATCACCCCACCATCCCCCCGTGGCGCCGCTCCCGCACCTGCACGCGGGATCAGCGCCGGTGCAGTGCCAGGGGCAGGCCGCCGCGGGGACGCACCGTCACCGAGGCGTCGATGCCCGGACGTCGGGGCCGACCGTCCGCGTCCAGCGGCAGCTCGACACGGTGCCCGCGCAGCAGCGCGGCCAGGGTCAGCACCGTCTCGACGGTCGCGAAGTCGCGACCGATACACAGCCGGGGGCCGACACCGAAGGGCAGGTAGGCGCCCCGCGGGGTGGCGGAGCGGTCGGCGTCGAAGCGGCTGGGGTCGAAGCTCAGCGGTTGGGGCCAGTCGGCCGGACGCCGGTGCAGCAGCCAGGGGCTGACGATGACCAGCGTGCCGGCGGGCACCGCGACACCGCAGATCTCGTCCTCGCTCTCAGCCCGACGGGTCAGCACCCAGGCGGGCGGGAACAGGCGCAGCGACTCGTCCACGATCGACCGGGTGACACGCAGGCCCGCGAGGTCGGCCCAGCCCGGCGCCCGACGTCCGGGCAGCACGGTGTCCAGCTCGTCGTGCAGGCGCCGCTGCACCTGGGGGTGGTCGGCGAGCAGCAGCAGGGTCCACGACAGCGCTGACGCGACCGTCTCGTGGCCCGCGATCACCAGCGTCACCAGCTCGTCGCGCACCTCGGCGTCGGTGAGACCGCCCTCCCCCGCGGCGTCGGCGGCGGTCGAGCGCAGCAGCAGCCCGAGCAGGTCCTCACCGCCGGCCAGCCCGCGGGCTCGACGTCCGCGGACGACGTCGCCGCAGGTGCGGTCGAGGGTGGCGACGGCCTGCGCCAGTCTCCGGTTCGCGGCCGTCGGCAGCCACGAGGGCTGGGGGGTGCGGGCCCGCTGCACCACCACGGCCAGCGCGGTGTGGACGGCGGCGACCACCCGCTCGCCGTCCGCAGCGAGATCGGCGTCGAACAGCGTGCGGCCCACGACCTCCAGGGTCGCCTGCAGGCACGCGGCGTCGACGTCGACGACCGCGCCGTCGGGCAGGTGCGACCAACCTGCCCTCACCCGCTCAGCCGCGGCGACCGCCTGCTCAGCGACGACGTCCAGCGTGCCGTGGTGGAAGGCCGGCTGGGCGATCCGGCGACGGCGGCGCCAGGCGTCGCCGTCCGCGGTGAGCAGGCCGCCGCCGGTGACCAGTGACAGGGCGCCGTACTGGATCGTGGCCTTGGAGTAGGACCGGGCGTTCTCGACGAGCACCCGGCGGGCGCCGGCCGGGTCGTTGACCAGCAGCACCGGCGTGCGCGGCAGGGGGAACGCGACCAGGTCGCCGAAGCGGGCGACGACGCCCTCAAGGTAGCCCAGCGGGTCGCGGCGGATCGCGAGCAGGTCGCGCACCATCTCGCGCGGGACGGGCCCGTCGGCGTCCAGCACCGTGAAACGGGCGTTGCGGCGCGGCGGCGAGGCGCCGCTCACCACCCCAGCGACCCGGGCGCGCCCTTGAACGGACCGACGACCGCGTCGGTCACCCACCCGCCGTAGAACCCACCCTCCTGCGCGCGCACGACCTCGCCGTCCACGGTGCAGCGGTCCATCCGTCCGGGGTAGAGCGCGACGTGGTCGAGCAGGTCGACGAAGCCCCGCGTCGGGCTCGGGTAGGTCCACGCGGCAGCCTCGGCGACCTGGTCGCCGCCGACGACGTCGAGGTAGCTGGCCTGACCCTTCCACTCGCACCACGACCCGCCGGCGGCCGCACGAAACGCCCCGGGGAGCGCGTCGGCCAGCGGCAGGTAGTACGTCGGTGGGTGGCTGGTCTCGAGCACCCGCAACGACCGCCGCGTGTCGACGACGGTGACCCCACCCAGGAGCACCACCACGTGGGCGCCGGTCGGCTCGAGGCGGGGCGGGCGGGGGTAGTCCCAGACCGACTCCTGACCGGGACCGGGCGCGACCGGGACGACGCCCCGGGGGGTGCTTCGCGGGGTGAAGGGCACGCTCAGCCGCGCCTGCGGCGCCAGATGGCGAGCACCAGGAGGGCGAGGGCGGCAGCCCCGGCGGCGGCGAGGCGCTCGACGCGCGGCTGACCGTCCGGCGTCGTGGTGGCGGCGACCACGCGGGCCTTGGCCTGGGCTGTGCCCCGGCGCGCGATCTCCTGCGGACTCAGGCGCACCGAGAGCTCGTCGACGGTGCCCGCCAGCCGTGCCCGGGTGGCCTCGATCTGGGCCTCGATGGCGGCCGGGTCGCTGTCGCTCACGTCGTCTCCTCCTGCTCGGGTCCCCGCCGCCGGATCGCGTCAGGGCGACCTTATTGCGACGTCGTCTCAACAAGGCGTCTACTGTGGGCGGATGCCCACATCATCGCTGCGACCCCGATCCTGCCGCACGGGGGACGTTGGCGCAGCGGCGTCGGTGGCGGAGCCGGCGCCTGCCGCCTGCGGCGCCTCGACTGGTACGGCGTCCGGCGGTGGTGGCCGGACCATCGTCACCTCCCCCGACCGAGCGGAGTGCCCGCAGTGAGCCCCCTGGTGCGCATGGATTCCGTCGCCGCCGCGTACGACGACACCCTCGTCCTGCACGACGTCAACCACAGCATCGAGCCCGGCGACTTCACCGGCATCGTCGGTCCGTCGGGCTCGGGCAAGACCACGATGCTGCGCATCCTGCTCGGCAGCATGTCGCCGGTCTCGGGCTCGGTCGTGCGTGCGCCAGGTCTGCGGGTCGGGTACGTGCCGCAGCTCGAGACCGTGTCGTGGGGCTTCCCGGTCACCGTCGCCGAGTGCGTCCTGATGGCCCGCAAGCCGGCCCACGTCTGGCCGTGGTCGACCCCGGCCGAGCGCGCCGACGTCCGCGCCGTGCTCGAGCGGCTCGGCATCGACGATCTCGCCGGCCGGCACATCCGCGAGCTGTCCGGCGGGCAGCAGCAGCGGATGTTCCTGGCCCGGGCGCTGGTGCGTCGCCCGCAGCTGCTGCTGCTGGACGAGCCGACGTCCGGCGTCGACGTGCAGACCCGGCACGAGGTGCTGCACCTGCTCGAGGACCTCAGCCGCGACGGCATCGCCGTGCTGCTGACGACGCACGACCTGAACGGCATGGCGGCCCACCTGCCCCAGCTGGTGGCCCTGGCCGGGCACGTGGTGGCCAGCGGACCGCCGTCGGAGGTGATCGTCCCCGGGGTGCTTGAGCAGGTGTTCGGCGCGCGCATGGAGGTGCTGCAGCACCTCGGCATCCCGGTCGTCGTCGACGGCTACGACCACGCGCTGCGATCGGGGGTGGCCTCGTGAGCGGGCTGCTGGAGATGTTCTCGTACGACTTCTTCGTCAAGGGCCTCGCGGCGGCGGTGCTCGCCGGCGCGCTGTGCGGACTGCTCTCGACCTTCATCACGCTGCGCGGCATGAGCTACATCGGCCACGGGCTGTCGCACTCGATCTTCGGCGGGTTCGCCGCGAGCGCCGTCGTGGGCATCAACGTCGTGCTGGGCGCCGGGATCTGGGGCCTCGGAACGGCTTTCGCGATCAACTGGGTCGCCCGCAAGCGCTCGATCGGCGCGGACGCGGCGATCGGCGTCGTCACGACCGCGTCGTTCGCGCTCGGCGTGGCGCTGCTGAAGAAGTTCGGCCAGCAGGGCGGCCTGTCGTTCGACCAGGCGCTGTTCGGCTCGATCCTCGGCGTGCGCGCCTCCGACCTGATCCTGCTCGTCGTCGCGCTGCTCGCGACGCTGCTGCTGGTCGTCCTGCGCTACCGCCAGCTGCTGTTCCTCACGTTCGACCCGGACGTCGCAGCCGTGTCAGGGGTGAACACCAGGCGGCTGGACGCGCTGCTGATGGCGGTCCTGTCGCTGTCGATCCTGGCGTCGCTGACGGTCATCGGCGTGACCCTGGTGGCGGCGATCCTCGTCGTCCCCTCAGTGATCGCCCGGCTGCTGACCAACTCGTTCTCGCGGATGCTGGTCATCGCGACCGGGGTGGGGGCGCTGAGCGGTTTCGTCGGCATGGTCGCGAGCTACCAGCTCGACGTCCCGTCGGGGACGACGATCGTGCTGACCTCGGCGGCGCTGTTCGTGATCGTCCTGGCCGTGACCGGCCCGGGTCGCCTGCGCCGCACCGCAGGCATGGACGACCACACCGACGCCGCCGCGGTCGCGCCGGCCGTGGGTTCGCGGGCGTGACCCGACTGGCCGTCGGAGACGTGGCTCCGGACTTCACCCTGACCGACGGCAGCGGCGGTTCGGTGCGGCTGCACGGGCTGCGCGGCCGGTCGGTGGTGGTGTTCTTCTACCCGGCCGCCATGACCCCGGGCTGCACGACCGAGGCCTGCGACTTCCGCGATCGGCTCGAACCGTTGCAGCAAGCCGGTTTCGAGGTGATCGGGATCAGCCCCGACTTCCCGGCGAGGCTCGCGCAGTTCGCCGAGCAGGAGGCCCTGACCTACCCCCTGCTCAGTGACCCCGACCGCGCGGTGATGACCGCGTGGGGCGCGTTCGGTGAGAAGCAGCTGTACGGCAAGACCGTCACGGGCGTGATCCGCTCGACCGTCGTGCTGGGCGCAGACGGCGTCGTCACCTGGGTGCGCTACAACGTCAAGGCCACCGGGCACGTCGCGATGCTGACCCGTGAGCTGGGCCTACCCGCAGCCTGAGGGTGCGCAGGCCCGGGGGTGCGTAGGCTCGGACTGACGCGGGAGTGGTGTAACTGGCAGCCACGCAGGATTTAGGTTCCTGTGCCTTCGGGCGTGAGGGTTCGAGTCCCTTCTCCCGCACGCTCACCACTGGCGCCGCACCGCGCCTGCGGTCGCGCTGCGGGGCCAACGGCACCACTGTGGTGGTTTCCGAACACCCCCTCAGCAAGGAGCAGCCGTGGCTGACCTGAACACCCAGAGCGAGACCACCAGCTTCGTCGACCTCGGCAAGCAGATGTGGTCCTACCTCACCGGCAAGGGCGCGGCGATCAACTACGAGTTCGTCGACATGATCGTCGAGGTGCC
>JBKJTJ010000188.1:0-5267 GCA_046590855.1 Actinomycetota bacterium
GGTGGAGGTCCTCCGGAGCGGGGTGGAGGTGGGCAGGCTGGGGTGAACAGGTGGCGATCAGGGGTCGCGGACGGCCTGGCACGAGCCGGCAGCGGGAGCACGCCGCGCTCACATGGCGCTCACGAACGCACCGACATGTGACGCGCGCGGCGTCACCAGCCGGTACGGCCCGGATAATGTTTGCGCAGGTCACGGGCCTAACGGGCACCGGTTGGCATGAGCCGGATGCGGGCCGTGTTGCCTTGTAATCGGGCGGTTAGGGGTTCAAGTCCCCTTGCCGGCTCCGAATCTCCTGTAAACAGGAACAGCGAACATAGAATCAACGGCGTTTAGGGCTTCTGGCGATGGAACCTACAGAACGGCTTGTGAGCGCGATGTGAGCGCAGAGCCTTACCAGACGGTACGACCGGCCAGTTGTAGGGCGCTGACCTGGGAGGACGCGACGCAGGACCGCGGGAAGCGCCCGATTATGCGTCTGACAGGTGTCAGGTCGCGAGCGGACAGGGTGTACCAGGCGGTCCGGCCGGTCCAATGCGGCGGACGGTCTTTCGCGGCGTGGAAGTTGTTCGCGACCTCGGGGGTGGTCAGGCCACCGCGACGGGCGACCGTGGCGACATCACGCTGAAGTCCGGCCGGGACCGCCTCGGCAAGCGACATCGTTACCGAGAGCACTCGGCCCCTCTACGAGCAGGAGTTTTCAGCCTACCGACAGCAGACTCATCCTCACGTCGAGCAGCCGCGCCTGCTTTCAACCTGCTGGCTCGTTACCGCTAGCGGCCACCGCCAGTGGCGATGAGCTCGGCGACGCGCCAGGCGTTAGCCATGATGGTCAGGGTCGGGTTGGCGCCGGTCGCTGTTGGGAAGGCTCCGCCGTCCACGACGAAGAGGTTGTCGACCTCGTGAGCGCGGCAGTTGCGATCGACCACCGAGGTTGCCGGGTCGTCACCCATCCGGGTGGTGCCGTGCTGGTGCGAGCAGTTGCCAGTGACCCGCTTCGCATAAACCTTGTCGACGGTCGTGGCACCTGCTGCTTCCAGGATCTCGCCACATCGGTCGACCAAGAACCGGCCCTGGGCGACGTCGTTCTCGTGCGGCGTCAACGTGATGCGTGCAACTGGCAGCCCCCACGCGTCGACGACGGTCGGGTCGAGGTCGACCCGGTTGCCGTGCTGTGGCATGTCGTGCAGCACCATCGCGACGGCCATACTGTGGCTGTAGAAGTCGCGGTCGACCTGCTTGGCTTCCGTGCCCCACACCGGTCGCCCGGGCAGGCTCCAGTTGATGGGCAACGGGATCCCCACCCCAGCCGCCGCGATGTGACCGCCGCCCACGAACCCGCGCGAGGCGTCGTGCTCATAGAACTCGAAGCTGCTAGCACTGACGTAGCCACCGCCGGCCCAGGCGTAGACGGGATCGGCGAACGTGCCGACCGACGCGGAGTACTCGTGGAAGGTGACGTTGCGGCCCACGAGGTCGCTGCCGTTGGCCAGCCCGTTCGGGAATCGTCCCGAGGTGGACAGCAGCAACAACCGCGCGGACTCCACTGCCCCGCAGGCGAGGACGAACACGTCGGCCTCCTGCTCGAACAGTGACCCGTTCTCGTCCTCGTAGACGGCAGCCCGGATGCGGCCGACCGAGTCGAGCACCAGCTCCCGGACGTAGCTGTCCGGACGCAGGTCGTACCGGCCGGTGGCCACCGCGTCGGGGATGAAGACGTTCAGCGCGCTGGACCGCGTGCCGGTGGGGTCACCGTGCTGCTGGGCGAACGCGCTGATCACCGTCGCCGGCCGGCCGTTGAACGGTTGAGACAGCGCCGCCTGCGGAGTGGGGAAGGAGTTCCAGCCGAGCTTGCCGCAGCCCTGGTGGAACTTTTCTGCGTACCTGGATTGAGGCATCGGCGGACACGGGTAACCCCGGCTGCGCCAGCCCTCGAAGGCGTTGGCGCCGGCCTGGCCCGATACGCCGAAGGCCCACTCGACCTTGTCGTAGTACGGCTCCAGCTCGTCATAGGTGATCGGCCAGTCCGCCAGGCTCGAGTTCGCGAGCTCCCCGGCGACCGAGCGCAGCCGGAAGTCGTTGGGCGTGAACCGGGGCAACCAGCCCTGCCAGTGCACAGTGCCGCCGCCGACCATCTGGGGCACCGGGCAGAACGTCTCCAGGTGCGCCTCGTCCTGCGGGGACTGGCGGGCCGTGCGCGGGTTCAGCAGCGGGTCGGGCCACAGGTTGTACCGGTTGACGTTCGCCAGCTCGTCGCCACCGAAGCTCTCGCGGGTGCGCCACGGTCCCTTCTCGAGCGCGACGACGCGCCGGCCGCTCTCGGTCAGCACCTTGGCGGCGGCCGCTCCTGAGGCGCCGGCCCCGATGATGCAGACGTCCACCTTCTCCGGCTTGCCCTCACGCGTCATGGTGGTCCTCCTGGCCGGGGTGACTGCGGTTGTCAGCGAAGAACTCGAGCGTGCTGTAGCGGCCTGTGTGGACCTCCAGCAGCGAAGCCGGCCCGGGGAACCCGATGGCCTGCCAGCCCACCTGGTCGCGGTTGCCCCCGTAGATCGGGTCGGACAAGAACCCCTGTCGGGTGTGGGTGACCAGCAGCGGGAAGAAGTTGAGCTCGTCCTCGGCACTGGTCTGCTGCAGGGCCGGTTCGGCCGGCAGGCTGTACGCGATCTCGGCGGTGCCCCCGGTGTCGTCCTCGCCGTGCGCCGCCTGCTCCAGGCTGCGCAGGACGTCGTCCTGGCCGGCCTCGTCGAGATCGACGAACGAGGTGCCACCGACCTCGGCGGCCAGGCGGTCCAGCTCGTGGACGCCGGACACGTACTTCGCGCGGGCTGCCTCGACCCGCTCCATCCAGGCGTCCGCCTGCTTGCCCTGAAGATGCTCGAAGCCGCTGCCATCGGGCTTGGCGTAGATGTAGTCGATGCCCGACAGGTACCGCTCGAGGAAGTCGATGGTCCCGGCCTCACGGGCACCGGGCGTCTGGTCGGTCGGGATGACCCGCGCCATCGCGGCCTCGACTGTCGCGCGCTGGTGGGCGTCGAAGTACCGTGCCGTTGTCTCTACCTGGTTCATGGCATTGTCCCGTGAGTCAGGCGACCAGGAGTGGCCGCAGCGTGCGGTGAGCGATGTCCAGACCGGTCAGGACCCGCTCTTCGGTGCCGCCCCAGACTGGGTCCTCGTGCTCGACGGACAGCACGCCGTCGAAGCCGCCCTCGTAGAGCGCGTCGACGACACGGACCCAGTCGACCTGGCCGAGGCCGGGTACGCGGTAACGCCACCAGCCGACGTCCCAGGGGTCAGCGCGGTTCACCGCGATGCCGGGGTACCCGTAGCGGTTGCGCTTGTCGGGGAAGATCTCGGCGTCCTTTGCCTGGGCGTGGGCCACCTTGTCGACGTACGGCTTGATCGCCGCCACCGGGTCGATACCCATCCACAGCAGGTGCGAGGGATCGTAGTTTAGGTAAAGCCCGAGGGAGAACATCCACTCCCACAGCTCGGGGGAGTACGCGAGGTTGCCGGGGTAACCGTCGGGGTGCCAGCCCTCCATGACGCAGTTCTCGATGACGAGCTTGACCCCCTTCTCGCCGGCCCGGTCCACCAGAGGCGCGAAGACCTTTTCGGCCTCGGCCAGATTCTGGGCCACGGTGCGGCCCGGGTCACGCCCGATGAACGTGCCAACGGTCGGGCAGCCCAACAGGGCGGCCGCGTCAACTAGCGCCAGCACGTGCTGGTTGATGGCGGCACGCACGGCCACGTCGGGGTGCAGGTTGTTGTCGTAGAACGCCAAGGACGACAGGGTCAGGTCGTTCTCGTCGAAGAGTGCGCGCACCCGCTCTGCTTCCGCAGATCCAAAGCTCTCCGCCTTCAGATGGGTAGCCGTGAACGGCCGACTGCCGAGGTCGGGCCAGGCGGCCACTTCGAGCGCCTCGTACTGGTGCTCCTTGGCGAACCGGACGATGTCAACGAGCGGCCGGTCCGGCAGGCATGCTGTCAAGAAACCGAGCTTCATGCGGGTACCTCCACCCAGGTGTCGTTCTTGACCGAGTCGATGACCGCCTCAGTGATCACCGCGGCCCTGCGGCCGTCGTCGAAGGTCGGCATGCCCTCAGGCGCCTCGCCCTGCACGGCGGCGTACACGTCAGCCACGAAGGCGTTGAAGCAGTCCTGGTATCCCTGCGGGTGCCCGGCGGGCAGTCGCGAGTAGGCCTGCCCCGCCCCCGAGCTCAACGTGTCCGGACCCCGTGCGATCACCCGGTTCTCCCGTCGTCCACCTACCCAGAGCGAGTCGGGCAGCTCCTGGTCGAAGGCGTACGACGCGCTGGTGCCGTCGAAGGAGAACCACAACCGGTTCTTGCGTCCTGGCGAGACCTGGCTCACCACGACGGACCCGCTGGCACCGCGGTCGGTGTCGAAGAGCACCGTCGCGCCGTCCTCGGTGCGGGCCGCGGCCATGCTGTCCTCCCCCGGACGCGCACCAAAGGCGAACGACATACGTGCTACGAGTCTGGTGATCCGGTGCCCGGTCGTGAACTCCATCAGGTCGCACCAGTGCACCCCGATGTCGCCGAACGCGCGCGACCCACCTCCTTGCCCGGGGTCGATCCGCCAGTTCGTCTGCTCCTGGCTGGCCAGCCAGTCCTGGAGGTAGGAGCCGTGCAGCAACCACAGCGGCCCGCCCTCGTCGTGCGCGATCCGGGACCGCGCCTCACGGACGGTGGGGTAGTACCGGTAGACAAAGGGCACCGCGGCGACCACGTCGGCCGCAGTGGCCAGGGATAGAAGCCGGTCGGCGTCGGGAACCGAGGTCGCCAGAGGCTTCTCGCAGATCACTGATTTGCCGGCTGCAACCGCCGCCTCAGTCAGCGCCGCGTGGGTGGCGTTGGGGGTGCAGATGTGCACTACGTCGACGTCGTCCGAGGCGATCAGCGCGAGCGCCGACTCGGCGGGCGCCACTGCGCCGAGCCGGACGGCTGCCTGGGCGGCCAGTTCGGGTGTCGAGTCGGCAACCCGGCTCAGTACGTGGCCGCTGGCGCGCACCGCGTGGGCGTGGACGCTGCCGATGAACCCGGCACCGATGATGCCGGAGCGCAGTGGGGAGGACACGGCGGCCTACTTCTTTCGGGCCAGTGCGACGGCCAGGATGATGATCATGCCGCGCACCACCTGCTGCTCACTGCTCTCGAGGCCGGCCTGGGTCAACCCGTTGTTGATCAGGACGATGAGCAGGGCTCCGATGAGCGTTCCGTCGATATTTTCGTTGCCGCCGAACAGAC
>JBKJTJ010000068.1:0-5445 GCA_046590855.1 Actinomycetota bacterium
AGCAAGCTGGAGATCACCGTTCGACTTGCATGTGTTAAGCACGCCGCCAGCGTTCGTCCTGAGCCAGGATCAAACTCTCCATCGATACACAATGAAAACTGGCACAACAACACCCCACAAAGGGTGCACCAAACAACACCATCAAAACAATGGCATCAACAAAACGGCACGCTGTTGAGTTCTCAAAGACCACACGCACACCTGCTCGGACCGTGAGGTCCTCGCTCGGGGCAACTGCTCTAACTTAGCCGATCCGCGTCGAGCCGGTCAACTTCGCCTGCCGGCCGAAGCCGAGTGCAGTGGGACCGTCTGCGGTGGGGATCTGGGTGGAACTGTACACGGCCCGGGCCGGCGTCAGGACCGGGGCTCACTCGTCGCGACCGGCAGGACCGGGGCCGCGCTGCGTGAGCTCAGCCCCGGACGTGTCCCTCGCCCGTGACGACCCAGGTGGTGGTGGTCAGCTCGGTGAGGCCCATCGGGCCCCGAGCGTGCAGCTTCTGGGTCGAGATGCCGATCTCGGCGCCCAGCCCGAGCTCCCCGCCGTCGGTGAAGCGGGTCGAGGCGTTGACCATCACCGCGGCGGCGTCGACCCCCGCGACGAACGCCCGGGCTGCCGACTGGTCCCGCGTGACGATCGCCTCGGTGTGCCCGCTGCTCCAGCGACGGATGTGCGCCAGCGCGGCGTCCAGGTCGTCCACGACGGCGACCGCAAGATCGAGCGAGAGGTACTCGGCCCCCCAGTCGGCGTCGTCGGCGGGCGTCGCGGCGACCCCCGCCTCGACTGCCAGCGCCGCGGCTGCCGCGTCGACGTGCAGCCGCACGCCCGCGGTGTCCAGCTCGGGAAGCGCGCGCCGCAGGAACCCTCCGGCCACGTCTCGGTGCACCAGCAGCGTCTCGGCCGCGTTGCACACCCCGGGCCGGTGGGTCTTGGAGTTCAGCGTGATCGCCACGGCCTGCTCGAGGTCGGCAGAGGCGTCGACGTACACGTGGCAGTTGCCCACCCCGGTCTCGATCACCGGCACCGTCGAGCCCTCGACCACGGCGCTGATCAGCTCGGCGCCCCCGCGCGGGATCAGCACGTCCACGTAGCCGCGGGCGGTCATCAGGTGGTGCACGGCCGCGCGACCACCCTGGTCGAGCAGCACGACCGCGTCCGCCGGTAGTCCTCGCTCGACGAGGACGGTGCGCAGCACGCGCACGAGGGCCCGGTTGGTGTGCGCCGCCGCGGCCCCACCGCGGAGCACGACCGCGTTGCCGCTCTTGAGGGCCAGCCCCGCCGCGTCGACGGTCACGTTGGGCCGCGCCTCGTAGACCATCGCGACCACGCCCATCGGCACCCGGGTCTGACGCACCTCCAGTCCGTTCGCCAGCCGCTGGCCGCGCACGACCTCGCCCACCGGGTCGGGCAGGGCGGCCAGGTCGCGCAGCCCCTGGGCCGACGCGGCCAACCGCCCGGCGTCCAGGCGCAGGCGGTCGACCAGCGACTCCCGGGTCTGCGCACGCACCGCAGCGTCGACGTCGACGACGTTGGCCGCGACGACCTCTTCGACCGCGGCGTCCAGCGCCGCCGCCATCGCGAGCAGCAGCGCGTCCTTCGCTCCGCGGGTCAGGGGGCGCACGGCGCGCGCCGCCTCACGCGCCCGGCCGCACGCGGCGAGGACGTCGGCCCGCAGCGCGTCGTCCTGCTCCACGGTCGGCGCGACGTCGGGGGTGGGCAGGACGTCGGACGGCAGGGTCGTGGTCATGCGTCAACGGTAGGCGTGGTCAGAGCGGCGCGACACCCGCCGACACCAGCGGGCTCAGCGCGCGATCGCCACCCCGGCGCTGCATGGTCGCCCGGTCGAGCACCTCGATCCCCACCACGCCCCACGACGGCAGGCCGGCGCTGTCGCGGTGGTCGCCCCACAACCGCAGCGCCAGGGCCGCCACGTCGTCGACGTCCTCGGCCTCGTCCCAGAAGCGCAGCTCGGCGCGGTCGGCGGCGTAGCGGATCGAGAGCAGGAACGGTCGCTCGTGCACCAGGCGGTCCAGGGCGCCGCGCAGGCGCTCGATCGGCACGGCGGGCCCGGACATCGTCAGCGTGACGTGCCACAGCGGCGGGGTGGTCATCACCCCGAGCTCGTCCCCCACTGCCCTGCCTCCGTCACCGTCGAAGCAGCACCAGGTCGTCCCGGTGCACCAGCTCCCGCTCGTAGGCGGGTCCAAGCTCTCGGGCCAGGTCGCGGGTCGAGCGACCCAGCAGGCCCGGGATCTCCTGTGCTGCATAGTTGACCAGCCCACGGGCCACCGCGTGACCATTTTCGTCACACAGGTCGACCGGGTCGCCGGTCGCGAAGTCGCCCTCGACCCCCGTGACGCCGGCAGGCAGCAGGGAGGAGCCGCGCTCGACCACGGCCCGCACCGCCCCGGGGTCCAGTGCGAGGCGCCCGAGCGGTCGGGTCGCGTGCGCCAGCCACAGCAGCCGGCTGGTGCGCCGCGCACCCGTCGCGGCGAACCAGGTGCCGACGTCCGCGCCCGAGAGCACCTCGCCGACGAGGTCGGCGCTGGTCAGCCAGGTGGCGATGCCGGCACCGGTGGCGATGGCCGCGGCCTGCACCTTGCTGGTCATGCCGCCGGTGCCGACGGCGCTGCCGCTCGCACCCAGCCGCACGCCGTCCAGGTCGGCCGGCCCGAGGACGGCGGGCAACCGGCGGGCACCGGGCCGTGACGGCGGTCCGTCGTACAGGGCGTCGACGTCGGTGAGCAGCAGCAGCGCGTCGGCCTGCACGAGGTGCGCCACCAGGGCCGCGAGGCGGTCGTTGTCGCCGAACCGGATCTCGTCGGTGGCGACGGTGTCGTTCTCGTTGACCACCGGCACGACCCGCAGCCCGAGCAGGCGGTCGAGGGTGCGCCGGGCGTTGGCGTAGTGACCGCGGCGGATGACGTCGTCGGCGGTGAGCAGCACCTGGCCGACCGGCGTCGCGTGCCGCCCGAATGCCGCCGTGTACCGCGCGACCAGCAGTCCCTGCCCCACGCTGGCCGCCGCCTGCTGGGTGGCCAGGTCGCGCGGGCGACGGGTCAGGCCCAGGGGCCCGAGGCCGGCGGCGATGGCCCCCGAGCTCACCAGCACGACATCGACGCCGGTGGCGCGGTGCGCTGCGAGCACCTCGACCAGTGCGGTGACCCGGGCGTGGTCCAGGCCGCCGTCCCCCGAGGTGAGCGAGCTCGACCCGACCTTGACGACCAGGCGCGCGGCCGTGGTCAGGTCGGCGCGCGAACCCCGGGCCCGGGTGGTCATGGCGCGCGACCGCTCAGGCGGGGTCGACGTCGTCGGGCGTGGCCCAGTGGCCGGCCTTGCGGTCGGCGACGAGCTCGTCGCGGGCCACGGTGCGCGCCACCCGGCGCGACTCGTAGTCGGCGCGCTTCTGCTCTCGGGTGGGCCGGTCCTCCTCGACCAGACGCCGGTCGGTGCCCCGGGGGCCCGCCAGCAGCTCGGCACCGGCGGCCATCGTCGGCTCCCAGTCGAAGAACACCGCGTCCTCGCCCGTGCCGATCAGCACCTCGGCGCCCGGGGTCGCGCCGGCCTTGAACAGGGCCTCCTCGACCCCCAGCCGGGCCAGCCGGTCGGCGAGGTAGCCGATGGCCTCCTCGTTGGTGAAGTCGGTCTGGCGCACCCAGCGCACCGGCCGCACGCCGGTGATGCGGAACCGCGTGCCGCCACCCTCGGGGTCGTTCTCGGCGCGGACGTCGAAGCCGGAGTCGTCGATCGCCTTGGGCCGCAGGATCACCCGGGGCGCGACCGTGGTGGCGGCGGCCGCGCGGGCCGCCTGGACGAGGGCGCCCATCGCGAACCCGAGCTCGCGCAGCCCGGCGTGGGACGCGGCGGACACGACGTGGACGGGCAGCCCGCGGGCCTGCAGCTCGGGCAGCACCAGCTCGGCGAGGTCGACGGCGTCCGGCACGTCGGACTTGTTCAGCACGACCATCCGCGGCCGGTCGGCCAACGGCCGACCGCCCAGGGTCTCGTCGGCGGTGTAGGCCGCGAGCTCGGCCTCGATGACGTCCAGGTCGGACACCGGGTCGCGGTCGGCCTCGAGGGTGGCGCAGTCGATGACGTGCACGAGCACCGAGCAGCGCTCGACGTGCCGCAGGAACTCCAGGCCCAGGCCCTTGCCCTCGCTGGCCCCCGGGATCAGGCCGGGGACGTCGGCGATGGTGAACCGCACGTCGCCGGACTGCACGACGCCGAGGTTGGGCACCAGGGTGGTGAAGGGGTAGTCGGCGATCTTGGGCCGGGCGGCGGACATGGCGGCGACCAGGCTGGACTTGCCGGCGCTGGGGTAGCCGACCAGGGCGACGTCGGCGAGGGACTTGAGCTCCAGGACGATGTCGCCGGACTCGCCGGGCTCGCCGAGCAGCGCGAACCCCGGTGCCTTGCGGCGGTTGGAAGCCAGCGCCGCGTTGCCCAGGCCGCCGCGGCCACCTCGCGCGACGACGTACCGGGTGCCTTCGCGGACCAGGTCCGCGAGGACCGTGCCGTCGGCGTCCTTGACGACCGTGCCGTCGGGGACGGTCAGGACGACGTCGGTGCCCTCGACCCCGGTGCGGTGCCCGCCCATGCCGGGCTTGCCGTTGGTGCCGCGCCGGTGCGGGGTGTGGTGGTAGTCCAGCAGCGTGGTCGTGCTGGGGTCGACCACCAGGACCACGTCACCGCCGCGACCGCCGTTGCCGCCGTCCGGGCCGCCCAGGGGCTTGAACTTCTCGCGGTGCACGGACGCGCAGCCGTGGCCGCCCGCGCCGCCGGCGACGTGCAGCAGGACGTGATCGACGAACGACGCCATGAGCAGCCTCCGATGAGTGGGCGGGAACGGCGCGAGGGGGTGGGCCGTGGTGGCCCACCCCCTCGCGAGAGCGTGGTGCGGCGACCGCGGGGTCGCCGGGTGGTGCGGGACCGCTCAGACGGGCGGCAGCACGCTGATGGTCTTGCGACCCTTCTTCATGCCGAAGGTGACCGCGCCGCGCACCAGGGCGAACAGCGTGTCGTCGCCACCGCGACCGACGCCGTCACCGGGGTGGAAGTGGGTGCCGCGCTGGCGCACGATGATCTCGCCGGCGCCGACGACCTGGCCACCGAAGCGCTTGACGCCCAGGCGCTGGGCGTTGCTGTCGCGACCGTTGCGCGTGGATGACGCGCCCTTCTTGTGTGCCATGTGCCCTTGCCCGTCTTGTCCGAGAGGCCGTGCGGCCTCGAAGCTGATCCGGCCGGCTGGCCGTCTGGGGGGTCAGGCCGAGATGGCGGTGACCTTGACCTTGGTCAGGTGCTGACGGTGACCCTGCCGCTTGCGGTAGCCCGTCTTGTTCTTGAACTTCATGATCGTGATCTTCGGGCCCTTGAAGGGCTCGACGACCTCGACGGTGACCGAGGCCTTGGCCAGGGCGTCGGCGTCGGTGGTGATCGACGTCCCG
>JBKJTJ010000238.1:0-7682 GCA_046590855.1 Actinomycetota bacterium
GGGCGGCCAGCTCACCGAGAAGGTGCGCCGCAAGCCGTTCTCGGTGGTGCTGTTCGACGAGGTCGAGAAGGCCCACCCGGACATCTTCAACTCGCTGCTGCAGATCCTCGAGGACGGTCGCCTGACCGACTCGCAGGGCCGGATGGTCGACTTCAAGAACACCGTCATCATCATGACGACCAACCTCGGCACCCGGGACATCTCCAAGGGGCAGGGGCTGGGCTTCAGCTCCAGCAGCGACACCGCTACGGGCTACGAGCGGATGAAGTCAAAGGTGCAGGACGAGCTGAAGCAGCACTTCCGTCCCGAGTTCCTGAACCGGGTCGACGACACCATCGTCTTCCCGCAGCTGACCCAGCCCGAGATCATCCAGATCGTCGACCTCATGCTGGCCAAGCTCGACAACCGGCTCAAGGACAAGGACATGGGCATCGAGCTCACGCCCGCGGCCAAGATCTACCTGGCCGAGAAGGGCTACGACCCGGTGCTCGGCGCACGTCCGCTGCGTCGCACGATCCAGCGCGACATCGAGGACGTCCTGTCCGAGAAGATCCTCTACGGCGACCTCAAGGCCGGGTCGATCGTGCTGGTCGACGCCACCGGTGAGGGCAAGGCGCGCGAGTTCGTCTTCAGCGGCACGCCGAAGACCGCGCTGCCCGACGCCCCGCCCGTCGAGGTGGCCGGCACGGAGTAGCACCACCGTCCCACCCGGCGTGGCCGGCACCCCTGCGACGGGGTGCCGGCCACGCCTGCGTCCGGCCACGCCTGCGTCCGGGCCCGGCCAGGCCGGGCCGGGCCGGGCCCGGGCCCGCGGATCGCCCCCCCGCCCTCCCGAGGTCGCGGGGGCACCCCACTCCGATCAGAGTGGAGCGGGGTGCCCCCGCGACGACGTCGCTGTGGAGTGACTCGACCCGGACTGGGCGGCGTAGCTCGCCGACGGGCGATGATGCCGTCGTGAGACCCACCGACGCCGGGCCGTACGACCTTCGCCCCGCCCGCACGAGCGACGTCCCGGCGATCCGGGCGCTGGTCGAGCCGCTGGCCGCCCGGAGAGTTCTCGTCGACAAGGACGCCGTCGCCTACTACGAGGGCCTGCAGCAGTTCGTGGTGGCGCAGGAGGGGTCGGGCGAGGTCGTCGGCTGCGGTGCGCTGCACGTGCTGTGGGACGACCTGGCCGAGGTGCGCACCCTCGCGGTCGCCGCGGACCGGCTCGGGCGGGGCGTCGGGGGTCTGGTGCTCGAGCGGCTGCTCGATGACGCGCGCGATCTCGGCGTCCACCGGGTGTTCTGCCTGACGTTCGAGGTCGACTTCTTCGCCCGGCACGGGTTCGAGGTGATCGACGGGACGCCGGTCGAGCCGGCGGTCTACGCCGAGCTGCTGCGCTCCTACGACGAGGGCGTCGCCGAGTTCCTCGACCTGGACCGGGTCAAGCCCAACACCCTCGGGAACACCCGGATGCTCCGCCGGCTGTGAGGTGCCGGCGAGCGTCAGCGCGGGCCGGCGGCGTACAGCCGGCGCACGACCTCCTCGACGTCCGGTTCCTCGATCGCGAGGTCGCGGACGTCGGCGCGCCGGCTGACCTCGGCCAGCACCGCGGGGGCCGTGGTCGACTCGGGTGAGAACGACAGCCGCTGGCGCAGACCGCCGCCCTCGACGCCGACCAGGCGGGTGCCGGGGACGTCGGTCAGCGGGGCGACCGGCTCGGTCAGGTCGACGACCAGCACGCGTTCGGCCCCCACGCGCGCCACCAGACCCGGCAGCGTCCCGTCGTACACGAGGGCGCCGTGGTCGACCACCAGCACCCGGTCGCACAGGCGGGTGATGTCGCCCATGTCGTGGGTCGTCAGCAGCAGGGTCGTGCCGTGCGCGGCACGCTCCTCGCGCAGGAACACCCGCAGCCGTTCCTTGCTCAGCACGTCCAGCCCGATGGTGGGCTCGTCCAGCACGACGAAGCGCGGCGAGTGCAGCAGCGCGGCGGCCACCTCGCCGCGCATCCGCTGGCCCAGCGAGAGCTGTCGCACCGGGGTGGTGAGGAACGACGCGAGCTCGAGCCGCTCGACCAGCTCGTCGCGGCGCGCCTGCCACACGCTGTCGGGCAACCGGTGCAGCGCGCCGAGCACGCGGAAGGACTCGGCCAGCGGCAGGTCCCACCACAGCCCGCTGCGCTGACCGAAGACCACACCGATCTGACGGGCCAGGTCGCGGCGGTGGCGCACCGGGTCGAGCCCGCAGGTGCGCACCGTGCCGCTGCTGGGCACCAGGATGCCGGTCAGCATCTTGATGGTCGTGGACTTGCCCGCGCCGTTGGCGCCGATGTAACCCACGGCCTCACCGGCGCTGATGCGCAGGTCGACACCGGCCACCGCGGTCACGACGTGGCGCTCGCGGCGCAGTCGGCCCACGGGGCGGCGCACCACGAAGTCGCGCCGCAGCGCGGTCGCCTCGACGACTGCTTCCTCGTTCATCCGCCCGCCCCCGTGTAGCGGCGCAGCCCGGCGCGCCAGGCCAGCAGGGCCACACCCCAGGCCGCCAGGGCCACCACCGGGGTGCACCAGCCCAACCAGCTGGGCAACCACACCGGGCCGGAGGCGCCGGTGAGCGCCAGGGCGGGCAGGTAGGCGGTGAACGCCGCCGGGACGACGAAGGTGAACAGCAGCCGCAGCGGCAGCGCGAAGATGCTCGCGGGGTAGGACGCGGCGTACGAACCGCCGTAGGTGAACGAGTTCGCCAGCTCACCGCCGTCGACCACCCAGAACTGCAGCGCCGCGGCGACGACGAACAGCGCGGAGAACACCCCCGCGCCCGCGATCGGGGTGATCACCAGCAGGGCGACGCGGGCCGGACTCCAGTCGGTGACCGCCGTCGGCAGGGCGACGGCCAGCACGGCGAGCGCGACCGCGGTGCGTCCCAGTCGCTTGAGCGAGACGTCGCTGGTGACCAGCTGGGCGAGGGCCGGCAGGGGCCGCAGCAGGTACGCGTCCAGGGTGCCGGCGCGGATGTACTCCGACAGGTTGTCCAGGTGCCCGACCGCGAGGTCACTGAGCGAGAACCCGATGTTGGCCAGGGCGAAGACGAGCAGCGCCTGTGCGGCGGTCAGACCGCCGAGGGAGTCCACCCGGGTGAAGATGACGTAGATCTCGACGAACTCGAGCAGACCGATCCCGACGTTGCCGACCAGGTCGAGGGCGAAACCGGTGCGGTAGGCCGACTGCGCGTGTACGCGCGAGCGCAGCAGCGCCGTCCAGGGGGTCCAGGCGCGGACGCTGTGATCAACCCGGCTCTCAGCCACCCTGCACCACCAGCCGGCGGGTGGCGCGAGCGAGCACCAGCCGCCCGGCCCCGAGCACCGCGAGCGCCCAGAGGGCTTGCACCGCAACGACTCCGGCGGCCTCCAGGCCGGTGACCCGCCCGGACAGCACGTCGACGGGCGATTGCAGCATCGACGGGAACGGCGTGGCGGCGGCGATCGCGCCGAGCCAGTGCGGGAACCAGGCGACCGGGATGATGAACCCGCACAGCACGTTCGACACCACCATCTGCAGGGTCAGCACTCCGCGCACGTCCAGCAGCCAGAACGCGCTGAGGTTGACGACGAACCGGACGCCGAACGAGATGACGACGGCGAGCACCACGCTGACCGCGCCCAGCAGGTAGCTCCAGCCGGACGTCGGCAGCGCGAGCCCGGTGGTGAGCGCGCCGACGGCGAGCGGCGGCAGCCCCCGAGGTAGCAGCACGAACGCGGCGCGGCCGAGGTCGGCGGCCAGCCACGACAGCTGCAGGTCGACGGGGCGGCCGAGGTCGACGCTGATGTCGCCGGTGCGCACCCGGTCGGCGAGGTCCTTCCACGCGCCGAGGGTGATCGGCGCGATCATCGCCTGGGTCAGCCACGAGTACGTCGCCACGTCCATCGCCGAGTAGCCGGCGATCGTCCCGCCCGCGGCACCGACGGCCGCGACGGTGATCGCCGCGCGCAGCAACCCGAACACCGAGTTGGTGACCGCTCCGGCGACCGTCGCGGCGCGATACGCCGACCACCGTCTGAACCCGGCGACACCGAGGGCGGTCAGCGGGCGCACGATCATCCAACCTACGTCAGACCGGCAGCGCGTAACGACCGTCCTCGCCCTGCTTCAGCAGGGCGTCGTCCAGCAGCGAGGCCAGGGCCCGGCTGCGCTGCACCGGGTCGGCGGCCGGTGTCGCGGCATCCAGCTCGGCGCGCGAGACGGGGTCCGCCGCACCGCGGGCGACGGCCAGCATCAGGCCACGCACCTGCCGGTCGGTGCCGTGCCAGGTCTGACCGCGGCGGACCGGGCCGTCGTACGCCGGTGCACCCGCCCGCTGCCACGCGCACAGCCGGAGCACCGGGCAGGCCGCGCACCGCGGGGCGCGGGCTGTGCAGACCAGCGCGCCGAGCTCCATCACCGCGACCGCCCACCGGGCGGCGACCGCGGGATCGCCGGGCACGAGCGCCTGCGCGCGCTCGCTCTCGGCCACGGCCAGTGTCGGCGCCGGCAGCGGTGCGCCACCCACGGCGCGGGCCAGCACGCGCCGGACGTTCGTGTCGACCACGGCGTGCCGGCCCCCGAAGGCGAACGACGCGACCGCCGCCGCCGTGTAGGTGCCGACTCCGGCGAGCGCCAGCAGGTCGTCGTACGCCGCCGGCACCTGGCCGCCGTGCCGCTCGGTGATCTGCGTGGCCGCCTGGTGCAGCCGCAGCGCGCGGCGCGGGTAGCCCAGCCGACCCCAGGCCCGGACGGCGTCCCCGGGCGCGGCCGCGGCGAGGTCGGCCGGCGTCGGCCAGCGGGTCAGCCACTGCTCCCAGACGGGCAGCACCCGGGCGACCTGGGTCTGCTGCAGCATCACCTCGCTGACCAGCACCCCCCACGGCGTACGGCCTGGCGCCCGCCAGGGCAGGTCGCGCGCGCTCTCGTCGTACCAGCGCAGCACCGGCGCGTGCAGGGGGTGCTCCGTCACCGCCGCATCCTCCCAGCCTCACCCGGATGATCGCGGGGGCACCCTTGTCCGTACCTAGTGGAGTGGGGTGCCCCCGCAACGAGGAGGCCCCGTTCGAGCCGAAGGCGCGGGGGCACCCCACTACGTTCCTCACGGAGTGGGGTGCCCCCGCGACGTCCGCGCGGTGGGGTGGGGGGCGCGCCCGAGCCAGCCGCGGGACCTCCGGTCAGACGTAGCGCTCGAGGATGCTGGACTCGGCGAGGCGCGACAGGCCCTCGCGGACGGCGCGGGCCCGGCCCTCGCCGACCCCGTCGACGGCCATCAGGTCCTCGAGCCCGGCGGCGAGCAGCTTCTGCAGGCTGCCGAAGTGCTCGACGAGGCGGCTGACGATGGCACCGGGCAGGCGCGGCACCTTGCTGAGCAGGCGGTACCCGTGCGGGCTGACGGCCGCGTCGAGGGCGTCGCCGACGATGCTGTAGCCCATGATCCGGGCGACCGACGTGAGGTCGAGCAGGTCGGCCGAGCTCAGCAGGGCGAGGGCAGCCAGCAGCTCGGCGACCCGCTCGTCGGAGGTGCCGGGCGCGAGGTAGTCGCGGACGACGAGCTCGCGGTCCGGCCCGAGGCCCCCGGTCAGCTCGTCGAGCTGCAGGGTCAGCAGGCGGCCGTCGGTGCCCAGCTCGACGACGTACCCGGCGATCTCGTCGCTGATCCGTCCGACCATCTCGAGGCGCTGGATCACCGCCGCGACGTCGCGGACGGTGACGAGGTCCTCGATCTCGAGCGCCGAGAGGGTGCCGGTGACCTCGTCGAGGCGCAGCTTGTAGCGCTCGAGGGTTGCCAGGGCCTGGTTGGCCCGCGACAGGATCGCGCCCGAGTCCTCGAGCACGTGCCTCCGGTTGCCGACGTACAGCGCCACGATCCGCATCGACTGGCTGACCGAGATGACCGGGAACCCGGTCTGCTTGGCCACCCGCTCGGCGGTGCGGTGCCGGGTGCCGGACTCGGCCGTCTCGATCGTGGGGTCGGGCAGCAGCTGGGTGGCCGCGCGCAGGATCCGCGAGGCGTCGCGGTCGCAGACGATCGCGCCGTCCATCTTGGCCAGCTCGCGCAGGCGGGTGGCCGAGAACTCGACGTCGAGCGGGAACCCGCCGGTGGCGATCTGCTCGACCAGCCGGTCGTTGCCCAGCACGATCAGCGCGCCGGTGCGGCCGCGCAGGATCCGCTCGAGGCCGTCCCGCAGCTCCGTGCCGGGCGCCGCCGCCGCCAAGGTGGTGCGGATGAGCTCGTCCTCGGACCGCTCGGCCATGCCCCACCCCCACCTGGTCACCAGTTTCGCCTGATCGTAACCGGTGGGAACGCCCGGCCAGCGGAGCCGACCCGCGGCGGGCTACGCCAACCGCAGGAGGGCCCGCCGCATCGCCGACGACAGGTCCGGGGCCTCGATGACGCTGAGGCCCTCGGGCAGGGTGCCGGACCCGAGGACCCCCGGCGGGACGATCGCGGTGGTGAACCCCAGCCGGGCCGCCTCGGCCAGGCGGCGCAGCGCCCCGCCGACCGGGCGGATCTCACCGGCCAGACCCACCTCGCCGAAGGCCACCGTGCCGGGCCGCAGGGGCCGGTCGCTGGCCGAGCTGGCCACCGCCAGCGCGACCGCGAGGTCGGACGCCGGCTCGGCGACCCGCACCCCGCCGATCGTCGAGAGATAGACGTCGGCGGCGCGCAGCGCCACGCCGGCGCGACGGTCGAGCACGGCGAGCACCATCGCGACCCGGCTGGACTCCAGACCGGACGTCGCCCGGCGCGGGTTGGGGGCCTGCGTGCCGGCGACCAGCGACTGCACCTCGACGACCAGCGGGCGGCGGCCCTCGAGCGTGACCGTCACGCAGGTGCCGGGCGCGGTGCTGGTGCGGTCGGACAGGAACAGCCCGCTGGGGTCGGCGAGCCCGACGATCCCGACATCGGACAGGTCGAAGCAGCCCACCTCGTCGGTCGGGCCGTACCGGTTCTTCACCGCGCGCACCAGGCGCAGCCGCGAGTGCCGCTCACCCTCGAACTGCAGGACGACGTCGACCAGGTGCTCGAGCACGCGCGGCCCGGCGATCGAGCCGTCCTTGGTCACGTGCCCGACCAGGAAGGTGCAGAGGCCGCGGGCCTTGGACACGGCGATCAGCGCGGCTGCCACCTCGCGCACCTGCGCGACGTTGCCGGCGGCGCCGTCCAGCTGGGCCGACCCGATCGTCTGCACCGAGTCGATGACCACCAGGTCGGGTCGCACCGCGTCGATGTGCCCGAGTACGGCGGCCAGGTCGGTCTCGGCAGCCAGGAACAGGGTGCGGGCCATCGCCTCGATCCGCTCGGCCCGCAGTCGCACCTGGGCCGCGGACTCCTCGCCGGTGACGTACAGCACGCGCTGGCCGTCGCGCGCGGCGCGGCCGCAGGCGTCCAGCAGCAGGGTCGACTTGCCGATGCCGGGCTCGCCGGCCACGAGCAGGACCGCCCCCGCGACGACCCCGCCGCCCAGCACGCGGTCGAGCTCACCGATGCCGGTCGCGCGCGAGGAGGCCAGGGCGGCGTCGACGTCCACGATCGAGGTGGCCGGCGCGGTGACCGGCCCGGCGCTGGTCGTGCGGGTGGGCACGTCACCGACCTCGGCGACCGAGCCCCACGCCTGGCACTCGCCGCACCGGCCGACCCACTTGGTGGCCGTCCAGCCGCACTCGGTGCAGCGG
>JBKJTJ010000369.1:0-15277 GCA_046590855.1 Actinomycetota bacterium
GCCTGTTCGGCAACGGCGAGCGCACCGGAAACGTCTGCCTGGTCACGTTGGGGCTCAACCTGTTCAGCCAGGGGATCGACCCGCAGATCGACTTCAGCGACATCGACGAGGTGCGTCGCACGGTCGAGTACTGCAACCAGCTGCCCGTGCCCGAGCGGCACCCGTACGGCGGCGACCTGGTCTACACCGCCTTCTCGGGATCGCACCAGGACGCGATCAAGAAGGGCCTGGAGCACCTGGCCAAGGACGCCGCGGACGCCGGTCGCGAGGTCGACGAGATCGAGTGGGCGGTGCCGTACCTGCCGATCGACCCGCGCGACGTCGGTCGCACCTACGAGGCCGTGATCCGGGTGAACAGCCAGTCCGGCAAGGGCGGCGTCGCGTACCTGATGAAGAGCGAGCACCACCTCGACCTGCCGCGGCGGCTGCAGATCGAGTTCAGCGGCGTCGTCCAGCGGCGCACCGACGACGAGGGCGGCGAGGTCTCGGCGGCCGACCTGTGGGCCGCGTTCTCGGACGAGTACCTGCCCACCGGGTCGAGCTGGGGCCGGTTAGCGCTGCGCGGCACCCGGGCCTCGTCGTCCGACGACGGGGACGAGCTCGCGGTCGACCTCGTGGACGCGGGCACCGCGGTCTCGCTCGAGGGACGGGGCAACGGGCCGATCGCGGCCTTCACCTCGGCGCTGGGCGAGATCGGCGTCGACGTGCGGGTGCTGGACTACCACGAGCACGCGATGAGCGCCGGGGGCGACGCCACGGCCGCTGCGTACGTCGAGTGCGCAGTCGGGGGTCGGGTGCTGTGGGGCGTCGGGATCGACCCCAACATCATCACGGCCTCGCTCAAGGCGATCGTGTCGGCGGTCAACCGCGCTGAGCGCGGCTGACCCCGCGCGGCGCGGGCGGCGACGGGCCCGGGCGTAGGACACTGGGCGGGTGAGCCTCTACCGGGACGAGGCGGTCGTGCTGCGGGCCCAGAAGCTCGGTGAGGCCGACCGCATCGTCACGCTGCTCACCCGCCACCACGGCCGGGTGCGGGCGGTGGCCAAGGGGGTGCGCCGCACCCGGTCGAAGTTCGGCGCGCGGGTCGAGCCGTTCATGATGATCGACGTCCAGCTCTACCGAGGCCGCACCCTCGACATCGTCACGCAGGTCGAGACGATCCAGCCGTACGGCGACCGGCTGGCCTCGGACTACCCGCGCTACACGGCCGGGACGGCGATGCTCGAGACCGCCGAGCGGCTCACCGACGAGGAGGGCGACCCCGCGGTGCAGCAGTTCCTGCTGCTCGTGGGCGGGCTGCGCACGCTGTCCGACGGCTCGCACGACCCGTCGCTGGTGCTGGACGCCTACCTGCTGCGTGCGCTCGCCGTCGCGGGCTGGGCCGCCAGCATGGTCGACTGCGCCCGCTGCGGGGCGCCGGGGCCGCACCGGGCGTTCGCGATCGCCGCCGGGGGGGCGGTGTGCCCCGCCTGCCGGCCCTCGGGTTCGGCGTCCCCGTCGCCGGCGGCGCTCGACCTGATGGCGGCACTGCTCGGCGGCGACTGGACGACGGCCGACGCCAGCGAGGTGCGCCACCGGCGCGAGGCCAGCGGCATCGTCGCCGCCTACCTGCAGTGGCACCTCGAGCGCGGGATCCGCGCGCTGCGGCTGGTCGAGCGCTCGTGAGGCGCACCACCCCGCCGCGGCCGACGGTCGCGCCCGTCCCGCCGCCGCCACACCCCTCGGGTGCCACCGCACCGCAGCTGCCGCGCGAGCTGGTGCCCCGCCACGTCGCCGTCGTCATGGACGGCAACGGCCGCTGGGCCGGCGAGCGCGGGCTGCCCCGCACCCGCGGTCACGAGGCCGGTGAGGCCTCGCTGCTGGACGTCGTCGCCGGGGCCATCGAGGTCGGCGTGACGCACGTGTCGGCGTACGCGTTCTCGACCGAGAACTGGAAGCGCTCGCCCGAGGAGGTGCGCTTCCTGATGGGCTTCAACCGGGACGTGATCCGGCGCCGACGCGACGAGATGAACGCCTGGGGGGTGCGGGTGCGCTGGGCCGGACGTCGGCCGCGGCTGTGGCGCAGCGTCGTGAACGAGCTCGAGGCGGCCGAGGAGCTGACCCGGCACAACACGGTGCTGACCCTGACGATGTGCGTCAACTACGGCGGCCGGGCCGAGATCGCGGATGCCGCAAGGGCTCTGGCGCAGGACGTCGCGGCCGGACGACTCGATCCCGACAAGGTCGACGAGCGCGTCCTGGCCCGTTACCTCGACGAGCCCGACCTGCCCGACGTCGACCTGTTCCTGCGCACGTCCGGCGAGCACCGCACCTCGAACTTCCTGCTGTGGCAGTCGGCGTACGCCGAGCTGGTGTTCGTCCCCGAGCTGTGGCCGGACGTCGACCGGCGGGTGCTGTGGCGCGCGGTCGACGAGTACGCCCGGCGTGACCGGCGCTACGGCGGAGCCGTCGACCCCACGACCGCGTAGCGGTCAGTGCCGGTCGCAGACGCCGAAGATCTCGAGGGTGTGCGCGACCTCGCCGAAGCCGTGCTGCGCGGCGACCGCGGTGGCCCACCGCTCGACGTCCGGCGCCTCGACCTCGACGGTGCGGCCGCACTCGCGGCAGACCAGGTGGTGGTGGTGACTGGTGCCGCACCGGCGGTAGACCGTCTCCCCGTCGTCGGTGCGCAGCGCGTCGAGCTCGCCGTCCTCGACCATGGCCTGCAGCGCGCGGTAGACCGTCGCCAGGCCCACCGGCTCACCACCGTCGCGCAGCGCCGCGTGGATCTCCTGCGCGCTGGCGAAGGTGGCGCCGCGGGCGAGGTACGCCGACACCGCGGTGCGCTGTCGGCTGGCCCTGCGCGCGGTCGTGGTGGAGGCGGGTTCGGTGCTCACGTCAGTGCTCGTCGTAGTGGCCGACGTGCTGGGCGTGGCGGTGACCCTCGTGCAGGTAGTCGACGTGGTCGTCGTGGGTGACCGCGTCGTGCCCGCAGGCGACACCGTGCTCGTGCGCGTGGTGCACCTCGGCCGCGGCGTGCCGGCGGCGGGCCAGCGCGTCGCGCACCGCGGCCCCGAGCGCCGCCAGCACGAACACGCCGATCGCGAAGAGCACGATGGTGCCGCCCGAGGGCGTGTTGGCGTAGAAGCTGGTCGAGATGCCGGCGACGCTGACGACGACCCCGGTGGCCACCGCGACCAGCAGCGACGCGCGGAAGCTGTGGCACAGCAGCTGCGCGATCGCGTTCGGCAGGATCATCAGCGCGCTGATGAGCAGCAGGCCCACCACCCGCATCGACACGACCACGGTCACAGCGGTCAGCACGGCCAGCAGCAGGTTCAGCGACAGCACCGGCAGGCCGACCGCCCGGGCGTACTCGGGGTCGTTGCTCACCGCGAACAACCGCCGCGCCAGCAGCAGCGAGGTCACCAGCACGACGCCGGCGAGCACCGCGAACGTGACGAGGTCGGCGCTGCTGGTGGTCGTGATGGCCCCGAACAGGTACGCGTTGAGGTTGGCGGGAGTCCCGGTGGGTGACAGCGAGATGAGCACGACGCCTCCGGCGATGCCGCCGTAGAACAGCACGGCCAGGGCGATGTCGCCGCTGGTGCGGCCACGGGCGCGGATCAGCTCGATGGCGATGGCGCCCCCGACGGCGGCGACCAGGGCGGTCCACACCGGTGCCGTGCCGGTGAGCACCCCGGCGGCGACGCCGGCCAGCGCCACGTGGCCCATGCCGTCACCGATCAGGGCCAGCCGGCGCTGCACCAGGAAGATGCCGACCACCGGGGCGGCCAGCCCCACCAGCAGCCCGGCGACCAGGGCGCGGCGCATGAAGTCGTACTGCAGCAGCTCGATCAGCGGCATCAGCGGCCACCCACCGTGGGTCGCAGCCAGCTGCGCCGACCGCCGGCCGGGTCGTGGACGTGATGGTCGTGCGCGCCGTCCGAGGCCCCGATCATCGACGCCTCGAGCGGACCGTCGTACGCCACCCGTCCCTCGCGCAGGACGACGGCGCGGGTGACGACGCCGGCCAGCGGGCCCACCTCGTGCGTCACGATCAGCAGGGTGACGCCCCGCTCGACCAGCCGGGCCACCGAGCGGGCCAGGGCCTGCTGGCTGGCCTGGTCGACGCCCGCGGTGGGCTCGTCCATGATCAGCACCTCGGGCTCGCTGGCCAGCGCCCGGGCGATCAGCGCCCGCCGCTGCTGGCCGCCGGACAGGGCCGCGATGTCGACGTCGGCCCACGGCGTGAGATCGACCGCGTCGATCGCCGCGGTGACTGCTGCCCGGTCGGTCTCGCGCATCCAGCCGACCCGGCCGAGACGTGGCAGCCGGCCGGACGAGACGACCTCGCGCACCGTGGAGGCGACCGTCCCGCCGACCGTGTGCCGCTGGGGCACGTAGCCGATCCGGGCGCCGTGCCAGCGCGAGCGTCCGCGCGCCCCGACCGGGCGACCCAGCAGGTCGACCTCACCGGTCAGGATGCTGGCCAGGCCCAGCAGCCCGCGCACCAGGGTGGTCTTTCCCGAGCCGTTCGCGCCCAGCACCGCGACCACCTCACCGCGCTGCACCACCAGGTCGACGTCGTGGACGACGGCCCGGTCGGTGTAGCCGACGCTGACGCCGCGCAGGGCGATCACCGGGTCCGTCACGTCGTCAGTCGAGGTGTCCATCACCGGCACGGCTGGCCCCCGCGGATCGTGGCGAGGTCGGCGCGCATCACCGCAAGGTAGTCGCTCCCGGCGGACTCCTCGTTCAGCCCCTCGACCGGGTCGAGCACCGCCGTCCGGGCACCGGTCTCACGGGCCAGGGTGTCGGCCACCGCCGGGCTGACCAGTGTCTCGGAGTAGATCGTGCGGACGGCGTGCGCGCGGACGAACGCGGCCACGTCGGCCAGCTGACCGGCGTCCGGCTCGGCCTCGGGCGACAGGCCGGTGACTCCCACCTGCGTGAGGCCGTACCGGCGGGCCAGGTAGCCGAACGCCGAGTGGCTGGTGACGAGCTCGGTGCTCGCGCAGTCGGCCAGCCCCGCCCGCAGGTCGGCATCCAGGTCGCGCAGGTCGCGGGTGAGGACGTCCAGGTTCGCGGCGAAGGTGCCGGCGGCGGTGGGGTCGACCACGCTCATCCGCGCAGACAGGGCGGCTGCCACCGCCTGCAGCCGCACCGGGTCGAGCCAGAAGTGCGGGTCGGTGGCCCCGACGGCGTCGGTCGCGCTGTCGACCGAGCCGGCGACCGTCGCGCCGCCGCCCGTGACCCGCAGGTCCAGATCGGCGGGGCCGGCTGCGTCGAAGTCGCGCCCGGCCGCCTCGGCCGCCACCGCGGTGTCGACGGCCGGCTGGAACCCGCCGAGGTGCACGGCGAGGTCGGCGTCGGCCAGTGACGCGACGTCGCGCGGCGACAGCTCGAGGTCGTGCGGCTCGGCTCCGGCCTTGGTCAGGTTGGTGACGCTGACCCGGTGGCCGCCGATGCGCTCGGCGAGGTACTGCAGCGGGTAGAAGCTGGCGACCACCCGCATCCGCTCACCGGGTGCCACCGTGATCGCGCCCGGCCGGCCCGCGGGCGAGGAGCAGGCAGACAGCACGAGCAGACCCGCACTCACCACCACCCACCTGGACATGAGAACCATTATCAAGTGGCGGCCGCACCGGGTCAACCGGTCGCCGGTCTCAGCGCGGAAACGCCTGGGTCAGGCACAGCGCGAGCGCCATCACGAGCACGGCCACCCGGCCGAGACGCTCGCCGGTGCCGAGGCGCGGCCAGCCGAGGTAGAGCAGCCACCCGACGAACACGACCACCACCCCCGTGAGCACCACCGCGATCGGGCCGCCGACGACGATCGCGGCGACGAGGGCGGCGAGCAGCACCACGAACGGCACGGCGCGCGGCAGCCGCGACAGGCGCAGCAGCACGGGCAGGCTGGCCCGCTCGATGGCGGCGCGCAGGCCGGACGTCGGCGCGGGGGTCTGGCTCACGGGGGACCTCTCGTGGGGGTGCGGGCCGCCCATCGTCTCGTGCCAGGCTGGGCGCGGTCGCCCGGGCCCGTCGTCCGGGCAGGGGGGGTGGGTCGTGGCGCTCGTCGTGGTGACGCGGTACGTCGTGCCGGCGCAGGAGTCCGCGGTGTTCCACGAGCGGGCCCGCGAGGCGCTGGACGCCCTGCGCCTGCAGCCCGGCTTCCGGCGCGGCCACGTGGGGCGGTCGATGGACGAGCCGGAGCGCTGGCTGCTGCAGACCGAGTGGGACACCGTCGGCGCCTACCGCCGCGGGCTCTCGTCGTACGACGTCAAGATGCGTGCCGTGCCGGTGATGTACCACGCGATCGACGAGCCCACGGCGTACGAGGCCCTGGTCGAGGCGGGCCCCACCGAGCTCGTCGACCGCCTCAGCGACCGTGCCGACAGGGCCGACGGAGCCCGTTAGCCTGAAGGTCCGCTGCTGCAACCCAGCTCGCCGACACCCAGCCGGATGGAGTGACCCACCGTGGCCGCCAAGCCAGAGTCCCGCGTCGACACCGTCGTCAGCCTCGCCAAGCGCCGGGGGTTCGTGTTCCCGTGCGGCGAGATCTACGGCGGCACCCGGTCGGCCTGGGACTACGGACCGCTCGGGGTCGAGCTGAAGGAGAACATCCGGCGGCAGTGGTGGAAGTCGATGGTGACCGGCCGCGACGACGTCGTCGGCCTGGACTCCTCGGTGATCCTGCCCACCCGCACCTGGGAGGCCTCGGGCCACATCGCGACGTTCAGCGACCCGCTCACCGAGTGCCAGAGCTGCCACAAGCGCTTTCGGGCCGACCACCTGCAGGAGGAGTTCGAGGAGCGCAAGGGGCGCGCCGCCGAGAACGGCCTGGCCGACATCGCGTGCCCGAACTGCGGCACCCGCGGGTCGTGGACGCCGCCGCGCAACTTCAGCGGGCTGCTGAAGACCTACCTCGGCGTGGTCGAGGACGAGTCGGGACTGCACTACCTGCGGCCCGAGACCGCTCAGGGCATCTTCCTGAACTTCCTCAACGTCATGACCTCGGCGCGCAAGAAGCCGCCGTTCGGCATCGCGCAGACCGGCAAGAGCTTCCGCAACGAGATCACCCCGGGGAACTTCATCTTCCGCACCCGGGAGTTCGAGCAGATGGAGATGGAGTTCTTCGTCGAGCCGGGCACCGACGAGCAGTGGCACCAGTACTGGATCGACGCCCGCACCGCCTGGTACGTCGACCTCGGCGTCGACCCCGCGAACCTGCGCCACTTCGAGCACCCCAAGGAGAAGCTGTCGCACTACTCGACGCGCACCGTCGACATCGAGTACCGCTTCGGCTTCTCGGGGTCGGAGTGGGGCGAGCTCGAGGGCATCGCCAACCGCACCGACTTCGACCTCAAGACGCACAGCGAGCACTCCGGCGTCGACCTCTCGTACTTCGACCAGGGCAAGAACGAGCGCTGGACGCCGTACGTCATCGAGCCGGCAGCCGGCCTCTCGCGGTCGCTGATGACGTTCCTCGTCGACGCCTACACCGAGGACGAGGCGCCCAACGCCAAGGGCGGCGTCGACAAGCGCGTGGTCCTGCGCCTCGACCCCAGGCTCGCGCCGGTCAAGGCCGCGGTGCTGCCGCTGTCGCGGCACGCCGACCTCTCGCCCAAGGCGCGCGACCTGGCTGCCGTGCTGCGCAAGCACTGGAACATCGAGTTCGACGACGCGGGGGCGATCGGCCGTCGCTACCGCCGCCAGGACGAGATCGGCACGCCGTTCTGCCTCACCGTCGACTTCGACACCCTGCAGGACCAGGCCGTCACGATCCGCGTCCGCGACACGATGACCCAGGAGCGGGTGTCCCTCGACCAGGTCGAGGCCTACCTCGCCACCCGCCTGATCGGCTGCTGACCCACCCTGCGTGGCCCGCAGGCCCGACGTGATCACGTCATGCACGCCGCGTGCCGCTGTGTGACGCGACGCCGCCTGGCGAAGCATCACGCCACCGTGCAGAGCGGCGTCCTCCACAGGGACGGCGTTCGTCCCACCGTCCACAGATGACTCCACCGGGCTGTCATAGGCGTCCGGGTCGGGCCAGCGTGGCGACCCGGAGGTGGTCGTCATGGCGGCGAAGGACACGGTGGGGCGCTACGGCGAGGACGTCGCGGCCCGGCACCTGATCGAGCAGGGTCTGGTGGTGCTGCACCGCAACTGGCGCTGCGAGCTCGGTGAGATCGACATCATCGCCCGCGACGGCGACTGCCTGGTGGTCTGCGAGGTCAAGACCCGTCGGTCGGGGTCGTTCGGGTCGCCGGCCGAGGCGGTCACCCCGCGCAAGGTGGCTCGGTTGCGGCGACTGGCCGCCCGCTGGCTGGCCGAGTCGGGCCTGCACCCGCCGCTGGTGCGGATCGACGTCGTGGCGGTCAGCCGGCCCCGCAGCGGCGCGGCGCAGGTCGTGCACCTGCGGTCGGTGGCCTGATGGCGCTCGGTCGCACCCAGTGCGTCGCGCTGTCGGGGATCGACGGGCACGTGGTGGACGTCGAGGCCGACGTCGCCAACGGACTGCCGGCGTTCACGATCACCGGGCTGCCTGACACCTCGCTCGGTGAGGCCCGCGACCGGGTCCGCGCGGCGTGCGCCAACTCCGGAGTCGCGATCCCGGCCCGGCGGATCACGGTCAACCTCTCGCCCGCCTCGTTGCCGAAGGCGGGGACGGGGTTCGACCTGGCGGTGGCGATCGCGGTGCTCGTCGCCGGTGAGGTCGTGCCCGAGCGGCGCGCCGCCGGCGTCGTCCACCTCGGTGAGCTCGGGCTCGACGGGCAGGTGCGCGGCGTTCGCGGGGTCCTGCCGGCGGTGCTCGCCGCAGCGCGCGCCGGGATCGAGCACGTGGTCGTGCCGGCGGCCAACTCCCGTGAGGCCGCGCTCGTGCCCGGTGTCGCCGTCCACGCCGCCGGCACGCTCGGGGCGCTGGTCTCCTTCTACCGCGGCGAGTCCAGCGACACCGGCGCCCACGTCCCGGACGTCGACCCGCCCACCGCTGCGCCGGGGCAGCCGGCGCCCGACCTGTCCGACGTGATCGGCCAGCGCGACGCCCGAGCGGCTCTCGAGATCGCCGCCGCAGGTGGCCACAACCTGTTCCTCGTGGGGCCGCCCGGCTCGGGCAAGACCATGCTCGCCTGCCGCCTGCCGGGTCTGCTGCCCGACCTGGACGTCGACGCCGCCCTCGAGGTGACGGCCGTGCACTCCCTGGCCGGCGTCCTACCCCGAGGCGGCGGGCTGCTCACCCGGCCACCGTTCATCGACCCGCACCACACGGCCTCGCCCGCCGCGGTCGTCGGCGGCGGGACGGGCATGCCGCGCCCCGGCGCAGCCTCGCGGGCCCACCACGGCGTCCTGTTCATGGACGAGGCCCCCGAGTTCGACACCCGGGTGCTGGACGCGCTGCGTCAGCCGCTCGAGGTGGGCGAGCTGGTGATCGCCCGCGCCGGCGGAGTGGCTCGCTACCCCGCGCGGTTCCAGCTGGTGCTCGCGGCCAACCCCTGCCCGTGCGGGCGCGCCAGCGGCGCCGGCACCGACTGCACCTGCACGCCGATGGCTCGTCGCCGCTACCTGCACCGGCTGTCCGGCCCGCTGCTCGACCGGGTCGACCTGCAGGTCCAGGTGCTGTCGGTGACCCGCGCCGCGATGGACCCCGACGCGGTCGGCGAGACCACCGCGACGGTCGCGGCGCGGGTCGCGCGGGCGCGCGAGATCCAGCGCGAGCGGTGGGCCGGCACCCCGTGGCGGCTGAACGCCCAGGTGCCCGGCCGCGACCTGCGCCGCGGCCGCTGGCGGCTCGCACCCGGTGCAACCCACCTCCTCGACCGCGGCGTCGAACGCGGGCTGCTGACCGTCCGCGGCTACGACCGGACGCTTCGGTGCGCCTGGACCCTCGCCGACCTCGCCGGTCGCTCGGCCCCCGGTGCCGATGACGTCTCGGCGGCATACGCGCTGCGCGACAGCGGGTCGGTGGCCGCGTGAGGGCGCTCGCGCTGCGCTTCGACCCGGACGACGAGCGCCTCGCCCGGGTGGCCTGGAGCCGCCTGATCGAGCCCGGTGACGAGCGGGCCACCACCCTGATCGGCGCCGTCGGGCCCGGTGAGGCGCTCCGCGCCCTGGTCGAGCAGCGGGCCGAGTGGCTGCTGCGCTTCGTGCCGCGGCTCGCCGACCTCGACCCGATGCGCGACCTCGACGGCGTCCGCCGGCTCGGGGGTCGGGTGGTGCTGCCCTCGGACCAGGAGTGGCCGTCCGCGTTCGACGTCCTGGCCGCGCCGCCGCCGTGCCTGTGGGTCCGCGGGCCGGCGTCGCTGGACGAGGTCGCCCAGCGGTCGGTGGCCGTGGTGGGCGCGCGGGCGGCGACGTCGTACGGCGAGCACGTGGCCGGGGACGTCTCGTGCGGGCTGGGTGAACGGGGGTTCGCGGTCGTCTCGGGGTTGGCGTACGGCATCGACGGCGCGGCCCACCGCGGCGCGCTCGCGGCCCGGGGGCTGTCGGTCGCCGTGGTGGCCGGTGGTCTCGACCGGGCCTACCCCGCCGGCCACGACACCCTGATGGCCCGCCTCGGCGAGCTGGGCGCCGTGCTGAGCGAGGTGCCGCCGGGGTCGGCACCCACCCGCGGCCGGTTCCTGCAGCGCAACCGGCTGATCGCCGCGCTGTCCAGCGGCACCGTCGTCGTCGAGGCGGCGCTGCGCAGCGGATCGCTCAACACCGCGCGCACCGCCGCCCTGCTGGGCCGTCCGGTCGGTGCGGTGCCCGGACCAGTGACCTCGCCGGGGTCGGCCGGCTGCCACGCCCTGCTGCGCGACGGCGTCGCCGTCCTGGTGACCGACGCGGCCGAGGTCGCCGACCTCGTCGGCCGGATGGGACAGGACACCGCCGTCCCGCGTCGAGGCAGGTCCGCCCCCACCGACGACCTCGACCCCCTCGCCGCCAGGGTGCTCGACGCCCTGCCCGTGCGCGCCGGGCGGCCCATCGACCGCCTGTGCGCCACCGCCGGCCTCGACCCGGCCACCGTGCAGTCGGCCCTCGGCCGGTTGGCCCTGCTCGGGCTCGCCGAGCGACAGGGCAGCGGGTGGCGAACCGTCCGCGCGCCCGTCGAGCGCCGACCACCTGCCGAGGTGCAGGCCCGCCGGGCGGTGCGCGCCGGCGAGTGACCCCCCGCTGATCCGGCCAGTGGCCCCGGGATGCGCCGGCGAGTGACCGCGCACCTGACCCGGCGCTCCGCGTGGCCGCTTGTGCGGGGGCGGTGCGTGCGTGACCGTGGGCGGGTGACCCGCGCCCCGACGTCCACTTGGAGGCCACTGGCCGGTTCGGTGCAGGACGCGCTCGAGGAGTTCGCGCGCCACCTGCACGCCGAGCGCGGACGGTCCGACCACACGGTGCGCGCGTACGTCGCCGACGTGCGGTCGCTCCTGGAGCTGGCCGACGCCCAGGGGGTGCGGTCGCTGGAAGGGATCGAGCTGACCCTGCTGCGCTCGTGGTTGGCCGAGATGACCCGGGCCGGCCTCGCCCGGGCAACGATCGCCCGGCGGGCCGCCGCGGCGCGCGCCTTCTGCGCGTGGTCGGCGCGTACCGGTCGCATCCCGCTGGACCCAGCCGTGCGGCTCGCCTCACCCCGACGCGACCAGACGCTGCCCGCCGTGCTCGGCCAGGCGCAGGCGAGCGCGCTGCTGGACCTGGCCGCGGTCGCGGCCGACGACGGCGACCCGCTGCACCTGCGCGACCGCGCCGCCCTCGAGCTGCTGTACGCCAGCGGGCTGCGGGTCGGTGAGCTGGTCGGCCTGGACGTCGACGACGTCGACCTGTCGCGGCGCACGCTGCGCGTCATCGGCAAGGGAGACAAGGAGCGGGTGGTGCCGTTCGGGTTGCCCGCCGGGCGGGCGGTCGTCGACTGGCTCGACCGGGGCCGTCCGGCCCTCGTCAGCCCGGCGAGCGGCGCCGCTCTGCTGCTCGGGCGACGGGGGCGACGAGCCGACCCGCGACAGGTGCGGGCCGCCGTCCACTCCCTGGTCGCCCACGTCGAGGGTGCTGACGACATCGGCCCGCACGGCCTGCGGCACTCGGCCGCGACGCACCTGCTCGAGGGGGGAGCTGACCTGAGAGCGGTTCAGGACCTGCTCGGCCACGCTACGCTCCAAACGACCCAGATCTACACCCACGTGTCCGTCGAGAGGTTGAAGGCGACGTATGAGCAGGCGCACCCACGAGCCTGACGCTGTCGTGAGCGCGAGCCCGGCTGCGAACGGCGCAGCCGAGCCGGTCACCGACGCCGTCGAGGTCATCGAGGTCGAGGACGACCACCTCGACGCGGTCGCCGCCAACGACGCCGCCATCAAGGCCCTGTGGCGCGAGTTCAAGACGACCGACGACCAGGCGCTGCGCGAAAAGCTGATCCTGCACTACTCACCGCTGGTCAAGTACGTGGCCGGCCGCGTCGGCGTGGGTCTGCCGCCGAACATCGAGCAGGCGGACCTGGTCTCCTACGGCATCTTCGGCCTGATCGACGCGATCGAGAAGTTCGACATCGAGCGCGCCATCAAGTTCGAGACCTACGCCATCTCGCGGGTGCGCGGCGCGATCATCGACGAGCTGCGGGCCATCGACTGGATCCCGCGCTCGGTCCGCTACAAGGCGCGTGAGGTCGAGCGGTCGTACGCCGAGCTCGAGGCCCAGCTGCACCGCACCCCGACCGAGGCCGAGGTCGCGGCCAAGATGGGCATCGCCGTCGGTGACCTGCACCACATCTTCAGCCAGGTGTCGTACGTCAACGTCGTCGCGCTCGACGAGCTGCTCAGCGTCGGCGGGGAGAAGGGCGACAAGCTCACCCTCGTCGACACCCTCGAGGACAAGGGCGCCGAGGACCCCGTCCTCGCGTTCGAGGGCGAGGAGACCAAGTACCTGCTCGCGCGGGCGATCAACCAGCTGCCCGAGCGCGAGAAGATCGTCGTCACCCTCTACTACTACGAGGGCCTGACCCTCGCCGAGATCGGCCAGGTGCTCGGGGTCACCGAGTCGCGCATCTGCCAGATGCACACCAAGGCCGTCCTGCAGCTGCGCGGCAAGATCGCCGAGGTCACCGCGGGCTGAGCCCGCTCCAGGTCACCGCGGGCTGAGCCCGCTCCAGGTCACTACGGGCTGAGCCCGGCCCAGGGCTTGAGCACCGGCGGCCCGCGGCCGAGCAGCGACAGCGGGTCGCGGTAGTTCTCGCCCTTGCGCAGACCCCAGTGCAGGCACGCCAGTGGCGCGCAGTGCCCGGGCACCCCCTGCACCAACCCGATCACCTGGCCCGGGCGCACTGCGGCGCCGACCGCGACGGTGCCCATGACCGGCTCGTACGACGTGCGCAGCCCGCCCGGGTGCGTCACCACGACCACGCCGCGGCCGGCGATGCTGCCGACGAACGTCACCTGACCATCGCCCGCCGCCAGGACCGCCGCCCCAACGGTCGTCGCCAGGTCGACCCCGCGGTGGCCCGCGCTCCACGGCGTGGGGGGAGCGTGGAAGTCGTGGACCACCGCGGGTGCTGGTTCGAGCGGCCACTGCCACCCCGCCGCAGCGACCACGCCGCGCGGTGGCGACGCGATCGGGGCCGCAGCGGACACGACGGCGGGGGAGGCGCCCGTGACGAGGGCGGCCAGCAGCATCACTCGGAGCATGGCTCCAGGCTGGGGAGGCGTCGCGATGCCGACCAGAGGACAGCGACCATCTGTGGACGCCGGGACGATCGGCGCACCTGTGGACGCAGCGTCAGGTGCGCAGGGCAGCCAGCCGCTCAGCGGCCTCGACCAGCACGGCGTCCTGCTTGCAGAACGCGAACCGCACCAGCGAGCGCCCGGCGTCGGGGTCGTCGTGGAACACGCTGACCGGCACCGCGACGACGCCCGCCAGTCGGGGCAGGTCGCGGCACAGCGCGAGGCCGTCGTCGTAGCCGATCTCGGCGGCGTCGGTGACGACGAAGTAGGTGCCCGCCGGCACCAGCGGCGTGAGGCCGGCGGCGCGCAGGCCCTCGCACATCAGGTCGCGCTTGCGCTGCAACGAGGCGGCGATCTCGGCGTACACCTGGTCGGGCAGCCGCAGGCCCACTGCCGCCGCCGGCTGGAACGGGCCGGACGCGACGTAGGTGAGGAACTGCTTCACCGTGCGGACGGCGCTCACCAGCTCGGCGGGCCCGTGCACCCACCCCACCTTCCAGCCGGTCACCGAGAACGTCTTGCCGGCGGACGAGACCGTCAACGTCCGCGCGGCCATGCCGGGCAGGGTCGCGATCGGCACCTGCTGACCCCCCGTCGGGCCGTCCGAGAACAGCAGGTGCTCGTAGACCTCGTCGCTCACGACGACCGCACCGTGCTCGCGGGCCAGTGCGGCGACCAGCTCGAGCTCGGCGCGGGTGAACACCTTGCCGGTCGGGTTGTGCGGGCTGTTGACCAGCACCGCCCGGGTGTGGTCGCTGAACGCCGCTCGCAGCTCGGTCTCGTCGACGGCGAAGTCGGGGGCTCGCAGCACCACGGTGCGGCGGACGGCGCCGGCCAGGGCGATCGACGCGGCGTAGGAGTCGTAGTAGGGCTCGAAGACCACCACCTCGTCACCCGGCTCGCACAGCGCCAGCATCGCCGCCGCGATCGCCTCGGTGGCACCCGCGGTCACCAGCACCTCGGCCTCGGGATCGACGTCCAGGCCGTAGAAGCGCTGCTGGTGCTCGGCGACGGCGGCGCGCAGCTCTGGCACGCCGGGCCCCGGCGGGTACTGGTTGCGGCCGCCGCGGATCGCCTCGACCGCGGCGTCCAGCACGGCCTGCGGTCCGTCGGTGTCAGGGAACCCCTGACCGAGGTTGATCGCCCCGGTGGCCACGGCGAGCGCGCTCATCTCGGCGAAGATCGTCGTCCCGAACCCCCGCATGCGCTCGACGAGGAACGGACGGCGGGGGTCGGCGGCCATGGCCCTGACAGTACGACGCGGGCCGGCTGACCGTCGTCCTCGGCCGTGCCCGAACTGGCGTAGACTCAGCCGTACGACCGGTCTCGATCGGTCGAATTCGCGTGCCTGCAGGTCGGCATCGCGGCGAGCAGTCGCCGCACCGCCGAGGCGCACCACCGGTCCGGGCTCAGCCCGGTTCACGTGCGTCGCAGGCACCAGGCGGGGTGACCGACCGGTCATCGCGGACCAACCGAGTGAAGGAGGACGTCGGCATGGCCGTCGTCACGATGCGCCAGCTCCTCGAGAGCGGCGTGCACTTCGGGCACCAGACCCGACGCTGGAACCCCAAGATGAAGCGCTTCATCTTCACCGAGCGCAACGGCAT
>JBKJTJ010000288.1:0-7006 GCA_046590855.1 Actinomycetota bacterium
GCTTGATCCGCGAGAGCATCGCGAGCATGCCGCGCAGGCGCAGCGGGCTGACGGCCTCGGCCAGACCGAATCGGTAGGGCGCGTCGTCCGGCACGGCGAGCACGTCAGCCGGGCTCAGGCCGTCCAGGCCGGCGTGCAGGATGCCGGCGAAACCGCGCGTGGTCGGCGACTCCAACGGGGCGTCGAAGAAGACCCGCACGACGTCGTCCTGCACCTCGACGGCGAGGAACAGCGGCGACTGGCACTCGTGCACCTGCTCCATGTCGGCCAGGTGACCGGCGTACCGCTCGGGCAGGGCCGGCAGGTCGTCGCTCAGCTCGAGCAGCAGCTGCAGGCGGTCGGCCGTCGACACCGCGGCGAAGTCCTCGACCAGCTCGGCCATGCCCGGGGGCAGGTCGTCGACCGCGACTCCCGCGCCGTCGCTCTCGTGTCGGGCCCGGTCTGGATCGGCGTCCGCACCGCGTTGCCCCACTCGGTCCACGAGCCGTCGTAGTTGCGGACGTTGGCGAAACCCAGCAGGTGGGTCAGGACGAACCAGGTGTGCGACGAGCGCTCACCGATGCGGCAGTAGGCGATCACCTCGTCGTCGGGCCGCAGGCCCTTCTCGTCCTGGTAGATCGCGGCCAGGTCGTGGCGGGTCTTGAACGTCGCGTCCTCGGCCGCCGCGCGGGCCCACGGGACGCTGCGGGCGCCGGGCACGTGACCGCCGCGCATGGCCCCCTCCTGCGGGTAGTCGGGCATGTGCAGCAGCTCGCCCGAGAACTCACCGGGGGAGCGGACGTCGATCATGGGCCGGCCGATGTGGGCGAGCACGTCGTCCTTGAACGCCCGGATCGAGGAGTCGTCACGCTCGACCACGGGGTAGTCGACGGTCACCGGGGACGGCGCATCGCGGGTGATCTCACGGCCCTCCGCGACCCACTTGGTGCGTCCGCCGTCGAGCAGCCGCACGTCCTCGTGGCCGAACAGGGTGAACACCCACAGCGCGTACGCCGCCCACCAGTTGCTCTTGTCGCCGTAGATCACGACGGTGCTCTCGCGGGTGATGCCGCGGGCGCCCATCACCTCGGCGAAGCGCGCGCCGTCGACGTAGTCGCGGGTGAGCGGGTCGTTCAGGTCGGTGTGCCAGTCGACCTTGACGGCGCCGGGGACGTGCCCGCTGTCGTAGAGCAGCACGTCCTCGTCGGACTCGACGACGACCAGGCCCGGGTCGCCGAGGTGCTCGGCGAGCCAGTCGGTGGTGACCAGCCGCTGCGGGTGGGCGTACTGGGCGAGCTTGGCGTCGGTGTCGTTCGGCACGGACACGGGTGCCTCCTTCGTCGAGGGCGGGGATCTCAGCAGTGACAACACCCGATCCTCCCAGGTCTTCCCCGTCGCCTCGTCGCGCAGGTGCTTCAGGTCTCGCCCAGGGCCAGCACCGCGTCGACGGTGTCGGCGTCGACGGCCAGGCGGTCCGGGCGGTGGCGCAGGACCCGGGCGAACCGCAGCGCCACGGCCGCGGGGTAGCGCGGCGAGGTCTGCACGCCGTCCAGCGCGATCTCGACGACCAGCTCGGGACGCACCCGCACGACCCACTCGCGCTCGGCACCCGGCGGCGCCACGGCCAGCTGCTGCAGGTGCTCGGTCTGCCAGGCCAGCATGGTGTCGGTCAGGCCCTTGAACGTCTTACCCAGCATGACGAACCCACCGGCCGGCCCGAACCGCCCGTCGGGGTCGCGCGCTCCCAGGTGCAGGTTCGACAGGCGCCCGGTGCGACGGCCGTGTCCCCACTCGGCGGCCAGGACGACGAGGTCGAGGGTGTGCACGGGTTTGACCTTCACCCAGCCGGCGCCCCGACGTCCCATCGCATACGGGGCATCGAGCGCCTTCACGACCACCCCCTCGTGCCCGCGGGCCAGGGTGGCGGCGACGAACGCCTCAGCCGCGGCCACCTGCGCGGGGTCGGCGGGGTCGCCCACCTCGACGGACGGCGTCAGCACCAGCCCTGGCACCGCGGTGGCCAGGAGCAGCTCCAGCGCGCGCCGACGGTCGAGCACGCTGCGGTCGAGCAGGTCGGTGCCGTCCACGTGCAGCAGGTCGAACGCGAACAGGGTCAGCGGCGTCCGCAGCCGGTCGGCGTCCGGGTCGCTGCGGCGGGCCGTGCGGGCGGCGGTGACCTGGAACGGACGCGGGCGGTCGTCGCCAGCCAAGGCCAGCACCTCGCCGTCCAGCACGAGGCTGCGGGCGGGCAGAGCGCGAACGGCCTCGACGACCTCGGGCAGCCGGTCGGTGACGTCGTCGAGGCTGCGGGTGAACACGGTGACCTCGTCGTCGGCGCGGTGGACCTGCACGCGGATGCCGTCCAGCTTGGCCTCGACCGCGGCCGGTCCGGTGCGCTCGAGCGCTGCGGCCAGCCCGGGCGCCGACTGCGCCAGCATCGGTGACAGCGGACGCCCGACCTGCAGACCGAAGGCCGCGAGCCCCTCCGCACCCTCGGTCAGGGCGCTGACGGCGACGGCGGCGGCCGACCCCGACAGGGTCATCGCCCGGCGCACCGCCGGCAGGGGCAGCCCGACCGCGACCGCCACGGCGTCCAGCACCAGGGCCTGGGCGGCTCCCTGCCGCAGCTCGCCGGTCACCAGGCCGACCAGCAGCCGCTGCTCGTCGGCGGTGGCGCGCGCGAGGAGCCCGTGCAGCAGCCCGCGCCGGGCCGTGGTCGAGCCGGGGCCGCCCAGGGCCTCGGCCGCGGTGAAGGTGCGGTCCACCTCGCTCACCGACAGCGTGGCCGCGTCGGCCGGCGCCGGCGTCCCGCGCAGCGCCGCGAGGCCGAGGCCCGTGCGTCGCTGCGGCAGCTCACCGGACAGGTAGGCGACGACGGCCGGCACGGTGGCGGGCGAGGGGTCGGCCGCCGAACGGCCCAGGCACCGCGCGAGCAGCGCGACCTTCGCGCTGCGTCCGGCGGTGGCCGCGACCGCCCGGCTGGTGACCGCGACCTCGAGCAGCTGCACGGCCTCATCGTCCCCCAGCCGGTCGGCACCCGCCCGGGCTGGGGCGGACGGCGCCCGGCGCGACGTACGTGCCCGGGTCGGGCACAGTGGAGGACCCGACCGCACGCACCATCGACAAGCACCGACGAACACCGACGAGCAACGAGGAGCACCGTGCCGGACGACGCGACCACCGACGACGACAGCGGACTGGCCAGGACCGCCGCGACGATCGTCGAGAAGCTGCTGGACGTCGGCATCGACGGCCGCGGTCGCTTCTCGTCGGCGCAGCAGGTGGCGGACTCGGCGCGCAGCGACCACGCGGACGCCACCGCGGCCATCGACGCCGTCGTGCGCCAGCACACCAGGCTGGTCGCCGCCGGTGGCTTCGTCACCGGCATCGGCGGGTTCGTCACGCTGCCCGTCGCCCTGCCCGCCAACGTCGTGGAGTTCTACGCCCTCGCGACCAGGATGACCGCGGCGGTAGCCTCGTTGCGCGGCTACGACCTGCACCTGCCCGGGGTGCGGGCGGCCGTCATGCTCACCCTGGTGGGCGCGGACGCCGACGACCTGCTGAAGAAGGCGGGCGTCGTCAGCACCGGACGCCTGGCGAACCTGGCCGCCCAGCGCCTGCCCGGCCCGGCCCTGATGGTCCTGAACAAGGGGATCGGGTTCCGGCTGGTCTCGTCGGTGGGCAAGTCGGCGCTCACCCGGTTCGGCAAGGGCGTCCCCGTGGTCGGTGGCGTCGTGGGCGCGGGCGTCGACGTGTACCTGCTGCGCCGCATCGCCGACCAGGCCCGGCGCGAGTTCCCCGCCCAGCCCGCGCTCGCCGGGCACTGACCGGGCGAGAAGGCACGCAGCAGACGGAACCGGCAGGGCGGCGCACGCGTCGGACCCTGCGACCCGACGTCCCGAGAGGACCCCGATGGCACGCACCACGCGCACCGCCGCTCTGCTCACCCTGGCGCGCGCCCTGCGCGGCGCCGGTGGCCCGGACGAGCCGGGCCTGCCCGACCGGCTGCGGGCGGTGCCGCGCCTGGTGCGCGCCACCGTCAGCGGCGAGTACGACGGCACCTCGCGCGGACGACTGGCTGCGCTGGTCGCCGCCGCCGTGTACATCGTGTCCCCGGTCGACCTGCTGCCCGAGTGGCTGCCGCTGATCGGCCTGGCCGACGACGCGGTGGTGATCAGCTGGCTCGCCGCGGCCGTGCTGGGTGAGACCGGTGGCTTCCTGCGGTGGGAGCGGGCGCACGCTGGCCGGCCCCCGGCCGGCCCGCGCGACGACGTCGTCCCCGGGTACGTCGTGCGCTGACCGGTCGCCGACGGTCGTCCACCGCCGTCGTCCACAGATCGGGCGTTCGTCACGCGATCCACAACCCGCGGGTAGGCCCTGGCTCCCCGATCGCTCCTCCTCGAGCGTGGGGCCATGAGCCGAAACCGCAGAGTCGCCAAGGGCCCCGCCACCACCGTCATCAACGCCCGCGGGCCGGCCGACCTGGTCGCCGCCGTCCCCTACCTGGTCGGGTTCGTCCCGTCGGCCAGCGTCGTCGTGGTCTCGCTCCGCGGCCCCCGCCTGCGCCTCGGGCTGGTGGCCCGACTGGACCTGCCGCCCGCCGGCCACGAGCTCGCTACCGCCGCGGCGATCAGCGCGTACGTCCGCCGGGACGCTCCCCGCGAGGCGGTGGTCCTGGTCTACGACGACCGGCCGTGGACCCGGTGGTGGCCGCGGCCGCACCAGCTGCTGGTCGACGAGGTCACCGGCGACCTGGGCCGACACGGTGTGCCGGTCCGCGAGGCCGTGTACGTCGGCGCGCACCGGTTCTGGTCCTACGGCTGCACGATGCCCGGCTGCTGCCCGCCCGCCGGGTGGCCGATGCGCGACGCCAGGTCGAGCGAGGTCGCGGCGACCTACGTGCTGCAGGGCCGCGCGCCGCTCGCGGACCGGCAGGGTCTTGTCGACCGGGTCACCCCGGGCGACCCCGACACGCTGGCCGCGGTGCAGGACGCCCTCGACGCCTGCGTCGCCGCCGTCGCACCGCGGTGGCAGGACGCCGGCGCCGACAGCTGGACGGCGTGGCAGCGAGCGCGGGCGAGCGACCTGGAAGACCTCGTCCGGCGGTACGCCGCGGGGGAGCGGCGCCTGTCGGTGGACGAGGCGGGCCGCGCGCTGGCCGGGTTGCTCGACCACGACGTGCGCGACGTCGTCGCCGTCCGCTGGACCCACTGGCTGCCGGCCCTGGCCGCGCCCGGGACCACGGACGAGGTGACCCGACCCGTCGCCGAGCTGGTGGGTGACAGCGCACCCCCGGACCTGGACGATCTCGAGCTCGCCGCGGCGGTGGCGCAGCTGCTCGTCGACCTGGCCGTGCGCGCCGACGGGCCGGCGGCGGTGGGGCCGCTGACGCTGCTCGCGATGCACTGCTGGGCCTGCGGCGACGGGGCCTCGTCCGGCGTCGCCGTCGACCGGGCTCGCTCGATCGACCCCACCTACCGGATGGCGACCATGGTCGACCAGATGCTGCGGGCCGGTCTGGCACCGCGCTGGGTGGCCGACGTCCGCGCTCACGACGAGGCGCCCGGCCGACGTCGGCTCGTCTCAGTGGACGAGATGACGTCTCGACCCCTGGAGCCACCGGGCGGCTCTTGGTAGCCTGCGACCAGGTCATGAGTGCCAGCGACAAGCCCCGGCTCGCTGGCCGGCAACCCTCCAACCGCGGTGGGGTGCCCCGGGTGATGACCCGGCCCGCGTCGACGACGTGGGCAAGCGCGGGTCCGCCCACAGCGGACCCCTTCGGGTTGGGAGACCCCTGATGAACGACGGTTGGTCCTTCGAGACGCGACAGATCCACGCCGGCCAGAGCGCCGACCCCACGACCGGGGCGCGCGCCCTGCCGATCTACCAGACCACGTCCTACGCGTTCAAGAGCTCCGAGCACGCCGCGAACCTGTTCGGGCTCAAGGAGTTCGGCAACATCTACACCCGGCTGATGAACCCCACCAACGACGTCGTCGAGCAGCGCGTCGCGAGCCTGGAGGGTGGGGTGGGGGCGCTGCTCGTGGCCAGCGGGCAGTCCGCCGAGACGATCGCGCTGCTCAACCTCGCCGAGGTCGGCGACCACCTGGTGGCCAGCCCCAGCCTGTACGGCGGCACGTACAACCTGCTGCACCACACCTTCCCCAAGCTCGGCATCACCACCACGTTCGTCGAGGACCCCGACGACCTGGACTCCTGGCGCGCGGCGGTGCGCCCGAACACGAAGGCGTTCTTCGCCGAGACCATCCCGAACCCCAAGCAGGACGTCCTCGACATCGAGGGCGTCGCCGGCGTGGCGCACGAGGCGGGCGTCCCCCTGGTCGTCGACAACACGGTGGCCACGCCGTACCTCATCCGGCCGCTGGAGTGGGGTGCCGACGTCGTCGTCCACAGCGCCACGAAGTACCTCGGCGGGCACGGCACGTCCATCGCGGGGGTCATCGTCGACGGCGGCACCTTCGACTACGCCGCCGACCCCGCGCGGTTCCCCAACTACAACCAGCCCGACGCGAGCTACCACGGCCTGGTCTACGCCCGCGACCTCGGCGTCGGCAGCGCCCTCGGTGCGAACCTGTCGTTCATCCTCAAGGCCCGGGTGCAGCTGCTGCGCGACCTGGGCGCCTCGGCCTCGCCGTTCAACGCGTTCCTGATCAGCCAGGGCATCGAGACCCTCAGCCTGCGCATGGAGCGGCACGTGCAGAACGCCCTCGCCGTCGCCACCTGGCTCGAGCAGCGCGACGAAGTGCTCTCGGTCAGCTACGCCGGGCTCGAGAGCAGCCCGTGGGCCGAGCGGGCCCGCAAGTACGCGCCGCGCGGTGCCGGTGCGGTGCTGGCCTTCGAGATCGACGGTGGTCGCGAGGCCGGCCAGCGGTTCGTCGAGGCGCTGGTGCTGCACAGCCACGTGGCCAACATCGGTGACGTCCGCAGCCTGGTGATCCACCCGGCGAGCACCACCCACAGCCAGCTCTCACCCGAGGAGCAGTTGGCATCGTCGGTCGGCCCCGGC
>JBKJTJ010000283.1:0-5125 GCA_046590855.1 Actinomycetota bacterium
GGCAGCCCCGAGCGCACGGTGTGGGCGATCGACGGCGACGGCTGCTTCCAGATGACCAACCAGGAGCTCGCGACCTGCGTCATCAACGACATCCCGATCAAGGTCGCGATCATCAACAACTCCAGCCTGGGCATGGTGCGCCAGTGGCAGACGCTGTTCTACGGCGAGCGCTACAGCAACACCGACCTGCACACCGGCTCTGCGCGGCGCATCCCCGACTTCGTCAAGCTCGCCGACGCCTACGGGTGCGCGGGTCTGCGCTGCGAGCGGGCCGAGGACGTCGACGCCACCATCGAGGCGGCGATGGCGATCAACGACCGACCCGTCGTGGTGGACTTCGTCGTGCACCGCGACGCCATGGTCTGGCCGATGGTGCCGGCGGGGGTCAGCAACGACGACATCCAGTTCGCCCGGGGCACCAGCCCCGTGTGGGACCGGGAGGACTGATGAGCCGGCACACCCTCTCGGTGCTCGTCGAGGACCGCCCAGGCGTGCTCGCCCGCATCGCCGGGCTGTTCTCGCGTCGCGGGTTCAACATCGAGTCGCTCGCGGTCGGGCCCACCGAGCACCCCGACATCTCGCGGATGACGGTCGTCGTCGACGTCGAGGACCTGCCGCTGGAGCAGGTCACCAAGCAGCTGAACAAGCTGATCGAGGTCATCAAGGTCGTCGAGCTCGAGCCCGCCGCCTCGGTCCAGCGCGAGCTGCTCCTGGTCAAGGTGCGCACCGACGGCGCCACCCGCTCGCACGTGCTCGAGACCGTGCAGCTGTTCCGCGCCAAGGTCATCGACGTCTCACCTGACGCGGTGACCATCGAGGCCACCGGCGACGTCGACAAGCTGGCCGCCCTGCTGCGGATGCTCGAGCCGTTCGGCGTCCGCGAGCTGGTGCAGTCGGGCCTGGTGGCCATGGCGCGCGGCCCGCGCAGCATGAGCGACCGCTCCCTCAAGTCCGCCTGATCAACACCCCCTCGAAGGAGACCCTCCCGTGGCCGAGATGTACTACGACGCCGATGCCGACTCGTCCGTGATCGCCGACCGCAAGGTCGCGATCATCGGGTACGGCAGCCAGGGCCACGCCCACGCGCTCAACCTGCGCGACAGCGGTGTCGACGTCCGCGTCGGCCTGCTCGAGAGCAGCCCCAGCCGGGCCAAGGCCGAAGCCGAGGGGCTGCGCGTCGTGACGCCGGCCCAGGCCTGCGCCGAGGCCGACCTGATCATGGTGCTCACCCCCGACCACGTGCAGCGCACCGTGTACGCCGAGGCGATCGAGCCGAACCTCAAGTCCGGAGACGCCCTGTTCTTCTCGCACGGCTTCAACATCCGGTTCGGCTACATCACCCCACCTGAGGGCGTGGACGTCGCGATGGTCGCGCCCAAGGGCCCCGGCCACCTGGTGCGTCGCGAGTACACGGACGGTCGCGGCGTCCCCGTGCTCGTCGCCGTCGAGGCCGACGCCACCGGCGGGGCCTGGCCGCTGGCGCTGGCCTACGCGCGGGCGATCGGCGGCCTGCGCGCCGGCGGCATCAAGACCACGTTCACCGAGGAGACCGAGACCGACCTGTTCGGCGAGCAGGCCGTGCTGTGCGGCGGCGTCTCGCGCCTGGTGCAGCAGGGTTTCGAGGTGCTGACCGAGGCCGGTTACCAGCCCGAGATCGCCTACTTCGAGTGCCTGCACGAGCTGAAGCTGATCGTCGACCTGATGTACGAGGGCGGGATCGCCAAGCAGCGCTGGAGCGTGTCCGACACCGCCGAGTACGGCGACTACGTCTCGGGCCCGCGGGTCGTCGACGAGACGGTCAAGGCGCGCATGCAGGACGTCCTCGGCGACATCAAGGACGGCACCTTCGCCGCCCGGTTCATCGCCGACCAGGACGCCGGCGCGCCCGAGTTCACCCAGCTGCGCGCCGAGGGCGAGCAGCACCCGATCGAGGCCACCGGCCGCCAGCTGCGCGGGTTGATGGCGTGGGTGAAGTCCTCGGACGGGGACTACGTCGAGGGCACCGCGGCGCGCTGACCGACCCACGCCGCACCGGACGTCGTCCGGTGCGGCGTGGCAGGTCGGGTGACACGGCCGAATGCGCTGCCGTGTGACGGTTTGGGCACATAGGGTGGGCACCGGTACGACGTCACCGTTCGCCTGCACGGGCCGGCGGAGCAGCCCGGGGGGACCACCCGAGCCACGGTGAAGCGGCGGGTGCCAAGGAGAACGCGGTGCACCCGAGATCCCACTCGCTCGCCGTCGGCGCCGCCCTCGGGGTCGTCGTGCTCGCCGGGGGGCTCGCTGCCCCCGTGCTCGCGCAGGCCGACCCGGGCCCGCGGCCCGCGGCGGGCCTGACCCGGACGCACCTGCCTGCCCTCGCAGGCTCAGGCTCGCGCGGCGAGGTGGCTGCCGCCGCCTCGACCCGGCTGCCGACCCGGGGTCCCGTCCAGGTCATGCTCGAGCTGGACGCCGCGCCCTCGGCCACCGCCTACGCGGGCGCGCTGCGACGGGGCCGGCGGGCTGCCGCCGGCGCCGGCCGCGCCCAGCGCAGCAGGGTGCTGGCGACCCAGCGCGCGGTGCTCTCGGCCCTGACCCGGCCCGCGACCTCGGGCCGCCGGCTCTACACCACCACCGCGGTGTACGCGGGTGTCGCGGTCAGCACCGACGCCGGGAACCTGCCCGCGCTGGGGGCGCTGCCCGGCGTCAAGGCGGTGCACCTGCTGACCCGCAAGCGGATGGCGAACGCCTCGACGGTGCCGTTGATCGGATCACCGCAGGCGTGGTCGTCTGCCGGCACCGGGACGGGCATGCGGATCGGCATCATCGACAGCGGCATCGACTACACCCACGCCGACTTCGGGGGCGCGGGGACCGCGGCCGACTACACCGCGGCCCGGGCCGCCGCGACCCAGCCCCCCGCCTACCCCGCCGGCGGCAACGTGGTCGGCGGCGTCGACCTGGCGGGGGACGCCTACGACCCCGCCGCCACCCTCGCCGACGGCTCGCCGGACACCTCGCGCACCACGCCCCGGCCCGACACCAACCCGCTGGACTGCGAGGGGCACGGCACCCACGTGGCGGGCACGGCGGCCGGCCTCGGAGTCAACGCCGATGGCACGACCTACCGCGGACCGTGGTCGGAAGGGCTCTCGACGTCCGGGCTGCGGATCGGTCCCGGCGTGGCCCCCGGAGCCTCGCTGGTCGCGATCAAGGTGTTCGGCTGCGAGGGCTCGACCGACCTCGTCGCCCAGGGCCTGGACTGGGCCGGTGACCCCAACCGTGACGGCGACGTCAGTGACCACCTCGACGTCGTCAACCTCTCGCTCGGCGGGGACTTCGCCTCGCCGCAGGACCCCGACTCGGTGGCGGCCGACAACCTGGCGGCGCTCGGCACGGTGGTCGTCGCCGCCGCCGGGAACGCGGGCGACCTGCAGGACTCGGTGGGGTCGCCGGGTGCGGCCACCCGCGCGATCGCGGTCGCGGTGAGCGACGACGCGGTGTCCGTCGTGGACGGGCTGGACGTGCCGCCCGGGGTCGAGGCCGACCCGTCGCTGGACGGCGCGGCCGACGGCGTCCTGGGTGCCGAGCAGTCCGCCGGCGACGCCGCGTCCGGCGTCGCCCCGTACGACTGGGTCGGCAAGGGCGGTGTGCGCGGCGTCCCGCTGGTCGCGGTCGGCACCTGGCCTGCCCCCGTCGGTCCGGGCAACAACTCCGACGGATGCGACCGGTACTCCGCGGCCGACGCCGCCGCGGTCGCGGGCAAGGTCGCGTTCGTGCAGTGGACCGACACCGGCACCCGGCGCTGCGGCTCGGGCCAGCGCGGCGCGAACGCGGTCGCCGCGGGCGCCGTCGGCGTGGTGCTGGGGGACGACGTCAACAGCTTCACCGCCGGCATCGCGGGTGACCCGCGGCTGCCGATGATGCTGCTGATCAGCCAGGGCACGGACGCGCTCAAGGGAGCCGTGGACGCCAGCGGCAACGACGCCAGCGTCCTGGTCTCGCTGACGAACGACCACCGCAGCGCGGTGCGCGTCGACCTGCACGGATCGGGGATCGACCCCACCGACCGCGTCGGCGCCTTCTCCTCGCGTGGGTTCGGCACCGCCCGCACCGTCAAGCCCGACGTGACGGCGCCGGGGGTCACCGTGTTCTCGGCCGACGTCGGCAGCGGGGCAGGCGGGGTCAGCGACAGCGGCACCTCGATGGCCTCGCCGCACGTGGCCGGCCTGGCCGCGCTGGTGCGCGCCGCCCACCGGTCGTGGACCGTCGAGCAGGTCAAGGCCGCCATCATCGGCACGGCCGGTGCCGCCGTCGCGCCCGAGTCCGGTGCCCCGCGCCGCGAGGGCCCGGCGCGGGCCGGCGCCGGGCGGGTGCAGGCGCAGCGGGCCGTCAACGCCTCGACGTTGGCCTACGGGACGGACGGCAGCGGGGGAGTGAGCCTGTCCTTCGGCGACGTCGCCGTCACGACGACCGCGACTGCGGCGCGGGGGCTGCGGGTCGTCAACACCTCCGACGTCGACCGGGTCTACACGCTGTCCTACCGCTCGGCGGTCACCACGCCGGGTGTGCGCCTGACCGTCTCGCCGTCGTCGCTGACCGTCCCGGCGCACTCCACCGGTCGGGCCGTCGTCGACCTCACGCTGCGGGCCAAGGGCATGCGCCGAACGCTCGACCCCGCGATGAGCGCGCAGGACGGTCTGCGCAGCTACTACGCCGACGCCGGCGGCGTGGTCGTCGTCAGCGCGCCGGACAGCCGGGTCACGGTGCCGGTCTACGTCGCCCCACGCCCGGCGTCGACGATGACGTCGACCTCGACCGCCCGAGTCGGCGCGTCCGGCGACGGACCGCTCGCGCTGACCGGTCACGACCTGCTGCAGGGATCGGGCAGCGACGTCGGCAACGACCCCACCGTGTACGCCAGCACCGTGACCGCGCTGATGCTGTCCGGCACCAGCCCGCGGCAGCCGAGCTGCACGCCCGCGGTGGCCGGGAGGTGCACCCCGTTCACGGACGAGCGCGCGGGTGACCTGCGCTACGTCGGTGTCGGCTCGGACGCGCCGTACGTGCGCGACCCGTTCAACGGCGCCACGGGTGCGGACAACGGCTACGCCTACGTCGGCATCTCGACCTGGGGGCCCTGGCG
>JBKJTJ010000315.1:0-11982 GCA_046590855.1 Actinomycetota bacterium
GCGTTCTTCGCCTCGCGCGAGAGCGTGCCGGTCGAGACCGCCATCGGCAGGGTCAGCGCCGAGCTCGTCGCGCCCTACCCACCCGGCATCCCGGTCCTGGCACCCGGCGAGGAGGTCACGGTCGAGGCGGTCGACGCGCTGCACGCCGCGCGGGCCGCCGGAAGCCGGATCGCGTATGCCGCCGACCCCCTGGTCCGCACCCTCGACGTCGTCGCCGACTGAGCCGGAACGCGGACTCGCCGGCACGGCATTCGCAGCGGGGTCGAAGTCCGGAGCGGATGCCGTGACACGGCATCCGCTTCGCTCATCAGCGTCCGGGCACCGAGACCCGCAGGCCGATGCGCGCGGCCGCGACGGTCATCTCCGCGTGGGCGTCCCGGTGGCGAGACACCACCGGAGGTCCCGCCTGTCGGCAGCCAGCCCCGAGGTGGCTAGGCTCGCGGGAGGACACGACGAGGTGTCCCACCGCACCCGGTGAGTCGCGACGAAGGAATGCCACCGCATCATGTCGAACCCCCAGGCCAGCACTCGCCAGGACGTTCTTGCGGCGATCGCAGCAGCGTTCGAGGACGTGGCCCCGGACAGCGGGGGACGTGACCTCGTCGAGCGCTACTTCCGGCACGTGCCCCTCGATGAGCTGACCTCGCGCACCCCGGACATGTATGCCGGGGCCGCCGCCAGCCACCTCGAGCTGGCCCGCCAGCGACTGCCCGGCGTGGCCAACGTGCGGGTCTACAACCCGACGACCGAGGCTGACGGCTGGTCCAACAGCCGCACCGTGATCCAGGTCGTCACCGACGACATGCCCTTCCTGGTCGACTCGGTGACCGCCGAGCTCTCGCGCCTCGGCCGCGCGATCCACCTGGTCGTCCACCCCCAGCTGGTCGTTCGCCGCGACGCGGCCGGTGAGCTCGTCGACCTGGTGGGCCTGCCGAACCGGCCGCTGCCCTACGACTGCCACCTCGAGTCGTGGATGCACCTGGAGATCGACCGCGACACCGACCCGCAGTCGCTCGACGAGCTCGCGGCCGACCTGCGGCGGGTTCTGGGTGACGTGCGCGTGTGCGTCGAGGACTGGCCTCGGATGCACTCCACCGCAACGATTCTGGCCGAAGAGCTGGTCGCTTCACCGCCGCCGGGCGTCGACGCCGACGAGGTCGACGAGGCGGCCCGGCTGCTGCGCTGGCTGGCCGCGGGCAGCTTCACGTTCATCGGTTACCGCGAGTACGTGCTCGGCACCGACGCTGGCGAGGACGTGCTGCAGGCCGTGCCCGGCACCGGTCTGGGTGTGCTGCGCTACGACCAGCGGATGTCGGACAGCTTCGCGCGGCTGCCGCCCGTGGTGCGCGCGCGGGCTCGTGAGCCGCACGTCCTGATCCTCACCAAGGCCAACTCCCGATCGACCGTGCACCGCCCCGCGTACCTCGACTACGTCGGAGTCAAGAGCTTCGACGTTGCAGGCCACGTCGTCGGTGAGCGCCGCTTCCTGGGCCTGTTCACCTCCGCCGCCTACACCGAGAGCGTCACCCGGGTGCCGGTGGTCGACCGCAAGGTCGCGGCGGTGCTGGCTGGCTCGGGGTACGCCGCCGAGAGCCACTCGGGCAAGGACCTGATGGCGATCCTGGAGACCTACCCGCGCAACGAGCTGTTCCAGACCGACGTCCCGCAGCTGCTCGAGACCGCCACCAGCGTGCTCGCGCTGCAGGAGCGTCGCCGCACCCGGCTGTTCGTGCGCCGGGACGACTACGGCCGGTTCATGTCGTGCCTGGTCTACCTGCCGCGTGACCGCTACACCACCGAGATGCGCCTGCGGATGGAGGAGATCCTGCGCGAGGCGTTCGACGGCGAGAGCGTCGACTACACCACCCGGGTCAGCGAGTCGGTGCTCGCCCGGTTGCACTTCGTGGTGCGGACGCCGCGCGGCCAGGGGGCGCCGGAGGTCGACGTGGCCCAGCTCGAGGCCCGGCTGGTGGCCGCCACCCGCACCTGGGAGGAGGACCTCGCCGAGTCGCTGCGCGCCCAGCTCGGCGAGGACGAGAGCCGCCGGCTGACCGCTGAGTACAGCGCCGCGTTCCCCGAGGCGTACAAGGAGGACTTCGCGGCCGCAGTCGCGGTCGACGACCTGAGCCACGTGCGGGCCCTCGAGGGCGAGAGCCAGAGCCTGCAGATGAGCCTGTACCGCGAGCCGGGAGCGGGGCCGCAGGAGCGTCGGCTCAAGGTGTTCCGCGCCGAGCCGGTGTCGTTGACCCAGGTGCTTCCACTGTTCGGCGACCTGGGCCTCGAGGTCGTCGACGAGCGCCCCTACGAGCTCGACCTGTCGGGCGGTCGCCGGCTGCACGTGTACGACTTCGGGTTGCGCTGCCCCCCTGGCCGCAGCTGGGGCACCGAGCAGCCCGGCGGCGGGCACCCCCGGTTCGAGCAGGCGTTCGCCGCTGTGTGGCAGGGCGCGGCCGAGAGCGACGGTCTGAACGCCCTCGTGCTGGGCGCCGGCCTGACCTGGCGCCAGGTCGTCGTGCTGAGGGCGTGCACGCGCTACCTGCGCCAGGCCGGCATGACGTTCAGCCAGGCGTACGTCGAGTCGTGCCTGCTCGCCAACGTGCACCTGACCCGGTTGCTCGTGCGCCTGTTCGAGGCGCGCTTCGACCCCGACCACCTCGGTGACGGCACCGACGACCCCGGCGCCGCCACCGCACGGGTCGAGACGCTCTCGGCGCTGCTCGAGGAGGTCAGCAGCGAGCTGGACGAGGTCGTCAGCCTCGACCACGACCGGATCCTGCGGGCGCTGCTGGGCGTGGTGCGGGCCACGTTGCGCACCAGCTTCTACCAGCTGGACGCCGGGGGCGCCCCCCGCTCGTACGTCTCGTTCAAGCTCGACCCGCACCAGGTGCCCGACCTGCCCGCCCCCCGGCCGGCGTACGAGATCTGGGTGTACTCACCACGGGTCGAGGGGGTGCACCTGCGCTTCGGTGCGGTGGCCCGCGGCGGACTGCGCTGGAGCGACCGGCGCGAGGACTTCCGCACCGAGGTGCTCGGCCTGGTGAAGGCCCAGATGGTCAAGAACGCGGTCATCGTCCCGACCGGCGCCAAGGGCGGCTTCTACGCCAAGGCGCTGCCCGACCCCTCGGACCGCGACGCCTTCCTGGCCGAGGGGATCGCGGCGTACCGCACGTTCATCAGCGGGCTGCTCGACATCACCGACAACATCGTCGGCACCGGCGACCAGGCCCGCGTGGTGCCCCCGCCGCGGGTGGTGCGCCACGACGGCGACGACACCTACCTGGTCGTGGCGGCCGACAAGGGAACCGCGAGCTTCAGCGACATCGCCAACGACGTCGCGCTGTCGTACGGGTTCTGGCTCGGTGACGCGTTCGCCTCCGGCGGTTCGGCCGGCTACGACCACAAGGCGATGGGCATCACCGCCCGCGGCGCCTGGGAGTCGGTCAAGCGGCACTTCCGCGAGCTCGACGTCGACACGCAGTCGCAGGACTTCACCGTCGTCGGTGTGGGCGACATGAGCGGCGACGTGTTCGGCAACGGAATGCTGCTCTCGCAGCACATCCGACTGGTCGCGGCCTTCGACCACCGGCACGTCTTCATCGACCCGGCACCCGACGCGGCGACGTCGTACGCCGAGCGACGCCGGTTGTTCGACCTTCCCCGGTCGTCCTGGGCCGACTACGACACGACGCTGCTCAGTGCTGGCGGCGGTGTCTGGCCGCGGTCGGCGAAGTCGGTGCCGGTGAGCGCAAAAGCCTGTGCCGCACTGGGTCTGGGCGACCAGCAGCGGGCGATGACACCCACCGACCTGATGCAGGCGATCCTGCGCGCCCCCGTCGACCTGCTGTGGAACGGCGGGATCGGCACCTACGTCAAGGCCTCGGCCGAGACCAACCCCGACGTCGGTGACCGCGCGAACGACGCCATCCGCGTCAACGGCAACGAGCTGCGGTGCAGGGTCGTCGGCGAGGGCGGCAACCTGGGGCTCACCCAGCTGGGTCGGGTCGAGGCGGCGCTGCACGCGGTGCGGATCAACACCGACGCCATCGACAACTCGGCCGGCGTCGACACCAGCGACCACGAGGTCAACATCAAGATCCTGCTGGACGCCGTGGTGGCCGACGGCGAGCTCGAGCGTCCTGGCCGCGACGCGCTGCTCGCCCAGATGACCGACGAGGTCGCGGACTTGGTGCTGCGCGACAACCACGAGCAGAACGTGCTGCTGGGCAACGCGCGTGAGCAGGCGCACCCGATGCTCACTGTCCACGCCCGGTTGATGCGCTCGCTCGAGCGCCGCGGCGACCTCGACCGCGAGCTGGAGTTCCTGCCGGACGCGAAGGCGATCGCGCGCCGCCACGACGAGGGACTGGGCCTCACCTCGCCGGAGTTCTCGGTGCTGGTCGCCTACGCCAAGCTCGCGCTCAAGCAGGACCTGCTCGCCAGCGACCTGCCCGACGACCCGTGGTTCCGCAGCACCCTGCGCGAGTACTTCCCGGGCGAGATCGTGGCGCGCTACGACGACCGGCTGGACGCCCACCCGCTGCGCCGCGAGATCATCACCACCTCGCTGGTCAACAACATGGTCAACCGGGGCGGCATCACGTTCGCCTTCCGCGTGCAGGAGGAGACCGCGGCCGGGCCGGTGCAGATCGCCCGCGCGTACGTCGTGGCCCGCGAGGTGTTCGGGCTGCGCGACTTCGTCGCCCGGGTCGAGGCGCTCGACACGGTGGCGCCGACCCGCGGCCAGACCGCGTTGTACCTGGAGTTCAGGCGGCTGCTCGACCGCTCGGTGCGGTGGCTGGTGCAGAACCGGCCGCCGATCGTCGACATCGCCGCCGAGATCGAGCGGTTCGCCCGGACGGTCGCCACGCTCTCGCCCGTCCTGCCCGGCCTGCTCGTCGGGGCCGAGCAGCGCCGCCTGGTGCGGCGCACCGACGAGCTGACCGCCGCCGGGGTGCCGCCCGAGCTCGCCGCCGACGCGGCGGTGCTGCTGGACGTCTTCTCGCTGCTGGACGTCACCGAGATCGCCGCGGCCACCGGGACATCGGCGTCGGACGTCGCACCCCTGTACTTCACGCTGTCCGAGCGCTTCCAGGTCGACGCGATGCTCGGGCTGATCACCCGCCTGCCCCGCGACGACCGGTGGGACGCCCTCGCGCGAGCGGCGCTGCGGTACGACCTGTACGCGGCGCTCGAGGCCCTCACCGTGTCGGTGCTGATGACGCCGGGCGCCCAGGGGGCCGCACCCGTCGACCGGATCGCGGTGTGGGAGCAGACGAACGGCGAGGCGCTCGCACGCGCGAGGGACATGGTCGGCGAGGTCAGCGAGCTCGACCGCACGGGCATCGCGGCCCTGTCGGTGGCACTGCGCTCGCTGCGCGGGCTGGTGCGGGGCGGCGCCTAGGATCGCGGGGTGCCGACCCTCAACGACCTGGTCCACGAGCACAGCGCCCTGGACGAGGTCGACGTCGAGTGGCTGCACCAGCTGGTCGGTGACTGGCAGCTGCTCTCGGACCTGTCGTTCGCCGACCTGGTGCTGTGGGTGCGGACGCCGGACGGGTGGATCTCGGTGGCGCACGTGCGGCCCACCACCGGCGCGACCGTGTTCTTCCACGACGTCGTCGGCGAGCAGGTGCGCGCCGGGGAGCGGCCCCAGCTGGACGACGCGCTGTCGAGCGGCCGGATCCAGCGCGACGGCGAGCCGCGGCTGCGCGACGGCATCCCGGTGCTGGAGGAGGCGATCCCCGTCGTGCGGGCCGGGGCGGTCGTCGCCGTGCTCTCGCGGCAGACCAACGTCGGCACGATGCGCGCCCCCAGCCACCTCGAGCTCACCTACATCGGCTGCGGTGACGCGCTGGCCTCGATGGTCGCCGAGGGTGCGTTCCCGGTCACCGGCTCGCCGACCGGCTCACGCCGCGGCGCCCCGCGCGTCGGGGACGGGCTGATGCGCCTGGACGTCGATGGCCTGGTCACCTACGCCAGCCCCAACGCGGTCTCGGCCTACCACCGGCTCGGCTACGACCGTCAGCTGATCGGGGCCTCGCTGGCCGAGGTGACCACCACCGTGATGCGCGGCCGCGGTCAGGTCGACGAGGGCCTGCCGCTGGTGCTGACCGGCAAGGCGCCCTGGCGCGCCGACATCGACGGGCGAGGGACGGCGCTGAGTGTGCGCGCCATCCCGCTGGTCGTGCACGGTGCGCGGGTGGGGGCGCTGCTGCTGCTGCGCGACGTCACCGAGCTGCGCCGGCGCGAGCGCGAGCTGCTGAGCAAGGACGCGACGATCCGAGAGATCCACCACCGGGTCAAGAACAACCTGCAGACCGTCGCGGCGCTGCTGCGGCTGCAGTCACGGCGCCTGGAGGACGGGCCCGGGCGCACCGCGCTGGACGAGGCCGGCCGTCGGGTCGGCGCGATCGCGCTGGTGCACGAGACGCTGTCGACCAGCTTCGACGAGACGGTGGTGTTCGACGAGGTGGCCAGTCGCGCGCTCAGCGCCCTGGTCGAGGCCGCCACCCCCGACGGCACCGTGCGGGTGCGCTACGAGGGCCGGTTCGGCCGGTTGCGCGCCGAGGACGCGACCGCGCTGTCGTTGGCGCTCACCGAGCTGGTGCAGAACGCCGTCGAGCACGGGCTGGGGCCCGCCGGCGGTGTCGTGACGGTGCACGCCGACCGGACGTCGGTGCCCGGCCCGGACGGCGAGGGCCCGGTCGACGAGCTGCGGGTGCTGGTCAGCGACGACGGTGCGGGCCTGCCGGACGGGTTCGCCGGGCGCCCCGGCGGGCTGGGCACCCAGATCGTGCGGTCGCTGGTCGTCGAGCTGGGCGGCAGCATCAGCTGGCGGGCCCGCGAGCAGGGCGGCACCGACGTCCAGATGGTGCTGCGCCCGCGACCGCTGGCCAGCTGACGCGCGAACGCCCCGGCCGTCGGTCGGCCGGGGCGTGCGAGGGGCGAGGGGTCAGACGGCGCGGCGGGCCCGGGCGTTGCGGCGCTTGAGGGCACGGCGCTCGTCCTCGGACAGCCCACCCCACACGCCGGCGTCCTGGCCGGACTCCAGCGCCCACTTCAGGCAGGTGTCGAGCACGGGGCAGCGGCGGCAGACGGCCTTGGCCTCGTCGATCTGCAGCAGGGCGGGTCCGGTGTTGCCGATCGGGAAGAACAACTCGGGATCCTCGTCGAGGCAGGCAGCGCGGTGGCGCCAGTCCATCGGGATCGAACTCCTGTTCATGGGCGAGACGGTGGTGGGGCAGCAAGCGGTGGTCGAACGGCGAGCTGGTGAAGGCCGGGGACCGGGGTCTTCGGTGGAGCGCGGGCCTTGTGAATCGCTTCACGAGCCGCACGGCGACAACGCCGTCGCCACCACGTGTGTTCCCACCATCACACCTGGCCGTGGTCGGGCACAAGAGTTTTGCGCGACCGATCTGTCCGGCGTCGCGATGTCGAGGGTCACATGGCGTGAGGACCGAGGGTACCCCCCTAGGCCGTCAGCACGCGCAGGGCCCTCGGCACCGCGGTCAGCCGCACCCCCCGCACCTGACCGAGGTAGTCGCCGTCGGCCTGCAGCGCCACGTCGCGGTCGGACGTGATCTCGACCCACGGCAGGTCGTGCGCGGTGAACGTGTGCTCGGCCGAGCCCGGCCGGTGGGTCAGCATCCGCCCGACCGAGGTCAGGGTGCGTGAGGCGGTCATCGCCAGCGGTGCCGAGACGTCGATGCCGAGGTCGAAGGACGCGAGCGGCGTCGGGCGCAGCCGGTGCGGCCCGAGGTAGGACCACGGGTCGGTGTTGGTCGCGATCACCATCGGCAGGTCGTCCACCCGGCCGCGCGGGCTGGTCAGGGTCATCGGTGCCGCGGTGCGGTCCAGGGCCGACCACGCCCGCACGGTCGACACCGCGTAGCGCAGGCCGCTGGCCCGACGTCCGCGCCGGCGGGCGGCCTCGACCCGGGCGATGGCCTCGGCGTCCAGGCCCAGGCCGGCGTTGAGCACGACCCAGCGGTGGCCAGGGACGTCCGCGCCACCGAGCACCTCGAGCCGGGCCAGCCCGAGGCGGCGACTGCTGTCGTGGCTGAGCGCTCGCGCTACCAGGTGGGCCGACCGGCGGGCCGACCGCGGCTGGCCGAGGGTGCGGGCCAGCACGTTGGCCGCTCCGCCGGGCACCACGCCCAGCGCGGGGACGTCGGGCGCCGGGCCGTGCTCGAGCAGCCCGTCGACGATCTCGCTGACCGTGCCGTCACCGCCGAACACCACGACGGCGCCGATCCCGCGCTCGCGGGCGGTCGCGGCGAGCTGCCGGGCGTGCCCGCGGTGGGTGGTCAGCGCGGTCTCGACGTGCGACACGGCCCCGAGCAGCGCCGCGACCGAGCGCACCGCGCTGGAGTCGGCGGACGTCGAGACCGGGTTGGCCACCAGCAGCACCTGCACGGGAGCAGCGTAGGTGGGCGATACCGTTGCCCCGTGCCCGAGCCCACCCCCGCCGTGGACCGCGCCCCGCTGGGCTGGCCGCAGGTCGCGGCTGCCATGGTCGGGCTGCAGGCGGTCGTGGTGCTCGCCTTCGCCGTGTTCTACGTCGCCGCCCAGTCGCGCGGGTTCTCCGCGTTCAACGTCCTGGCCTCGGCCGGGCTGTTCGTGCTGGTCGCCGTCGGGTTGCTGCTCGTCGCGCGCGGGCTGCTCGCCCGCCGCCGCTGGGCCCGCTCACCGGCGCTGACCTGGCAGATCGTCCTGCTCCCGGTGTCGTTCGGGCTGGTGCAGTCCGGGCGCTGGTACGTCGGCGTGCCGCTCGCCGTGACGGCCGTGCTCGCCGTGCGGGGGCTGTTCGCGGTGCCTGACGACCGCTGACCGGCCGGTGGCGCTGAGCGCGTCAGTGGGTCTCGGCCAGGCTGGTGGTCAGGGCGGCGACGGTGCGGGCGAGCAGCCGCGAGACGTGCATCTGCGAGATGCCGAGCTCGTCGGCGATCTCGCTCTGGCTCATCCCCCGCAGGAACCGCAGCGCCAGGATCTGCTTCTCTCGCGTCGGCAGTCGGCTGAGCAGCGGTCGCAGCGTCTCGCGGTCGTCGACGCCGGCCAGGGCCTCGTCCTCGGTGGTGAGCTGGCGGGGGAGCCGCCTACCCGGCGTGCCGTCGTCGGGCGCGGGCAGCGGCCAGGCGGTGCGGGCGCGTCCGGCCTCGAGCACGTCCAGGATCGTCTCCTCGTCCTCGCCCAGGTGCTCGGCCAGCTCGGCGACGGTGGGGGAGCGGCCCAGCAGCTGGGTGAGGTCGGCGCGGGCCGCCCCCATCGACACACCCAGCTCGGAGAGCCGGCGGGGCACCCGCACGGCGCCGGACCGGTCGCGGAAGTGCTGACGGATCTCACCGAGGATGACCGGGGTGGCATAGCTCGCCAGCTCGACGCCGCGCTCGGGGTCGAAGCGGTCGACTGCGTTGATCAGCCCGATCGTCCCGACCTGCACGAGGTCCTCGACCGGCTCGCCCAGGTGCCGGTAGCGGCCGGCCAGGTGGTGCACCAGCGGCAGGTGCGCCTCGACCACCTGCGAGCGCAGGGCCGCCCGGCCCGGGTCGTCCGGGGCCAGGCGGCACAGGACCACGACGTCCGCCTCGTCGGTGTGCGGGGCGCGCCGCGACTGCGTCGGAACGCTCACCCCCGGCCCCCGGTCATCGACTCAGCCCCACTGCCCGCTGCTGCGTCGCACGACCAGGCGCAGCCAGGTGCGTCCGTCGTCCTCACCGGACTCGACGCCGTCGACCAGCGCCGACAGCACCGACCAGGCGAACGCCGCCCGGTCGGGCAGATCGGTGCGCGGGCCGCTGACCTCGACGGTCAGCGACGGCTCCTCGAGGACGAACACGCAGCGCAGGGTGGTGACGGCGCCCGGACCGTGGTCGGCGGCCTGCACGAGCAGGGCGCAGGCCTCGTCGACGGCGATCCGCAGGTCCTCGATCCGGTCGAGCGTGAGGTCGACGCGGGCCGCCAGACCGGCGGCAGCGGTGCGGACGACGGCGATGTACGCGGCCGAGGCCGGCACCTCGAGCTCGACGACGTCGGCGGTGTCGGAGCCCAGGCCGAGCAGACTCGCGCTCAACGCCGACCCCCTCCGCCCGTCCGACCGTGCCCGTCCGACCTGCCCTGCCGCCATGGTGGCGGGTCGCCGCCACCGCGTCTACGCGGACGGCGCCCGCGCCGCGAGCGCGGCCAGCTCGTCGCCGTCCATCCGATAGTGCACCCAGTCGCCCATCGGGCGCGCGCCCAGGGAGTCGTAGAAGGCGATGGACGGCTCGTTCCACCCCAGCACCCACCACTCCAGCCGCCGCCAGCCCCGGTCGACCACGGTCGCGGCGAGGCTGGCGAGCAGGGCCGTGCCCAGGCCCGAGCCGCGCAGCGCGGGCCGCACGTACAGGTCCTCGAGCCAGATCCCGTGTCGGCCGGTCCAGGTCGAGAAGGTCACGTACCAGACGGCCAGGCCCACCACCTCTCCGTCGGCCTCGACGACCAGGGCGTGGCTGCGCGCCTCGCCGTCCGCCGGGAACAGCGCCTGGCTGAAGTGCTCGTGGGTGGCCTCGACGGCGTCCGGCTCGCGCTCGTACTCGGCGAGCTCGCGCACCAGGGTGAGCAGGGCGGGGACGTCGGCGGGCTCGGCCGGTCGGATCGTGTGCTGGGCCATGGCGCGAGGCTACGGGGGGCACACTCGTGACGTGAGGCGACTCGGGACGGCGCTGGTGGTGGCGCTGCTGGCCGGCTGCTCGGCCGCCGGCCCCGCGGCGCCCGTCGCCCTCCCGTCGTCCGACGCGTCGTCGAGCCCGACGTCGGTGCCGAGTCCGCCCACCGTCAACGCAACCGCCTCGCCAACCTCGGCCACGGCGCGGCCGACGCCGGCCCCGACCCGCCCGGTCGTCCGGCTCGACCCGGCGATCGCGATCGTGCCCGGGGCCGTGCGGTCGCTCGGTGCACCGCCCGCGGCCGGTGTCGACGTCCGCCCGGCCCGCACGGCCCTACCGGCGCAGCGGTTCGCGGTGTTGGTGGGGATCACCGACTACCGCCCGCCGACGCACGACACGATGGCCGGCGCCGCCGATGCCCGGCTGTGGCGCACCCAGCTGCTGGCCGCCGGATGGCTGCCGCAGAACGTGCACCTGCTGGTCGACCGGCAGGTCACGGGCCGCGCCCTGCGGACCGAGCTGGCCTGGCTCGCCGCGCGCAGCCGGCCGGGGACGTTCACGGCGTTCCACTACTCCGGTCACGTGAAGCAGCGCGGCGGGGGACGCGAGGCCCTGTGGCCGGTCGACCGCGAGTTCGTCGACGACCGGGCGGTCGAGACGGTGCTGGCGCGCGGCACCGGAAAGATGTGGGTCGACATCGCGGGCTGCGAGGCGGGCAGCTTCGCGGGGCGCCTGCCGAGCGGGCGGGTGCTGTTCACCGGCGCCTCGACGGGTGCGCAGAAGGCCTACGAGTACCCGCCGTGGGGGCTGTCGGTCTGGACCGGGCTGCTGCTGGCCAAGGGCATGGACGACGGCGGCGCCGACGCGGACGGCGACCGCCGGATCACCGTCGGCGAGGCCCTGCGCTACGCCACCTGGTACGCCCAGGCGGTCACGCTGACCCAGCGGCCGTTCGGGCGGCAGACACCCGTCGCGCTGGGCGACCCGCAGCGCGGGTGGACCCTGGCCGACCCGCCGGCCTGAGCGTCGTGGGGCTCAGACGTCGCGCTCCCAGCGTCGGTACTCGGTCACCACGGCCATCCCCGCCTTCTCGTACAGCCGGCGGGCGAGCACGTTGTCGCCGTCGACGGTCAGCGTCGTCGACCTCAGCCCGGCTGCGGCGTCCCGGCGGAAGCACTCCTGCAGCAGCGCCAGACCCAGGCCGCGGCCCCGGTGCTGCGGCAGCACGGCGAGCTGGCCCACGTGGCCCGCCCCCTGTCGCACGTCGGTCGTAGCGACCGCGACGATCGCGTCGTCCTCGACCGGGCAGACGACGTCGCAGCCCTGCTCCAGCACCAGC
>JBKJTJ010000028.1:0-12422 GCA_046590855.1 Actinomycetota bacterium
CCACCACCCCGGGAACCGGTGTGAGTGCCGAGCGGCGTCGTCGCGATGGTGTCGGGCGCTCTCGCATCCACGGGTCCTTGCGTGGGCCGGGGGGCCACCCCGATGATCAACCTCACGGGTTGATCGGGGGTGCCATGGAACTCCACGTCGGGTACGCCTGCGGCGTCGTGACGTGCTCCGTGGCCCATCGACCGCACCTGGTCGCGCGATGACGCCCACGGCGCCGGACTCGACCACGGCGCCGCAGTGGGCCACCGCGCCGGAGCTGACCACCGCGCCCGAGGCCGGCTCGGCATCCGAGCCCTCGACGGCGCCCAAGCCGTCCACCGTCACCGAGCTGCGGTTGGCGCTGGTCTGCTACGGCGGGGTGTCACTGGCGATCTACATGCACGGCGTGACCAAAGAGCTGCACAAGCTGGTGGCCGCCTCCCGACGTTTCGACGAGCTGGGGCCAGCCGCGGCCAACCCGTTCGACGCGGCCACCGAGACCGAGCACGCGTACTTCGAGGCGCTGGGTGACCTCGCGCGCGGCAACCACCTGCTGTCGGTCAACATCGACATCGTGGCGGGGACGTCGGCCGGCGGCATCAACGGCGTGTGCCTGGCGAAGGTGCTGGCCCGCAACGGGTCGCAGGACGCGCTGAAGAAGCTGTGGATCGACGAGGGCGACCTCACCACCCTGCTGCACGCTCCGCCCATCGGGGGGTGGCGCACCCGCGCTGTCCTCGCCTTCGGCCGCGTCCTCGCCGGGCTGCAGCGCCCGATCTCACCGCTGCGCGGCGACCGGATGTCGAGGCTGCTGTACGACGCCATCGCGGCGATGGACCGCTCGGTGCAACCGGACCGCTCGACGCTGCTGCTGCCGCAGACGCCGCTGGACCTGTTCGTCACCACCACGGACCTCGACGGGCTCCCCGTCCTGGTGCCGAGCGGCACCGGCGGCATCAGCCAGCGCGAGACCGACCACGCCCAGGTGGTGCAGCTGCGGTCCTCGGGGACGGACGACGCGTTCGGCAGCACCAGCACGGGGGCGCTGGCGTTCGCGGCCCGGGCGACGTCCTCCTTCCCGGGGGCGTTCGCGCCGGTGAGCCTGGACAGCTTCGGTGTCGAGCTGGGCGGTCGCACCTACGACCCCGCCAGCGTCGAGCCGCTGCTGCGCCGGCGGGCCGGCGGTGCTGGCACCAGCCGATCGTGGTTCGTCGACGGTGGTGTCCTCGATAACGCCCCGTTCGACCTGGTGATCGAGGCCATCGGCCGCAAGCGCGCGCAGACCGAGGTCATGCGCCGGCTGGTCTACATCCAGCCGGACCCCGGCGTCCGGCTCGGCACCGACGAGCCGGGCGCTCCCGCCGGCGGGGACGCACCCGGATACCTCTCGGCCCTGGCGCGCAGCGTGGGCACGGTCAAGGGCAGCCACTCGATCCTGCGCGATCTCGAGGACCTGCGTGACCTCAACCTGCGGATCGCCGAGCTCGGTTCGGTCGCCACCCTGCAGGGCGACCAGGTGAGCCGGGTCGTCGAGCAGGCATGGGACGCGGTCGCGCCGCCAGCACCGCCGCCAGACGCATCGGGGACGTCCGAGGCCGCGCCGGAGGCGCCAGCATCACCGACGACGCCGGACCAGGCATGGAGCATCGAGGACCCGGCCGACATCACGGCGCTGGCCGACCAGCTGTACGCCGAGGCCCCGCACTTCGTCGGCGCTGGCTTCCCGACGTACTGCCGGTTGAAGGTCGAGGCGGCCGGCGCCCGCCTCGCCGACGAGGTCGTCGAGCGGTTCGTCTACCCCCCGGGCTCCAGCCGCTCGAGCTTCGTGCGGGCGGCGATCTCGGCCTGGGCGCGGGTCCAGGTCGAGTGGCAGCAGCCCGACCCGACCCGGCTGATGGAGCTGCTGGGGCCGGTTGACGTCCCCTACCGCGAGCGGCGGCTGATGTTCGTGCTGGCGGGGGTCAACCGGTTGTACGGCGAGGTCGACACGCGCCCGGACGCGCCCCGACGCGCGAGCCTGGACGCGCTGAAGACCCAGGCGTGGCAGCTGCTCGAGCAGCTGCGTGCCGCGCCGCGGCTGGCCATGGGTGCGGTGACCGACAGTCAGCTCGCGTTCCTGGGCGCGGACCTGTCGGACGAGGCGGTGTTCGGTAACCCCGAGGTGTTCGGGACGGAGCACGACGGCGACTTCCGCACGCTGTTCTCGACCTACCGGGCCAGTCTCGGCACCCAGCTCGCCGACAGCAGCCTGCCGCTGTGGGATGCGTTCGCCCGGCTCACCGGCGAGTGGACGCCGGCCGACCGGCGCACGCTGCTGTCGCGCTACCTCGGGTTCCCCCTGTGGGACGCGTTGATCTTCCCCACCGTCGCCTTCAGCGCGCTGCCGCAGTTCACACCCATCACGGTCAGCCAGTTCAGCCCGCTGACCGCCTCAGCCCTGCCGACACCAGACGGCGGGAAGCTCAAAGGTGTCTCGCTGCACCACTTCGGGGGCTTCATCGACGCCGCCTGGCGCGAGAACGACTACCTGTGGGGACGCCTGGACGCGGTCGAGCTCATCCTGCGGATGCTGGGCGAGAGCCGGCCCGAAGTCCGGGCCAGCACTCCCACCAGCCGCGGCGAGGCCGCCGACCAGGCCGGCCCGCGCCTGCGGCCAGCACTGTCGGCGGTCCTGGCGTCCGAGACCGACCTGGGCCGCGTCGGCGACCTGCGCCAGCGGCTGCAGGGGGACGTCGACCGGCTGCCCTAGCGCGGACGCGGCCTACAGCTGGACGCCGCGGGTCAGGGCCCCGTCGACCACCAGGTTGGTGCCGCTGATCCGGCTCGCGGCGGTGCTCGCGAGGAACACGACGGGCGCAGCGACCTGCTCGGGGGTGCCCATCTGGCCGGTCGGGTTGAGCCCGACTGCCGTGGCGAACAGTGCGGGGTCGCCGGTCTCGATGCTCGACCAGGCGCCGCCCTCGAAGTAGGTGTTGCCGGGCGAGACGGTGTTGGCTCGGATGCCCTTCTCGGCGAGCTGCATCGCCAGGCCGTGCACGTACCCGATGATCGCCGTCTTGACCGTCCCGTACGGCCCGGAGGCGAAGTCCGACTCGCGCCCGCTCACGCTCGAGATCGCGATGATCGAAGCGTTCTCGCTGCGCTCGAGGTGGGGCAGCGCCGCGCGCACCATCCGCACGGTGTGCATCAGGTCGACGTTCAGGCTGGCCTGCCAGCTCTCTTCGGTGTCAGGGAAGGCCAGGGCGCTGACGTTCGCCACGACGACGTCGATGCCGCCGAGGTCGCCGGCACAGACCTCGACCCACGCAGCGAGGGCGTGGCCGTCGGCCACGTCGACGACCGACCCGACGACGGGACCCCTGGCGCTCAGCGACTCCTGCGTCTCGCGCACCTCGTCGGGGTTGCGGGCGCAGAACGCCACCGTCGCGCCCTCGTCCAGGAACGCCGAGACGATGGCGCGGCCGATGCCGCGTGACCCGCCCGTGACGAGGACGCGGGTGCCAGTGAGCTGCAGGTCCATGATGGGCCCTTTCGTGGGGTGGGAGTCAGAGGGTGCGGGCGAGGGACCGCAGGTGCTGGTGCATCCCGTCGAACGCAGAGGCATTGGGCAGCAACGCTTTCGCCGCCTTGACCACGACGCTGTAGTTGGCGTCGACGACGTTGGCCACCGGAACCTGGGCGATCTGCGAGACCAGCTGGTAGGCGTCCATCGGGTGCAGGCCGAGCAGCTCGGCGACCCACTGGGTCAGCTCGGCGTTGGCGATCCGCCACGAGTCCTCCATCGGGCGGCTGGACCCGACGGCCATCACGTGCGTGTCGTCCTCCAGCCGCGGCCACCCCGGCGCGCGACCCTTGATCAGCTCGACGATCAGGGTGGTCGTCATCGCCCCTTCGACGGCGGTGCCGCACGCCTCGCCCTCGCCCTGTCGGTAGTGCCCGTCGCCGATGGAGAACAGCGCCCCCTCGACGTTCACGCCGAGGTACACGGTGGTGCCGGCGCGCATCTGCGGGGTGTCCATGTTGCCGCCGAACCGCTCGGGCACCAGGGACGAGCGCACCTCGCCGCCGGCAGGGGCGACGCCCACCGTGCCGAGCATCGGCTCGAGCGGCAGGTCGATCCGGTGCTCGCTGTGCCGGGCGGCGAACGTGACGACGTCGCGGTCGCGGTCGATCTCGTAGATCCAGGTGGTGTCGGCCAGCGGCGCCTGCAGCGAGACGGTGCGGTCGGTGCTGGTCATGCCACCAAAGAACGGGATCGCGGCCGAGGCGCCCCACTCGCGAGCGGGCTCGAGCGACACCAGGTGCAGCACGAGGGTGTCGCCGGGCTGGGCGCCCTCGACGTAGAAGGGACCGGTCTGGGGGTTGACCGCCGACAGGTCGACCTTGGACGCGGACAGGTCGTCGACGCTGCGCAGCACCCCGCCGAACGCGTCGTCGGACCACAGCCGCAGCGCGTCGCCCGGCTTGACCCGGAACGCCGGCGCCGCACCGCCGAACGTGTACACGTACTGCTCGCGCGAGGGCACGTACTCTCTGACGTCCATCAGCGAAACCTATCGCTCAGCGCGGTCTGATGACGACGTGCTCGAGGCCCAGGTCGGCGACGGATGTCACGCCCACGAGTGCCATGGTCGTGGCCATCTCGGTGCGCACGATGTCGACGGCCCGCTGCACCCCCCGCTCGCCGCCGGCCATCAGCCCGTAGAGGTACACGCGGCCCACCGACACGGCTCTCGCTCCGAGCGCGACCGCGGCGACGACGTCCGCGCCGCTCGTGACACCGCCGTCCAGCAGCACCTCGGCCCGGTCGCCCACTGCCGCCACGACCTCGGGCAGGCGCTCGAGCGTCGTGGGGGCGCGGTCGAGCTGTCGGCCGCCGTGGTTCGACACCAGGACGGCGTCAGCGCCGGCGTCGACGACGCGGCGCGCGTCGGCCGCGGTCTGGATCCCCTTCACCACCAACGGTCCATGCCAGATCTCTCGCAGCCACGCCAGGTCGTCGATGGTCGCCGCCGAGTCGAACATCGACGCCACCAGCTCGGCGACGGTGCCGTCGAAGTGGTTGCGGGACGCGAACTCCAGGGCGTCGGTGGTCAGCAGGTCGAACCACCACCGCGGGTGCGTCGCACCCTCGACGAACGTGCGCAGGCTCAGGGTCGGCGGGATGGTCAGGCCGTTGCGCACGTCACGGCGGCGCAGCCCCGGCACCGGGGTGTCGACCGTGACGACGAGCACCTCGTACCCGGACGCCGCAGCTCGCTCGACCAGGTCGCGGCTCGCTGCGCGGTCACGCAGCAGGTAGAGCTGGAACCAGCGTCGCGAGCCGGGCACCTCGGCCGCGAGCCGCTCGATCGACGTCGTGCCCATCGTCGACAGCGCGTAGGGGATGCCGGCCCGCTCGGCCACCCGCGCCACGGCCGGCTCGCCCTCGGTGTGCATCATCCGGGTGAAGCCGGTCGGCCCGAGCAGCAACGGCATCGAGACCGGCCGGCCAAGCAGCGTCGAGGACAGGTCGATGGACGAGACGTCCTGCAGCACCCGCGGCTGGAACTCGACGCGGGCGAACGCGTCCCGCGAGCGAGCCAGACTCACCTCGTCGCCGGCGGCGCCGTCGGTGTAGTCGAACACCGCACGCGGGGCGCGCCGGCGGGCCAGCGCGCGCAGGTCGCCGATGGACGCTGCGCCGGCCAGCCGCCGCGCCGTCGGGTCGAGCGAGAACGACGTCGCGCGCGGCTGCAGCAACGGGCGCAGCTCGTTCCACCGCGGCCGGTGGCGCTGGGTCATCCGGCGTTCTGCACGTGGCCGTCCGCGACGGCGAGGGCCTCGTCGAGGACAGCCAGGCCGTCCTTGGCCTCGGTGTCGCTGAGGGTGCACGGGGGCACGACGTGCAGCCGGTTGAAGTTCACGAACGGCAGCAGGCCGCGGTCCTTGCACGCGGCTACGAGAGCGTTCATCGCCGGCGACGTGCCGCCGTAGGGGGCGAGCGGCTCGCGGGTGGCCTTGTCGCGCACCAGGTCCAGCGCCCAGAACACGCCGAGGCCGCGCACCTCGCCGATGCTCGGGTGCCGCTCAGCGAGCTCGCGCAGGCCCGGGCCGAGGACGTCCGTCCCGAGCCGCGCCGCGTTCTCGATGATCCGCTCGTCCTTCATGGCGCCGATGCTGGCGACCGCGGCGGCGCACGCGAGCGGGTGTCCCGAGTAGGTCAGGCCCCCGGGGTAGACCCGGTCGTCGAACGTCGCGGCGATGCGGTCGGAGATGACGACCCCGCCCAGCGGCACGTAGCCCGAGTTCGAGCCCTTGGCGAACGCGATGAGGTCGGGGGTGATGTCCCAGTGGTCGACGGCGAACCACTCGCCGGCGCGGCCGAACCCGGCCATCACCTCGTCGGCGACGTAGACGATGCCGTACCGGTCGCAGATCTCGCGTACGCCGGCCAGGTACCCGTCCGGGGGCACCAGGATGCCCGCGGTGCCTGGGATCGTCTCGAGCACGATGGCGGCGATGGTCGCCGGGCCCTCGAAGGAGACGACCTGCTCGAGGTGCTCGAGCGCCCGCTCGCACTCCTGCTCGACGCTCTGTGACCAGAACGACGAGCGGTACGCGTAGGGGCCGAAGAAGTGCACGATCCCGGTGGCGCCGCCGTCGTTGGCCCAGCGGCGCGGGTCGCCGGTCATCTGCACGGCGGTCGTCGTACCGCCGTGGTAGCTGCGGTAGGTCGTCAGCACCTTGTGCCGACCGGTGTGCAGGCGCGCCATCCGCACCGCGTTCTCGATCGCCTCGGCGCCGCCGTTGGTGAAGAACACCTTGTTGAGGTCACCGGGGGCCAGCTCGGCGATCAGCCGGGCGGCCTCGGACCGCTGGGCGTTGGCGTGCTGCGGCGCGATCGTGGTGAGGCGCCCGGCCTGCTCCTGGATGGCGGCCACGACGGTCGGGTGCTGGTGCCCGATGTTGGTGTTCACCAGCTGCGACGAGAAGTCGAGGTACCGCTTGCCGTCGAAGTCCCAGACGTACGAGCCCTCGGCGCCCGCGATCGTCAGCGGGTCGAGCTGGGCCTGCGCCGACCACGAGTGGAACACGTGGGCTCGGTCGAGCTCGTACGCGCGGGCGCCCTCGGCGTCCACCGGCTTGTTCGACATCGTCGCTCCTCAGGCGTTCTGCGGGAAGCCGAGGTTCAGGCCCCCGTGGCTGGGGTCGAGCCAGCGTGACGTGATGACCTTGCCTCGGGTGAAGAAGTGGACGCCCTCGGCGCCGTGGGCGTGGGTGTCGCCGAACAGCGAGTTCTTCCAGCCGCCGAACGAGTAGTAGGCCATCGGCACCGGGATCGGCACGTTGACGCCGATCATGCCGACCTGCACCTCGTTCTGGAACCGGCGCGCCGCACCGCCGTCGTTGGTGAAGATCGCCGTGCCGTTTCCGTACGGGTTGGCGTTGACCAGGTCGAGCGCCTCGTCGTAGGAGTCGACGCGCAGCACCGAGAGCACCGGGCCGAAGATCTCGTCGGTGTAGATGCTCATCGAGGTGGTGACGTCGTCGAACAGCGTGGGCCCGAGCCAGAAGCCGTCGTCGGCGCCGTCGAAGTGCTGGTCGCGGCCGTCGACGACCAGCGTGGCGCCGTCCGCGACGCCGGCGTCGAGGTAGGACGCCACCTTGTCGCGGTGGGCCTTGGTGACCAGCGGGCCCATGTCGGTGCCGCGACGGCCGTCGCCGGTGCGCAGGGTCGCGACCCGCTCGCCGATCTTGGCGATCAGGTCGTCCGCGACCGAGTCGACCACGACCAAGGCCGAGATCGCCATGCACCGCTCGCCGGCCGAGCCGAAGCCGGCGTTGACGGCGGCGTCCGCGGCCAGGTCGAGGTCGGCGTCCGGCAGCACGACCATGTGGTTCTTCGCGCCGCCGAGCGCCTGCACCCGCTTGCCGTGCGCGGTGCCGGTCTCGTACACGTAGCGCGCGATCGGGGTCGAGCCGACGAACGAGACGGCGGCGACGTCGGGGTGGGTGAGCAGGCGGTCGACGGCGACCTTGTCACCGTGCACGACCGAGAACACACCCTCGGGCAGCCCGGCCTCGGCCCACAGCTCAGCCAGCAGCAGCGACGCCGACGGGTCCTTCTCACTGGGCTTGAGGACGACGGCGTTACCGGCGGCGATCGCGACGGGCACGAACCACAGCGGCACCATGGCAGGGAAGTTGAACGGCGAGATCACGGCCACCACGCCGAGCGCCTGGCGGATCGAGTAGACGTCGACCTTCGTCGAGACGTTCTCGCTGAAGCCGCCCTTGAGCAGGTGCGGGATGCCGCAGGCGAACTCGACGACCTCGAGGCCGCGGGTGACCTCGCCGACCGCGTCCGATAGCACCTTGCCGTGCTCGGCGGTGATCAGCGCGGCGACGTCCTCCTTGTGGGCGTCCAGCAGCTCGCGGAACTTGAACAGCACCTTGGTGCGCGACGAGAGGGACGACGCGCCCCAGGCTCGCGCTGCGCTGGACGCGCCGGCGACGGCGAGGTCGACGGTGGCGTCGTCGGCGAGGTCGACGTGCCCGGTCACCTGGCCGGTGGCGGGGTCGAACACCTCGCTCGAGCGCTCGGTGCCGCCGCCGAACGGCTTGCCGTCGATCCAGTGCGTGATCCGCTGCGCCATGAGGTGCTCCCGTTCGTGCCGAAGGGACGCCGGACACCGACGTCCCCTCGAGCGTGCCTGCTCGACGCCCTGCGGACAAGCGGCACAGTGTCAGCAGATCCGCCGTCCGGCTTACACTGTGTCGGTGCTGACCGTGCGTGAGGTGCTGGCGCTGCCGGTGGTGCGCGCCGGCGGCCCGCAGGTGGTGGCCGGCGCAGCCGGCCTGGACGCCGAGGTGCGCTGGGTGCACGTCAGCGAGCTCGCCGACATCGCGGCCCTGCTGCGCGGCGGCGAGCTGATCCTCACCACGGGCATCGCGCTGCCGTCGGGCCGGGCGGGTCAGCGCAGGTACGTCGACGAGCTGGCCCGCGCCGGCGCCAGCGGGCTGGTCGTCGAGCTCGGCCGGCGGTGGGAGCAGGTACCGCCGGGCATCGCCCAGCGCGCCGAGGACCTCGGGCTACCAGTGGCCGCGCTGCACACCGCGGTGCCGTTCGTGCAGGTCACCGAGACCGTGCACGCGCTGATCATCAACGCGCAGTACACCGCCCTGCAGCAGTCCGAGGAGGCGCACCGGGCGTTCACCGGGCTGTCGGTCGAGGGTGCGTCGGTGGCCGACATCGTCGAGCGGGCGGCGCAGATGAGCGGTCACGCGGTCGTGCTGGAGGACCTCGCCCACCGTGCGGTCGTCACCGCCGCCGGCCCGTCCTCGACGGCCCGGTTGCTCGCGGACTGGGAGGCGCGCTCGCGCGGTGCCACTGAGCCCTGGCTGGTCGTGCCCGTGGGTCCGCGCTCGCAGCGTTGGGCGCGGCTGGTGGCCCCCCACCCGACGCCCGGCGACGCGGGCGTCGCGATGGTGCTGGAGCGGGCGGCCGAGGCCCTGGCGCTGAACCGGCTGCTGGAGCGCGACCAGGTCAGCCTCGAGCAGCAGGCCCACCGCGGGGTGGTGGCCGACCTGCTGGCCGACCACGCGGCGTCGCGGCCGACCGACGAGGCCGCCGTGCAGGCGCGAGCGCGGGCGCTGGGGCTGGTCGTGACCGACCGCGAGCTGATCGGCGTCGCCGTCTGGTCGCCGGCGGTGGTGCCCGTCGACGCCGTGGCCACCGAGCGCCGCGACCGGTCGCTGGCCGAGGCGGTCACCCGGGCCGTCCGCTCGACCCGGACGTCGGCGCTGGTCGCCACCGTCGAGCCCGGCCAGGTGCTGCTGCTGTGCTCGCTGCCACCCGCCCGCACGGCCGCGGCGACCGCAGCGGCGCTGCGCCGGCTGAGCCTGGCCGTCCGCGACCAGCTGCGCAGCGTCGGGTGGGCCCAGCCGCACACCGTGGGCGTCGGCGAGCCGGTCGCCGGGATCGGCGCGGTGTCGGCGTCGCTGGTGCTGGCGGGGCACGTCGCGCAGGTCGCCGCATCGCTGCCGCCGTCGGCCGATCGGCCCTACTACGACAGCGGCGACGTCCGGCTGCGCGGTGTGCTCGGGGCGCTGAGCGAGGACCCGCGCCTGGTGGCGTTCGCCGACTCCGAGCTCGGTCGCCTGCGCGCGCACGATGCCCAGCACGAGGGCGATCTGGTCGCGACCTTGCGCGCCTTCCTGCACGCCCGCGGCAACATCAGCGCGCTCTCGCGCGCCAGCCACCTGAGCCGCCCCGCGCTGTACGCCCGGTTGGCGCGGATCCAGGACGCGCTCGGCGTCGACCTCGAGGACGCCGAGTCCAACCTGTCGCTGCACGTCGCTCTGATCGTGAGCGACCTGCGCGGCTGAGCGCTCAGATCCGGTCGTCGTCCAGCAGCGGGGGCTCGATCGAGCGGGGGGCCAGGCCCAGCGAGCGCACGTGCGTCGCGATCTCGCCGAGCGTGGCCACCCAGGACGCCGGGTCGGCCACCACGTGCTCGACCAGCAGCTCGAGCTGGGCGGCCCGCGAGGGCCGGCCGATCAGGAACGGGTGGTTGGTCAGCACCCAGCAGGCGCGCTCGGCGACGAGGGCGTCGTACTCGGCCTGCCACATCTCGCGGGCCTTGCTGGGCGCCTCGATCAGGCCGCTGCCGGACACGTCCGGCAGGTAGCAGAACTGCTCCCAGTCGTCGAGCGCCCACTGGATCGGGATCTCGACGACCGAGGTGCCCGAGCCCGGCGTGACCGCCAGCTCGTACGGCACGTCGGCGTCCATCAGCGTCGAGTCGTAGAGGAACCCGCGCTCGGCGAGCAGCGCCGGGGTGCGCCACGACAGGTCCCACATCGGGGCGCGGTAGCCGACCGGTCGCACCCCCGCGACCTCCTCGAGGGCGGCGATCCCGCGGTCGAGCGCCTCGACCTCCTGCGTGCCGCTCATCGCCGACGGCTGTTCGTGCAGGTAGCCGTGGTGGGCGATCTCGTGGCCGGCGGCGACGATGTCGCGGACGACGCCCGGGTAGCGGTGCGCGGTGAACCCGGGGACGAAGAACGTCGACCGCACGCCGTGCCGCTCCAGCAGCGCCAGCAGGCGCGGGACTCCGACGAGCGGGCCGTAGGCCTGGTGGCTCATCACGCTCATCCGCTGGGCGTTCTGGGGCGCGCCCCACAGCACGGCCGACTCCGCGTCGACGTCGAAGCTGAACGACGCGGCCGCCGTGTGCCCGCCCGGCCAGGTCACCGGCGCGGCCGGCGTCGTCACGACCGGGCTCCCTCGGCCATGATCGTGACCAGCTCGTACGCCACGTTGGCTGCGGCGACGGCGGTGATCTGCGCGTGGTCGTAGGCCGGTGACACCTCGACGACGTCGGCGCCGACGATCGGCAGCCCGCGCATGCCGCGCAGCACCGCCAGCAGCTCGCGGCTGGTCATGCCGCCGGCCTCTGGCGTGCCGGTGGCCGGGGCGAAGGCCGGGTCGAGCACGTCGATGTCGATCGAGACGTACACCGGACCGTCACCGACGCGCTCGAGCACCCGGTCGACGACACCGTCGGCGCCGAGGCGCTCGATGTCGCGGCAGTGCACGATCGTGAACCCGAGCTCCGCGTCGTCGAGCAGGTCGCGCCGGTCGTACAGCGACCCGCGGATGCCGACGTGGGCCGAGCGGCCCTTGACGACCAGCCCCTCCTCGGAGGCGCGGCGAAACGGCGTCCCGTGGGTGCAGGGCGCACCGAAGTAGGTGTCCCAGGTGTCCAGGTGGGCGTCGAAGTGCACCAGGGCGACGGGGCCGTGCACCTCGCGCACCGCTCGCAGCGACGGCAGGGCGACCGTGTGGTCGCCGCCGAGGATCACGAACGGCTTGCCCTCACCGACCAGCCCGGCGACACCGACCTGGATCTGGTCGAGCGCCTGCGGGATGTCGAAGGGGTTGCAGGCGATGTCACCCGCGTCGACCACCTGCGCGTCCTCGAACGGCAGCACGTCCAACGCCGGGTTGTACGGCCGCAGCAGCCGACTGGCCTCGCGGATCGCCGAGGGGCCGAACCGCGCACCGGGGCGGTACGTGACGCCGGAGTCGAACGGCACCCCGACGACGGCCACGTCGTGCGGGCCGACGTCCTGCAGCCGGGGCAGGCGGGCGAAGGTGGTCAGGCCGGCGTACCGCGGGACGACCTGGCCGTCGACCTGCCCGACGACGCCGTTCGCGTGCTGCACGTGCTGCTCGACCACGGTCGGGCTCCTTCGGTGGTGGTTGTGGGGATCAGACAGGTCAGGCGCGGGTGCGGGTCGAGCCGCCGTTGGCCTGGACGACCTGGCCCACCATCGCCGACATCCGGAAGTCGGCGAGCAGCGACACGACCGCCGCCAGCTCGTCCGCCCGCCCGATGCGGCCGAGCGGGATCTGCCCGGCGTACCGCGCGTGCATCGCGGCGAGC
>JBKJTJ010000083.1:0-7955 GCA_046590855.1 Actinomycetota bacterium
GCCCACGATCGTCCGCGTGAGCAGCGAGACGATGGGCTGGTAGTGCAGCACGAACTCGCCTGCTCCAACGCCTCGGCGCAGGTCCTCGCGGCGCGAGAGCCGCTCGAGCAGCCTCGCGTGCAGGTCGTCGTGGTAGCGCACCACCTGGCCCTTGCCGCGCTCCTTGGCGGTGTACAGCGCCAGGTCCGCACACCGCAGCAGCTCAGCCAGGGTGTAAGCGCTGGGTCCCCCGGCGACGACCAGGCCCGCGCTGACGTGCACGTAGATGGGGTCGCCGCTGAGCCCGAAGGGTCGAGCGAAGGAGGCCACGATGCGGGCGGCGAAGTCCTCGACCTGCTGCTCGCTGTCGGCGTCCTCGATCAGCAGGGCGAACTCGTCGCCGCCGAAACGCGCAGCCGTGTCGCCGTGCCGCATCGCCCCGAGCAGCCGCTGGGCGGATTGACGCAGCAGCTCGTCACCCGCACCGTGCCCGCGGGTGTCGTTGATGGCCTTGAAGTCGTCCAGGTCGAGCATCACCATCGCCAGCAGGCCGCCGGTGCGCTCGGCGCGCCGCAGCGCCTGCTCGGCCCGGTCCTGGAAGAGCACGCGGTTGGGCAGCCCGGTCAGGCTGTCGTGGTACGCCTGGTGCTTGAGCTGCTGCTCGAGGGCGCGACGGTCCGAGACGTCGCGCATGGTCAGCACCACTCCAGCGACGCTGACGTCGGCCAGCAGGTTGCTGAACACCACCTCGAACGAGACGTGGTCGCCGTCGGCGTCGCGCAGCCGCCAGTCCGACTGGGGACGGTCGCGCTCGGGGTGCAGGCCGGCGTGGGCAAGTACGTCGCGCAGGTCGGCCAGGTCGTCGGGGTGCAGCAGCTCGCTCATCGCGGTGCCGACGACGTCAGCGACCGGGTGCCCGAGAGCCCGCTCGAGCGAGGGGGTCGCGTAGGTGACCGACCCCTCGGCGTCCACGACGATGATCACGTCCGAGGCGTTCTGGATGAGGGCGCGGAAGTGCTCCTCGTTCTGGCGACGCCGCAGGTCCTCCGCCAGCGTCTCGCTCTCGACCGCGAGTGCGGCCTGCGAGGCGAGCGCGCTGACGGCGCCGTGCTCGTCCGCCGTCATCGCGATCGCCGCGCGCACGACGAGGATCCCGCGTGGCGCGCCGTCCAGGAGCAGCGGCGAGATGCTGACCGTGCCGCGCTCGGTGAGGCGGCCGTCTGGGTCCGCGGGGTCCCACAGCGGGCGGTCGGCGGCGGCGTCGACGTCCGGGCCGGACGCGGCCACCTGAGTCAGCGCCTCGCCGTCGGCCAGATAGATGCCGGCCCGCCAGGTCGACGACCCGGCGCCCAGCGCCGTCACGGCACCCAGGCACGCCGCGAAGACGTCGTCGAGGTCCCGGGCCGCCACCAGGTGCTCGCCAGCCACGCGCAGCACCCGCTCGCGCTCGACGGCCTGCCGGTGCCCCGCGACGATGCCCGCCAGGCGCGCGATGACCAACAGGTACAGGACGGCCGAGAACACGGCGATGGCGGCGCCGTGCTCGACGCCCCCCGTGGTGGCCTCGACCAGCAGCATGCCGGGGGCGATCAGGCTGACCGCGGCCAGACCCAGGATCCGCCCGGTGCGCACGTGGGTGCTGCGCCGCAGGACGGGCTCGCCGACCTCGGCGCTGGAGGGGTGCAGCGCGGCGACGCCGAACGCGACGTAGAAGACGGCCCAGCCGAGGTCGGTGGGGCCACCGAGCAGCCAGCTTCCGGCCAGCTGCGACAGCCCGTACGAGACGTCAGCGGCCAGCAGCGCCGCGCCGCCGAGGGCGAGCCAGCGCACGGAGCTGACCCGCAGTCCGCCGGTGGTGACGAGCCGCGCCAGCATCGAGAGCACGAGCACGTCGCCGAGCGGGTAGGCCACCGACACCAGGCGCTGGATGAGCGTCGCACCCTCGGCCTGGAAGTTTGGCACGACGAGGTAGACCCACGAGAGCAGGCCGAGGCCCGTCGTGAGGATGAGTGAGTCAAGCAGCCCGCCCCGGTCGGAGGCGACGCCCCGGCTGCGGCTGCGCGTCATGGCCAGGATCGCGACCGCCCACAGCGGGTAGACCGCGAGGTACAAGGCATCGGCCACGGACGGGAACGGGTTCTCCCGGTGCAGCACCTCGGTGAGCACCGTGTAGGTGGTGTCGCCGCTGATGAAGCACAGCTCGGCGGCCGCCAGCAGGTACCACGCCCAGCTCAGCGCTGGCCGGTGCAGCCGCACGCCGAGCACCGTGGCGACCACCGCCGAGAGCCCGAGGGGCGTCCAGACCTGCAGGTGGTGGCCCGGCCAGCCGAAGTACGCCGCCGTCAGCCCGGACCCCAGCACCAGGTAGACCAGCCACGCGGCGCGGCGGCTGGTCGACCTCACGTGGTCTGGCACCCTACGTGCATCGGACGGCCCAGCGGCCACCTTGACCCTCCCCGGTGGGGCAGCACGACCGACCGGTCGGCCCAACCGCACTGGTCCGTACGGGTCATCTGCGCGCGACGCGTCACAGGTCGCGCCGGGAGGTGCCGATCCCCGCCTTGACCACGGGGACCTCGGGAGGGACGGGTATGACGCACCGGCGTCCGGACGGGCTGTGGCGCAGCAGGCCGCTGCTGTCGGCCGGGGTGCGTCTGCTGCAGTACGGCGTGCCGCTCGCCGGGGGCACGCTCGCCGCCCGCGAGGCGGTGGCGGTGCTCGGCGCCAGGGGGTCGGCCCTGCTGGTCTCCGCGTGCGCCGCACTGGCTGCGATCGCGACCAGCCTGGTCGTGTCCCGCCTCACCTCGCGGCTGGCCCCGCTCGCGGTGCTGCTGGGGATGACGATGGTGTTCCCCGACCGCGCCCCGAGCCGGCTGAAGGTGGCCCGGCGCTCGACCAGCGTCAGCGAGATCCGCGGCGCCCTGCAGGGACCGGACGCCGACGCGCACGACGCCGCGCTCACCCTGCTCGCCCTGGTCACCTCCCTCGGCCGCCACGACCGCCGCACCCGGGGCCACAGCGAACGGGTCCGGCTGTTCTGCGACCTGCTCTCGCGCGAGCTGGGGTTGGCCGAGCACGAACGGGGTCGGTTGCGCTGGGCTGCCCTCGTGCACGACATCGGCAAGCTCGACGTCGCGGCGGGGATCCTGGCCAAGCCCGGGATGCTCACCGCGCAGGAGTGGACGGCCGTACGGCGCCACCCCGCTGCCGGTGCCGAGCTGGCGCAGCCCCTGGCGGAGTGGCTCGGCGCGTCGTACCCCGGGATCATCGAGCACCACGAGCGGTTCGACGGCGGGGGCTACCCGCGCGGCCTGGTCGGCGACCAGATCACCCTGGCCGGTCGGGCGATCGCGGTCGTCGACGCCTTCGAGACGATGACCGCCGCCCGCTCCTACAAGGCCGCGCGGTCGGTGGTGGCGGCGCGCGCCGAGCTGACCCGGTGCGCGGGCACGCACTTCGACCCGGCGATGGTGCGGGCCTTCCTCGCGATCTCGCTGCCCCGGCTGCTGTGGACGCTCGGGCCCCTGGCGTTCCTGCTCAACGCGCCCTTCGTGCGGTGGGTGGGCGACGGCGGTGGGCGCCTGGTGGACGCCGCCGGGGCCAGCGCCGCCGGTGCCGTCCACGCAGCCGGGGTGACCGCAGTCGTCGTCGCTTCGGGGACGCTGCCGATCGCCGCAGCGGCAGCGCCCGTGACGCCGGCCCCTGCTGTCGCACGACGCCACGTCGGTCCGCAGGTGACCGCGGCCAACCGGTCGCGACCGGCCCCGACGACCGCCCGGCCGCAGACGAGCCCGGTGACGGGGACGAGGCCGACCAAGTCGACGAAACCAGCACCGACGCAGCGGGCCACGTCGCCCAGGCGGGCCAGACCGGTGAAGCCGACCGACGTCCCCCCGGCCTCACCGCCGGGCCGCGCCGGCAAGCCGACCGCGAAGCCGACCGCGAAGCCGACGGCCAAGCCGACCGCGAAGCCGACCGGGAAGCCGACGGCCAAGCCGACCGCGAAGCTGACGAGCCAGCCGACCCGGAGGTCCAGCACCACGTCGACCGCGAAGGCGCCCACGAGACCCAGCACGAGTCGCACCGGCACAGCCACCACCGTGGTCACCACGGCGCGAGCGGGGGCGCCGCCGTCCACGCATCCGGCGGAGAGCACCGGGAAGCAGCCAGCGAAGAAGTGACCCGTGGGACCAGTGGTGCGCACGAGAGTGAAGCGCCAACCTGCTGTCAGGAACGGTGACCGTGTGCAACCATCGAGGGGAGTCGTCCCGAAACCGGCGATTCGGACCCCGACACCCGAGGACCTCCCGATGACGCCGCCCCGACGCTCCCGCCTGGCCCGCAGCGTGACGGCGGTGGCCGTGTCCGCGCTGGCCGTGGCACTGCTCGCCGTGCCCACCGTCGCTCAGGCCGACGTGACGCCGCCTCCTGCACCGGCCCCTGCCCCGGCCCCCGTGCCCGCGCCGTTCGGGCCCGACGTCAGCCGCTGGCAGCACCCCAACGGCGCGAAGATCGACTGGGCCCAGGTGCGCGCCGCCGGCAGCAGCTTCGCCATCAGCAAGGCCACCGAGGGCAGCACGTACACCAACCCGTACTACGCCACCGACGTCACCGACGCCCGCGCGAACGGGTTGGTCGTCGGCGCCTACCACTACGCGCGGCCCGCGCTGCCGCTGTCGACGGCGTCGGACCAGGCCACCTACTTCGCCGCGGTGCTCGGTGACGTGCGCACCCCCGCGACGCTGCCGCCGATCCTCGACCTGGAGACCACCGGTGGCCTGACCCCGGGCCAGCTGGTCACCTGGGCGCAGGTCTTCACCGAGACCCTGCGCACCATCACGGGGCGCATCCCGGTCGTCTACACCTACCCCAGCTTCTGGACCGTGCAGATGGGCGGCAGCAGCGCCTTCCTGCGCTCACCGCTGTGGCTGGCGACCTACCGCCCGACCGCGCCGGTGCCGGTGGGCGGCTGGCCGGCCTGGACGCTGTGGCAGTACACCGCCAGCGCGTCGGTGCCCGGCATCTCGGGGGCCGTCGACATGTCGCGCTTCGCCGGCGACGCGGCCGGCCTGACCGCCTTCGCCGACGGCACGCTCGACGTCCCGTGGCCGATCACCGCGCCCGCCGCGCCGGTCGCCGTCCGGGCCTCGGCCGGTGTCCGCACGGCGTCGGTGCGCTGGCAGCCCTCCGACGACGGCGGCGCGCTGCCGACGTCATGGACCGTCACCGCCAGCCCCGGTGGCACGACCGTCACCCGGCCGGGCACCTCGACGACGGCCGACGTCCCGGGCCTGGCCGAGGGCACCGCGTACTCGTTCACCGTGACCGCCACCGGGGCGGCCGGCTCCTCGCCGGTCTCGGTGCCGTCGCCCCCCGTCACGGTGCGCGGCGACCCGGCCGGGCTCGCGGGCACGCCGTCCACGGTCGTCGGCAAGGGCCGGGTCGAGCTCGCCTGGGCGGCCCCGACTCCCGCGGCCACGTCGTACGCCGTGCGGCGCTGCTCGCCCGCGCCCTGCACCCCGGTCGCCGTGCTCGCCTCGACGACCACCCCGGCGTACGTCGACACCGCGGTGATCGGCGGCGTGACCTACGCCTACGCCGTGGCCGCCGCCAACCGCTGGGGCTCGGCGGGGGCCACCGCCTCGGTGCAGGCCATGCCGCTGCCGACCGTCGACCGGCTGGCCGCCCCGACCAGGCTGGTCGCGACGGGCGCCGCGCGGACGCTGAGCGTGGCCTGGACGCCGGTGCCGAACGCCGCGCGCTACCGGGTGCTGCGCTGCACGGGCGCCGGTTGCGTGCCCTCGGGCACACCGGTCGCGACGGTCGACATCCCGGCCGCGCGCCTGACCCAGAGCGTCACGCCGGGCAGCACCTTCACCTACGCCGTCACCGCGATCGCCGGGCCGCTGGCCTCACCGACCAGCCCCACCGCCACCGCCAGCGCGCTGCTGCCGCAGGCGCTGCGCGTCTCGTCGTCCGTCGCCGTCCCCCGCGTCGGCCAGCGCACCACCGTGCGCGTCGTGCTGACCCGGGCCGACACGAGGGCGCCGCTGGGCGGTCGCACCGTGACGGTGTCGTTCACCGCCACCCGCGGCCCGGCACCGAAGCCGGTCACGCTGACGACCTCCGCCGCGGGGGTGGCCACCACGACGCTCACGCCGCAGGCGAACGTCGTCGTCGCGGTCCGCAGCGCCGCACCCGACGCGCTCACCCTGGTGACCCGCACCACCGTCAGGGTCAAGCCGGTCGTGGGCGGTGTGCTGTCGGCCGTCGCCGCGGCGCCCAAGGCGCGCGTCACGCTGGCCGGGCGCACCAGCCCGCTGTTCTACGGTGAGCGGGTGTTCCGCCAGGTGCTCGTGGGCCGCCGGTGGGTGATCGTCGCCGCGGCGCCGATCAGCCGCGTCGGCACCTACGAGCTCGCGTTCGCGGCGCCGGCCAAGCCCGGGACGACGGTCGTGCGCGTGCTGCTCGGCCGCACCCGCCTGCACGAGGCCAACGCCAGCGGGGCCCAGCGGCTCGCCGTCCTCTAGTCCTCAGAACCAGTAGACCCTCAGATCCAGCTGGGGAACCACATCCGCTTGGCCCACTGGGCGTAGGGGATGACCTGCGCGGTGTAGACGGGGTAGAAGAAGAAGAACAGCACGACGCAGGTGACGACGTACGAGCCGGCGACGCCGACGCCGACGAGCCGGCGCCGCGGCGTGGCCGTGGGTGGGCCGAGCACCAGGCCGAGCACGTAGGTCACGCCCAGCACCATCCACGGCACGAACGCGACGGCGTAGAACGAGTAGATCGTGCGCTCCTGGAATTGGAACCACGGCAGCCACCCGCCGACCAGCCCGGCCAGGACGGCGCCCGCGCGCCAGTCGCGCTTCAGCGCCCACATCGCCAGCAGCACGAACACCGCGAGCAGCGCGCCCCACCACAGGGTCGGCGTCCCGATCGAGGTGATCGCCTTGGCGCAGCTCTTGACCGCGCAGCCGTCCTCGCCGAGCTTCTTGCCCTCGTAGAAGAACGACGTCGGGCGGCCCTGGATGAGCCACGACCACGGGTTGGTCCGGTACGGGTGGGGCGAGCTGAGGCCGACGTTGAACTGGTACATCTCGTAGTGGTAGTGCCACAGCCCGCGCGCCGAGTCGGGCACCCAGGCGAAGGAGCGGCTCGGGTGCTGGGCGCCCCACTGCCGGTCCCAGCCGCCCTTGGTGAGGAACCAACCGGTCCAGGTCGCCAGGTAGGTGGCGAACCCGACGACCACCAGCGAGACGAACGCCGGGACGCCGTCGCGCAGCAACCCGCCCCACCACCAGCGCCGCACTCCCGCGGCCCGGCGCGCGCCGACGTCCCACAGCACCGACATCAGCGCGAAGGTGGCCAGGAAGAACAGGCCCGACCACTTGGTGCCCGCGGCCAGGCCGAAGCACACGCCCGCCGCGACGCGCCACGGACGCCAGCCCAGGCCAGGTCCGAACCCCTCGAGCCGGTGCGCGGCGCCGCGCTCGCGGGCCACCCGTGCGGCGAGGCGAGCCCGGGCGTGGTCGCGGTCCACCAGCAGCGCGCCGAACCCGGCCAGCGCCCAGAACATGACGAACAGGTCGAGCAGGCCGGTGCGGCTGTGCACGAAGTGGTGCCCGTCGAAGGCCAGCAGGACGCCGGCGACGCAGCCCAGCAGGGTCGAGCCGAACAGCCGCCGGCCGATGCGGGCGACCATCAGGATCGACAGGGTGCCGCACACGGCGGAGGCGAACCGCCAGCCGAACGAGCTGTCCACCCCGAACAGCTGCTCGCCCGCGGCGATCATCCACTTGCCCACCGGTGGGTGGACGACGAAGTCCGCGGCGGTGCCCCACACGTTCGGTGTGCCGTTGGTGAACAGCTTGTCGGCCTGGTCCTTGACCGCCGAGATGCTCGGCGCCACCGACCGCTCGTAGCCGTAGAGCAGGAACGAGGACCCCTGCTTGACGTAGTACGTCTCGTCG
>JBKJTJ010000119.1:0-31621 GCA_046590855.1 Actinomycetota bacterium
GTGGTGGTGGACACGACCCGCTGGGCGGCGATCAGCTCGACGCTCGAGCCGTCGCACAGCGCCGCCAGGACCTCACCCTCACGCTGACTGAGGCGGGCGAAGTCACCGAGCGCGGCGGCAGAGCCGGCCTGGACCAACCGCCGCTGCCGCAGGGCCGAGAGTGCGAGGTGACGGCCTGGCGACAGCCCCACGACCTCGCCTCTGACCGCGCCCAGAACGGTGGAGAGGACGACCGAGAACGGGGCGGCCTTGTCGAGGTGGCCCAGTGCCCCTGCCTCGACCGCTCGGCCGACGCGGGACAGGTCCGAGGTGCCCGTCAGCACGAGGACCTGGGCGCCGAGGTCACGCAGCGCCGGCACCAGCCGCTCGCCGTCCAGCCCCGGTCCGAGGTCGAGGTCCAGCAGCACCAGGTCCGGCCCGTGCGCAGCCACGTCGCCCAGCAGCATCGCCTCGTGGTCGGTCCGGGCGACCGCCGTGCGCACCCCGTGCCCTCGCAGCGCGAGGCTCAGGCTGTCCGCGAGCAGCCGGTGGTCCTCGACCAGCATGACGAGGGGCGCAGGTGGCCTGGCCCCGTCGGTCACGATGCGGCCAGCGCTGCGGACGTCAGCTGGCGCGGCAGGTGAGCGACGGCGTCAGCCGGCGCCGGAAGGTTGAGCACCACCTCGGTGCCGCCGCCGGCGCGAGCGCGCAGCTCCAGACCCCCGCCCATCGCCACCATCAGGTCGCAGGCTGCCGGCAGCCCTCGTCCGCCTTCTTCTGGCGCCCGACCTGCGCGGACCAGCGCCCTGGACCGGACCTGGGACGACATGCCGGGCCCGCGGTCAGCCACGTGCACCGTGACACCGCCGCCGTGGGGTCCGACCGTGCGCTGCACCCACACGTCGACCGGGCCGGTGCCGGCGTGACGCTCGGCGTTGACCAACAGGGCGTGCAGCACGGTCGCCAGACCGCGCGGGTCACCCACGGCGGACGACGACGACGCCACCCAGCGCACTCCCAGCCCGGTCGCGGTCACCGTGGCCACGACCGGCCCGACCACGTCGGCCACCTCGAAGCGGGTGCGCGCGGGAGCCGACGCCGGCGCGATGAGGTGGGCCAGCCGGGCCAGCTCGCTGGTCACCGCCGAGGCGAGGTCGGCACGCGTGCCGGCGTCGAGGGCGTCACCCTGCACGTGCAGCACGTGCGAGGCGGCCTGCAGCGCGGCGATGGCGGTGCGGGCGTCGTGCCGCAGCTGGTCACGCTCGTCGACCCGGTCGGCGAGGGTCAGGGAGAGTCCCACCACACGGTCGTCGCTGAACGCCAGCGCCGACCGCAGATCGAACGTGGCATCGCTGAGCGCCACGACGCCGGCTCCGAGGAGCAGGACCGCCGCACTGACCGCCCAGGCCATCTCGCCGGTGAGCGCGGCGGCTCGTGCGGCTTCGACGCCGGCGAGCAGCCCCAGCAGCACCGCCAGGCCGGATTGACCCACGGCTGCCCTCGTCCGGGCCGCGACGGCGACCGCGCCCCGGCGAGCACCAGGGAGCCCACGATCTCGAGCCCGATGGCGACCGCAAGGGCCGCCGCGGCCGGCAACGGGGTGAGAACAAACATCAGACCCCCGGCGAGCGTGGCCCCGATGAAGCACCCGATGAGGGCGCACGGGCGCAGCCGAGCGCACACCGCTGGCGTGCGCACCACCACCAGCGCCGTGAGCGCGCAGAGCACCGCGCCGACGCAACGGGTCGGTGCGGCAGCGACCAGCACCGGCAGCTGCGGGTGCAGCAGACCGGGCGCCTGGGCCAGCAGCACGCTCGCCAGCACGCCGCCTGCGAGCAGCACGGTCAGCAGGCCCGAACGGGCTTCACCGGTGAGCCGCCAGCGCACGTAGCGCAGCGCTGCAGCGGTGACCAGCAGAGCGACGGCAAGGACACGCAGCACCTCACGGCCCGGGATCAGGTCCGCCGGGTCGACCCCGAGCAGCGCCTGGTGTACCGAGAGCGCCAGCACCAGCGTGCCCGCGGCGGCAGCGACGAGGCGCCGGGTCCGCACCCCTGTCGCGGGGACGGAACGGCGCCGGTCCAGTCCGCGATACCCCCGGGGCTGCCTCACCCGCGGCAGGTGGTTCCCCGTCACGGTGCGATCCTGGCACCGAAGCCCGAGAGCCGAGGCGGAATGGACGTATCTACCCCAACGGAGCAGATCGGAAGCGGGTCAGCGCACTGTGCCGACGAGCCGGTCGTCGCGCCGGTCAGGGAAGAAGATGCTCCACGCCAGCACCGGGCAGGTGCACAGCACCATCAGCGAGGGGATGCCGGTGGGCTGCTGGAAGAAGACCAGGAGGTAGCCCAGCCCCGCCACACCGCCGCGCACGACGCCGATGACGTGCCGGGTGGGCACGGTCCACGGGTCCGCGTCGCGGTTGGCGTCCCCCTTCGTCGACCACCCGGCCGCGGTGCGGCCGACCAGCCGGTGGGTGACGGGACCCGATCGGGTGCGGAAGGTCACGACGTCGCCGGGCCGGGCCGCGGCGACGGCGCTCGTGTCGTCGAGCACCAGCGCGCCCACCGGGTAGGTCGGATCCATCGACCCGGTGCGGATCACGTACGGCCGCAGTCCCTGCTGCCAGCAGACCGCAGCAGCGACCCCCGCGGCGAGCAGCAGGCCGAGCACGACTGCACTCACGACTCGACGCACCAGGAGCTCCTCGAAGCAGGGACAGGCGAAGACGTGGGACGTGGGCGGGGCCTCGAGAGGCACCCGCCCACGGCCAACGAGCTGGATCAGAAGTTCGCGGCGTCCGGACGGATGCCGTGCTGGGTGGCGACCAGCTTGAACCCGACGGTCGGCTGACCCTGCCGCTGGGCGGTCTGGCGACCGGTCACCCCGTAGGTGATGCCGATGGCACCGCCCCCGGTGTCCGGCACGTCGCTGGCGACCAGGATCGCCGCCGGCACGCCGCAGTAGGGCACGTCGACGTTGCGTGAGGTGGGCCGGGCGATCGAGCCCTGGCCGTTGGCGTCCGTGCAGTTAGTGAAGCCCGCCGGGGCCAGCTGCAGGTTGTAGCTGTCGAACACGACCGCGCCACCGTTCGCCGTAACCTTGAAGTGACCAAAGCGACCCAGGCCGCCCTCCGTCCACAGCGGGTTGTCCTTGGTGCCGGTGAACTTGAGGTACCCGAGCGAGGTCGGGTCGAAGGTCAGCCACACGTCACTCGTGCCAGAGCTCACGTCGATCTTGTAGTCGACGTTCTTCGTGACGTCCTGGGCCGGCATCAGGTCGGAGAAGTTCAGCGTCCGATCCGAGGTCGAGGTGAGCGTCAGGTGGCCGGAATTGCCCGCGATCGAGCCGTCCAGGCTGCTGGTGAAGTAGGCGCCGGTGCCGGTTGCGGCGCCTGCGACCAGGGCGGCACCCGCCCCGAGGGTGCCGATGAACCCGGTGATCTTGATGATGCTGCGCTTGCTCACTCGTGCGTCCTTTGTCAGCAGTGCGAGCGTCGGTTTCGCCTCTGGCTCCCCACCCGGCCATGGCGACCAGCTCGCCGGGTGGATCTGCGCCTCGCTCCGACCGGGGAGCCCCGATCACGTGCTGATCCTGCGCCCGCACCCCCGACGGGCACATCCTCAGGATTGATGAAGTGGCACCAGTTCCGCGTAGCCGGGCTTGATGACGTCGTCGATGAGCGCGAGCCGCTCGTCGAAGGGGATGAACGCGGACTTCATCGCGTTGACGGTGACCCAGCGCAGGTCGGCGACGGTCCACCCGAGCTCGTCGACGAGCAGCTGCATCTCGCGCGACATCGACGTGCCGCTCATCAGCCGGTTGTCGGTGTTGACGGTGACCCGAAAGCGCAGCCGCTTGAGCAGGCCGATCGGGTGGACGCCCACCGACGCGGCCGCACCGGTCTGCACGTTGGACGACGGGCACAGCTCGAGCGGGATGCGCTTGTCGCGCACGTAGGCGGCGAGCAGCCCGAGCTCGACGTCCTCGAGCCGTGCACCGACTGCCGCGGCCGCGTCGTCCGCGAACGGCCGCGCCCCGACCCGCAGGTCGTCGACGATGCGGACGCCGTGACCCAGCCGGTCGGCGCCGCACCACTGGATAGCCTCCCAGATGCTCGGCAGGCCGAACGCCTCGCCGGCGTGGATCGTGAAGTGGGCGTTCTCGCGGCGCAGGTACTCGAACGCGTCCAGGTGCCGGGTGGGCGGGTAGCCCGCCTCGGCGCCGGCGATGTCGAACCCCACGACGCCCTCGTCGCGGTAGCGCACCGCGAGACGGGCGATCTCCATCCCGTTGGCCGCGTGCCGCATCGCCGTCACCAGCGTGCCGACCCGGATCCGGTGCCCCGCCCGGGCCGCGAGGGTCTCGCCCTCGCGCAGCCCCTCCTGCACCGCGACGACGACCTCGTCGAGCGAGAGTCCCGCCGCCAGGTGCTGCTCGGGGGCGTAGCGCACCTCGGCGTACACGACGCCGTCGGCGGCGAGGTCCTGCGCGCACTCGGACGCCACGCGCCGCAACCCCTGCGCCGTCTGCATCACGGCGACCGTGTGGGCGAACGTCTCGAGGTAGCGCTCGAGCGACCCGGAGTCGGCCGACTCGCGGAACCACCGGCCCAGCGTCTCGGCGTCGGACGCCGGGAGGCCGTCGTAGCCCACCTCGGCGGCGATGTCGAGGATGGTCTGCGGCCGCAGACCCCCGTCCAGGTGGTCGTGCAGCAGGACCTTGGGCGCCTGCCGCACGGCGTCGCTCACGATCACGTCATCAGGGGTGGTGGGCACCCACCGAGCCTAGTGCCGCAGCGGCTGCGGCCAATCCGAGCGCCGTCGTGGCGACGGCGACGGCGACCAGCCGTGCATAGGCGGACGCGTGACGTCGACCCGTGCTGCGCGGCACGACCACCAGCGCGGCGGCGGCGGCGACCGCCGAGGCAGCGGCCGCGACCGTCAGGAGTGCCGGTGAACCCCGTCGCGATGCCACCGGGACCACGACGACGGACAGCACCAGCACGGCCACCGCGGTGCGCTGCCAGGCGAGGGCGGTGCGCTCCGCCTGCAGGCCCGGGGTGCTGGTCACCGCCACACCCGACCTGCGGCGTACCCCGCGAGCAGCACCGCGACCACCACGACCAACCCCGCCAGCCAGGTCAGCGCCCGCGGCGCCGGCAGTGCCTGGCCGAGGCGAAGGGCCCGCTCGGCCGCGCGCCAGGCCAGGACGGCCCGCAGCGCGAGCGCACCGCCGCCGAGGCAGGAGGCAGCGGCCACGGCGTCCAGCGATCGCGGCAGGGCCGCGACCTCGGCCAGCGAGGTCAGCCCCACCCCGGCGGCCACCAGGGCCAGACCGGTGCGCACCCACGCGAGCGCCGTGCGTTCGTTGGCCAGCGAGAACCGCGGGTCGGGCTCGTCCCCCACGTCGTAGACCGACCGCGGGCGGCGCGGCCTGCTCACGGCTGAGTGCTCACACGTCGACGAAGTGCTCGACGTGCGGGGGGCCGTCGAAGTGCGGCCCGATCAGTGAGCGCCACTGCGCGAACCGCTCGCTCGCGCGAAAGTCATCGTGCGACTCGATGCGGTCCCACTCGACGAGCAGCACGAACCGGGTCGGCGTCTCGACACCCTGGGTCATCCGCATCGACCCGCAGCCGGGCGTGGCGGCAACCAGGTGGCTCGCCTGCTCATAGGCGGCGGTGAACTGCTGCTGCGCACCGTCGGTGACGTCGATGATCGCGACCTCGAGAACCATGGGGCGCAGCCTGCCACACCGGTTCTCAGCCGGCCGCGACCCGCTCGATCACCAGCGGGAGCAGGTCGGGGCGCGACCCCTCGGGTGCGATGAAGTACGCGCCCTCCAGGGCCTGAAGCGCCCGCTCGAACCGCTCCGGGGTGTCGGTGTGCAGGGTCATCAGCGGCTCTCCCCCGCGGACGACGGCACCGGGCTTGACGTGCAGCTCGACCCCCGCGCCGGCCTGAACGGCGTCCTCCTTGCGGGCCCGACCGGCGCCGAGCCGCCAGGCCGCGACGCCGACGGCGAGGGCATCCAGCTGGGTGAGCACCCCGTCGGCGGGGGCGAGCACCGCGTGGGTCTCGCGGGCGCTCGGCAGGTCGGCGTCCGGGTCGCCGCCCTGGGCCGCGACCATCGAGCGCCACACGTCCATGGCGCTGCCGTCGGCCAACCGGTCGGCGGGGTCGACGTCCCCGCGTCCCGCTGCCACGAGCATCTCGCGGGCCAGGGCGAGCGTGAGCTCGACGACGTCCGGCGGTCCCCCGCCGGCCAGCACCTCGAGCGACTCGCGCACCTCGAGGGCATTGCCGGCGGTAAGGCCCAACGGGGTCTGCATGTTGGTGAGCAGCGCCACCGTCGTGACACCCGCGTCGGTGCCGAGCTCGACCATCGTGCGGGCCAGCTCGCGCGCGTCCTGCACGGTCTTCATGAACGCCCCCGAACCGACCTTGACGTCCAGCACCAGCGCACCGGTGCCCTCGGCGATCTTCTTGCTCATGATCGAGCTGGCGATCAGCGGGATCGCCTCGACCGTTCCGGTGACGTCACGCAGGGCGTAGAGCTTCTTGTCGGCCGGCGCCAGACCGTCACCGGCGGCGCAGATGACGGCGCCGACGTCCTCGAGCTGACGCATCATCTCGGCGTTCGACAGGTGCGCCCGCCAGCCGGGGATCGACTCGAGCTTGTCGAGGGTGCCGCCGGTGTGGCCGAGCCCGCGCCCTGACAGCTGCGGGACGGCGACTCCGCAGGCCGCCACCAGGGGCGCCAGCGGCAGCGTGATCTTGTCGCCGACCCCCCCGGTCGAGTGCTTGTCGGCGGTCGGCCGGCTCAGGTGGGTGAACGACATCCGCTCACCGCTGGCGATCATCGCGCCTGTCCAGCGGGCGATCTCGCGCCGGTTCATACCGCGCAGCAGGATCGCCATGGCCAGCGCCGACATCTGCTCGTCGGCGACAGCACCGCGGGTGTACGCGTCGACGACCCAGTCGATCTGCGCGTCGCTGAGCTCGCGGTCGTCGCGCTTGGCGATGATGACGTCGACGGCGTCGAAGGCTTCGCTCATGGCCCGATCCTGGACCACGCCGGGGCGATCCGCGCACACCGTTCGCGGCCGGCGTACTGACCCCGCCCGTTCTCAACCGCCGAGCTTGTGAGCGCCGAACGCCTCGGGCAGCACCCAGCTCATCGGCTTGACGCCCTGCGGGGTGTCGACCAGACAGGTGGCGCCGCCGTTCTCCCAGATCAGCTGCCGGCACCGCCCGCAGGGCATGAGCACTGCGCCGTCGGCGTCCACGCAGGCGACCGCGACCAGGCGCCCGCCGCCCGTGAGATGCAGCTGGCTGACCATGCCGCACTCGGCGCACAGGCCGACGCCGTACGACGCGTTCTCGACGTTGCACCCGACGACGACCCGGCCGTCGTCGACGAGGCCGGCGACGCCGACACGGTAGTGCGAGTACGGGGCGTAGGCGTGCGTCATCGCCTTCGTTGCGTTGCGGCGCAACGCCTCCCAGTCGACGTCCACGCTCAACCGCCCTCGCCCCGGCGGTACGGCATGCCGTCGGTGGCCGGCATCCGCAGGCGCTGGCTGGCCAGGGCCAGCACCAGAAGCGTGGTGACGTACGGCACCGAACCGGTGAGCTGCGAGGGCACCGTCGCAGTCACCAGGTAGATCACCAGGACGGCTACCCCGCAGGCGAGCGCGACCGCGCCCTGGACGACGCGGCGGCGGCGCAGCTGCCACGCCCCGACGAGGACGACGAGGATCGCGACGAGCAAGAGCAGCGCATGGACGGCGGCGCCGCCACGAAGCTGCAGCGCGTCGGCGAAGCCGAACAGAGCTGCTCCGCCCGCCAGCCCGGCGGGACGCCAGTTGCCGAAGATCATGGCCGCCAGACCGATGTACCCGCGGCCACCGGTCTGTCCCTCCTGGTAGAAGCTCGACGCGGCCAGCGCGAGCGAGGCCCCGCCCAGTCCGGCGAACGCTCCGGATGCCACGACGGCGATCATCTTCATCCGGTACACGTTGACGCCCAACGACTCCGCGGCGGTGGGGCTCTCGCCGCACGCGCGCAGCCGAAGCCCGAACGGGGTGCGCCACAGGACGACGAAGGTCAGCGGGAACAGCAGCAAGGCCAGCACGGTGATCCACGACAGGTTGGTCAGCAACCCGCGCAGGATCCCGGCGACGTCGGACACCAGCAGCCAGTGGTGGGCCTCCAGGCTCACCAGCGGGTCGCCGACCAACGGCACGCTCACGGTCCCCAGCGGGTCGACCGTCGGGGACTGCTTGGTGCTGCCACCGTCACGACCCGCGAAGTAGGCGTTGGACAGGAACTGCGTCGCGCCCAGGGCCAGGATGTTGATCGCCACACCCGACACGATGTGGTCGACGTTGAACACCACGGTGGCGATGGCGTGCAGCAGGCCGCCGACGGCGCCGAACGCCACTGCGGCAACGATTCCGGCCCAGGGCCCCCACTGGTAGCCGGCCCAGCCGGCACCCCAGGTGCCGAGGATCATCATCCCCTCGAGGCCGATGTTGGCGACGCCAGCACGCTCGGACCACAGCCCGCCGAGGCCCGCCATCGCGATCGGGACGGCGAGCAGCAGGGCCGCGCTGATGGCGCCCCCGGACGTGAGGTCGTCGGCGCCGCTGATGGCCCGCACCAGCGAGAGCAGGACGACGAGCGCGAGCGCGGCGAGCGCCGTCCGCGCCGGCGTGACCCGCACCCGGGGCCGCGGGCCGGCCGGCACGGCGGTCTCGACGGCAGCGGTGCTCACGCCGTCACCCCCGTGGTCTGACCGAGGGCGACGCCGACCCGCTTCTGCTCCAGCACCCGCGAGTAGCGACGCACGAGCTCGTACGCCACGACGACCGACAGCACGGTCGAGCCCTGCATGATCGTCACGATCTCCTTCGGCACGCCCTCGAGGTCGAGGATCTGCGAGGACTGGTCGAGGAACGACCACAGCAGCGCACCCAGGGCGATGCCGATGGGGTGGTTGCGGCCCAGCAGGGCGATCGCGATGCCGGTGAACCCGATGCCCGTGGGGAAGTCCAGCGCGTAGGAGTACGACGCGCCGAGCAGCTGCGGCAGGCCGACCAGACCCGCGCAGGCACCGGACAGGGCCATCGAGATGACCACCATCCGCTTGACGTCGACACCGCTGGCGACGGCCGCCGACTGCGAGCGCCCGGTGGCCCGAAGGTCGAACCCGAAGCGGGTGCGGTTCAGCAGCACCGCGTAGCCGATGCCGACCAGGACCGAGACGACGATGAAGCCGAACACCTGGCGGTTGGCGCCGGGGATCAGGTCGAGGCCGGGCACCTGGCCCGAGACCGGGATGGGACGGGTGCCGATGTTGTTGCTGCCCTGGGTGCTGACCGCGAGCCGGCCGGGCGTCAGCAGGTACGCGATCACCGCGGTCGAGATGGCGTTCAGCATGATCGTGCTGATGACCTCGCTGACCCCGCGGTAGGCCTTGAGCAGCCCAGCGATCGCGGCCCACGTGCCCCCGACGGTCACCGCGACGACGACGATGAGCAGCAGGTGCAGGGGGCGCGGCAGGTGCACGGCGCCGCCGACCGCCGCGGCGAGCAGCGCCGCGAGCCGGTACTGCCCGTCGACGCCGATGTTGAACAGGTTCATCCGGAAGCCGATGGCGACGGCCACCGCGGCCAGGTAGTAGTAGGTCGCCGTGTTGAGGATCAGCACCTGCGTGCTGCCCTGCCGGGCGTAGGTCACCATCGACCGGGCGGTGTCGAGCGGGCTGTGGCCACTGGCCCGCAGCGCCAGGCTCGCGATCGCGAGCGCCAGCACCAGGGCCAGAGCGGGCGCAGCGATCGTCACCAGGACGCGCCGGACGTCGACCCTGGCCATCAGGCCGCACCCTGGCTCGGCGCCGCGCCGGGCGAGGCGCTCGCGCCCGTCATGGCCGAGCCCAGCTGCTCGGGCGTGACGGTCGCGGGGTCGGCGTCGGCGTCGGCGACCAGCCGGCCCCGCAGCATCACCCGCAGGCTGTCCGACAGCCCGATCAGCTCGTCGAGGTCGGAGGAGACCAGCAGCACCGCGAGCCCGGCGGCGCGCGCGTCGCGGATGTGGTCCCAGATCGCGGCCTGCGCCCCGACGTCCACGCCGCGCGTCGGGTGGGCCGCCAGCAGCAGCCGCGGTTCACCGCTCATCTCGCGCCCGACGATGAGCTTCTGCTGGTTACCGCCGGACAGCGAGCCGGCCGTGACGTCGATCCCCGGCGTGCGGACGTCGTAGTCGCGGACGATCCGCTCGGTGTCGGCGCGTGCACCGGACCGGTCGATCCACGGCCCCTTGCGGTTGGGCGGCTGGGTCTGGTGGCCGAGCACGCGGTTCTCCCACAGCGGCGCCTCGAGCAGCAGCCCGTGGCGGCCGCGGTCCTCGGGGACGAAGCCCACCCCCGCCTCGCGCCGGCGCCGGGTGCTCCACGCCGTGACGTCCTCGCCGGCCAGGCTCAGCGTGCCCCCGCTGAGCGGCTCCATGCCCATGATCGCCTCGACCAGCTCGGTCTGGCCGTTGCCCTCGACGCCGGCGATGCCGACGATCTCACCGGCGTGGATCCGCAGGCTCACGTGGTCGAGCAGCAGACGACCCTCGGCGTCGCGCACGGTCAGGTCGGTCGCCTCGAGCACGACGCGGTCGGTGACGGTCGACTCACGGGTCTGCGGTGAGGGCAGCTCGCTGCCGACCATCAGCTCGGCGAGCCGGCCGGCGGTGACGTCGGCGGGGCGCACCGTCGCGACCGTCTCACCGCGGCGGATCACGGTGATCTCGTCGGCGATCTCGAGCACCTCGTCGAGGTGGTGGCTGATGAACAGCACGGTGAACCCGCGGCCGGTGAGCTCGTGGACGGCGCGGAACAGGTCGCGCACCTCCTGCGGCACCAGCACGGCGGTCGGCTCGTCCAGGATCAGGATGCGCGCACCGCGGTAGAGCACCTTGAGGATCTCGACCCGCTGGCGCTCGCCCACCCCGAGGTCCTCGACCAGCGCGTCGGGCCGCACGCCCAGTCCGTAGGCCTGCGAGATCTCGTCGATGCGCGCGCGAGCGGCGCCGAAGTCCAGCCGCAGGCCCTTGCGCGGCTCGCTGCCGAGGACGACGTTCTCGAGCACCGTGAGGTTGTCGGCGAGCATGAAGTGCTGGTGCACCATGCCGATGCCGGCCGCGATGGCCTGGGCCGGCGTCCCGAGCGTGACGACCTGACCGTCGATCGTGATCGTGCCCTCGTCAGGGCGCTGCATGCCGTACAGGATCTTCATCAGGGTCGACTTGCCGGCGCCGTTCTCACCCACGACGGCGTGGACGCTGCCCGCCCGGACGCTGATGTTGACGTCGTGGTTGGCCACCACACCCGGGAAGCGCTTGGTGATGCCGGCGAGCCGCACCGCGACCGGACTGGGCCCGCCGGTGGGTTCGGACGTCACGGACGACTCCTTCGCGATGGTCGGCGGGCCGGGAGACGAACGCGGCGGGCCCGGGGGACGATACCGTCCCCCGGGCCCGCCGGTGTCGAGCTGGTGGTCAGGACCCCGGGGTCGCCGGCACCGTGATCTCGCCGCTGATGATCTTGGCCTTGAAGTCGTCGAGCTTGGTCTTGATGTCGTCGACCTGGCCACCGCTGGTGGAGTAGTCGATGCCGCCGGACTTCAGGTCGAAGGTGGTCTCGCCGACCAGCGGCTTCCCGTCCTTGACGGACTTGACGAAGTCGAACACTGCGACGTCGACCTTCTTGATCATCGACGTCATGATGACCGGCTTCAGCGCCGCGTCGACGGTGTTGTACTGGTCGGAGTCGACCCCGATCGCGAGGGTCTTGGCGGTGACAGCGGCCTGGAACACGCCGAGGCCGGATGAGCCGGCAGCCGCGAAGATTACGTCGGCGCCGCCCTGGTACATGCCCTCGCCGGTGACCTTGCCCTTGGCCGGGTCGGCGAAGCCGCTGAAGTCGGGGATCTGGGTGAGGTACTTGTCGTCGATCTTGATGCTGGGGTTGACCGCCTTGGCGCCGGCGTCGAACCCGGCCTGGAAGACCTCGAGCAGGGGGGTCTGCACCCCGCCGATGTAGCCGACGTGGGCGGTCTTGGACTTCAGCGCGGCTGCGGCGCCGACCAGGAAGCTGCCCTCGTTGGCGGCGAAGACCAGGTTGGCGACGTTGGGGGCCTTGAAGCTGGAGTCGTCGATGATCGCGAAGTGCACCTTGGGGAACTCGGCGGCGACCTTCTTCAGCGGGCCGGCGTAGGCGAACCCGACGGCGACGATGGTGTCGTAGCCACCGGAGGCGAGCAGCCGCAGCCGCTCCTCCTTCTGCGCGTCGGTCTCGCCAGCCTTGGCCTCGAGCTCCTTGGTCTCCAGACCCAGCTCGGACTTGGCCTTCGTCAGGCCCGCCGCAGCGGCGTCGTTGAACGACTTGTCGCCGCGCCCGCCGATGTCGTACGCCATCCCGACCTTGATCGCCGGGCCGCTGCCGGCCCCGGTGGTGCTGCTGTCACTGCCGCTCGCCACGGGGGTCTCGGCGGTGCTGGAGCCACAGGCCGTGAGGGCCAGCGCGGCCGCCGCGGCGACTGCCGTCATTGTCATCACGCGACGCAAGGGTGTCTCCTTCGGGTGCGGGTGCGTCGTCACCGACGCGATCTCGGCCGACCCTACCTGCCGCCACGACCCGATCCGTCGCGCGCGACGACAGGTGTCCGAACCGTTACCGCGCCTTTCAGGTCAGCCGGCGAGTGCCGCCAGCGCCGTCGCCGCCAGCACCCCCGCACCCAGGGCCACGGCCCGCTCGTCGATCCGCAGGTCACCGCGGTGCAGGTCGTAGCGCGGACCGCCCGGGGTCGCCGTACCGAGCCGCGCCATCGCCCCGGGGACGTCGGCGAGGTACCACGCGAAGTCCTCGCCGCCCAGGCTCTGGCTGGTCGACCCCACGTGGTCGGACCCGACCACCGTCTGCGCAGCGGCTGCGAGCAGGGCCGTGGCCCCCGGGGTGTTGACCACCGGCGGCACGCCCCGCACGTACTCCACCTCGGCGGTGACGCCGTACGGCGCGACGACCTGCTGCACCAGCGAGGTCACCAGCTCGCGGGCCTGCGCCCACTCGCTGATCCACAGCATCCGCAGGGTGCCCCCCGCCTCGCCGGTGCCCGGGATGACGTTCTTGGCGGCCCCGGCCCGCACGTACCCCCACACCAGCGTCGCGCCGGCGCGCGGGTCGAGGCGGCGCGACAGGGCGGCCGGGACGTCCGTCACCACCTTGGCGAGCGCGAACGTCAGGTCGGACGTCAGGTGGGGGCGCGAGGTGTGCCCACCGCGCCCGTGCAGACGCACCACGATCTGATCGGCGGCGGCGGTGATGGGTCCCTCGCGCACACCGATCCGCCCGACGTCCAGGGCGGGGTCGCAGTGCAGCGCGAAGATCGACGAGACGCCGTCCAGCACGCCCTGCTCGACCAGCGCGTGGGCGCCGCCGGGCATGACCTCCTCGGCGGGCTGGAACAGCATCCGCACCCGCCCCGACAGGGGCTGACGCGCGTGGCGCTGCGCCAGGGCCAGCGCCGCGCCGACCAGCGCGGCGGTGTGGACGTCATGACCGCATGCGTGGGCCACGCCCTCGGTGCGCGAGCGCCAGGCGTCGGTGGTCAGGTCCGGCACGGGAAGGGCGTCGATGTCCGCGCGCAGCGCCACGGTCGGGACGCGCCGGTCGGTGCCGGCCCCGGCGCCGACCTCGGCGACCAGGCCCGTGGTGGCCAGTCGCCGCACGTGCACACCGGCGGCCTCGAGGTGGCGACCGACGACGGCCGTGGTGCGCTCCTCGGCCCACGAGAGCTCGGGGTGCTCGTGCAGGTCGCGGCGGATGACCACCACCTCGCGCGCCAGGGCAGCAGGGATCGGGTTCGCGGGCGGCTGGGGGAAGGTCTGCGGGTGGGCGGTCACGATCGCCCCAGCCTACGACCGCGGACCGCGGCTAGAACGCGTCGCGCGGCACGTAGGTGCCCCACACCGCGCGCAGCGCGTGGCACACCTCGCCGACCGTGGCGCGCGCCGCGAGCGCCTCGCGCATCGGGGGCAGCACGTTGTCGGTGCCTGACGCCGCCAGCCGCAACGCCTCGAGCGCCCGGTTGACCGCAGGTTGGTCGCGCTCGGCCCGCAGCGTCGCGAGCCGGACGGCCTGCTCGGCCTCGATCGCGGGGTTGACCCGCAGGGGGACGTACGGCTCGTCGTCGTCGGTCGCGAACCGGTTGAGCCCGACGACCACGCGCTCGCCCGCGTCGATCTGCTGCGCGATCCGGTACGCCGACCGCTCGATCTCGGCCTTCTGGTAGCCCTCCTCGATCGCGGCCACCGCTCCCCCGCGCTCTTCGACGGCGGCCATCAGCTCGAGCGCGGCGGCCTCGAGGTCGTCGGTCATCGACTCGACGACGTACGAGCCGGCGAACGGGTCGACGGTCTTGGTCACGTCGGTCTCGAACGCGATCACCTGCTGGGTGCGGAGCGCGAGGCGCGCGGCCTTGGTCGTGGGCAGCGCGATCGCCTCGTCGAAGCTGTTGGTGTGCAGGCTCTGCGTGCCGCCGAGGACGGCGCCGAGCCCCTGCAGCGCCACCCGAACCAGGTTGACCTCGGGCTGCTGGGCGGTGAGCTGGACGCCCGCGGTCTGGGTGTGGAAGCGCAGCGTCAGGGAGCGCGGGTCCTTCGCGCCGAACTCCTCGCGCATGACCTTCGCCCAGATGCGCCGAGCGGCGCGGAACTTGGCGACCTCCTCGAGCAGCGTCGTACGGGCGACGAAGAAGAACGACAGGCGCGGGCCGAACTCGTCGACCTCAAGGCCCGCGGCGATCGCGGTGCGCACGTACTCGCGCGCGTTGGCGAGGGTGAAGGCGACCTCCTGCACGGGCGTCGCACCGGCCTCGGCCATGTGGTAACCCGAGATCGAGATGGTGTTGAACCGTGGCATCTCGGTGCGGCAGTAGGCGAACGTGTCGGCAATCAGCCGCAGCGACTCCTTGGGTGGGTAGATGTAGGTGCCCCGCGCGATGTACTCCTTCAGCACGTCGTTCTGGATCGTGCCGGTCAGCTGGTCGCCCTTCACGCCGTTCTCCTCGGCGACCAGCTGGTAGAGCACCAGCAGCACCGCGGCGGGAGCGTTGATCGTCATCGAGGTCGAGACCTCGTCGAGCGGGATCCCGTCGAACAGCAGGCGCATGTCGTCGATCGAGTCGATCGCCACACCGACCTTGCCGACCTCGCCGGACGCGATCGACTCGTCCGAGTCGTAGCCCATCTGGGTCGGCAGGTCGAACGCCACCGACAGCCCGCCGGTGCCCGCCGCGACGAGCTGGTGGTAGCGCTCGTTGGACTCGACGGCGGTGCCGAACCCCGCGTACTGACGCATCGTCCAGGGCCGCCCGGTGTACATCGTCGGGTAGACCCCGCGCGTGTACGGGTACGCGCCGGGCTCGCCGAGGCGCTGTGCCGGGTCCCAGCCGTCCAGGGCGTCCGGACCGTAGACCTGCGCCAGGGGCAGCCCGGACTCGGTGTGCCGCTGGGGGTCCTGCGCCGGGGCGCGCCCGGCCCGCTCGTTCGCCATGACGGCGAATCTAGCCCCGGTGCCGGCGTCCGGCCGCGTGCCGTGGGTCACCTCACACGGGTGGCCACCGTCGTGGTTGCGGTCAGGTGGTCGTCAGAGCAGCCAGCTCACCGCAACCATGCCGGTGTCCATGACGTGGCTCAGGGCTCGAGGCAGGTGGGGATCGAGTCGCTGCGGCCGAGGGGTCGCTCGGTGCGGCCCGCGGGGTCGTAGATCTTGACGTGGTCGACCGTGCGCAGCGCCTTGAGCGTGGGGAGGACGAGGTTGGCGATGGTGAACGTCGAGCCGCCGCTGGTGCAGCCGCCGAGCAGCCGCAGCCGCGCGGTGCCCATGCTGTCGATCCGCAGCCGGTCGAAGTCTCCCGCACCCGAGCGGACGACGGCGATGCCGCGGGCCCGCTCGGCGTTGGTGGGGCCGGCCATCAGCTGGTTCATCAGCGCCGACGCCTGCGCACCCGAGGGGACGACGCGCCGCACCAGCCGTGTGAACGGCGGCGTCCCCGCCGCGAACCGCGCCGGGTCGGCGAAGGTCACCGTGCGGGTCACCTGGGCGTAGTCCTTGCGGACGTCGAGCACGACCCGGCTCGGGTTGGTCAGCGTGAACAGGTGGAACGGCTGCGCCTTCGCCAGCCCCACGCCGTACGTCACGACGGCCTCGAAGTCCCCCGACTGCGCGAGCTCGATGACGTTCGGCAGGCCGACGACGAGCCGGCGGGCCGCCGTCGACGTGCCGGTGGCGTCGTGCGCATCGGCGCCCGAGAACGTCACCTGCAGGACGGCGTCGCCTGCCAGCCGCACCGGCAGGCCCGACGCGTCGCCGAGCAGGCGGGGCACGTACGCCGCACGCCGCCCGGGCAGCCCGCCGGCGAAGGTCCACACCACCCGGTCGAACCCCGGGTGCGACGCGGCCGCCAGCCCGACCAGACGTGGGGTGGTCGCGGCGGTCCGGGCATTGCGGGCCGGATCGACCGGGGTGTCGACCGCGGACGCAGTGCTGGGCGCGACCACCAGCCCGGCCAGCAGACCTGAGACGAGCACAGACACCAGCTTGCGCATGACGACCCCCGAGCCCGGGCGCATCGCCGTCGGTGCGCTCCCGCCAGGGTGCTCCGGGCCGGTCGGGCTTGTCCAGACCCTTCAGAGCAGGTCGGTGCGCCCCGCCGCGCGCAGCGCGTCGACCACGCTCTTGACCTCTTGCGCCCGGGCCCGCGAGGTCACGAGCACGGCGTCAGGAGTGTCGACCACGACGACGTCGTCCAGGCCCAGCACCGCCACCAGCCGCCCGGACGCCGGCACCACCAGTGCGCGCGCATCGGTGCACACCACCCGGCCCGCGTCGCCGAGCACCTGGACCCCGGACCCGTCGGCCGGCAGCAGCGTCGCGAGCGCGTCGAAGTCACCGATGTCGTCCCACCCGAAGCGCCCCGGCACGACGGCGACGCGTCCGGCGGCGGCTGCCGGCTCGGCGACGGCGTAGTCGATCGCGATCTTGGGCAGGGTGGACCAGACCTCACCCAGCACCTGCTCACGGGCGGGGCCGTCCCACGCGTCGGCGATGGTGGCCAGGCCGGCGGCGAGGTCGGGCTGGTGCTCGCCCAGCAGGTCGAGCAGGGTGCCGGCGCGCACCACGAACATGCCCGCGTTCCACAGGTGCTGACCGCCGGCGAGGTACGCCGCTGCCGTCGGCGCGTCGGGCTTCTCGACGAACTCGGTCACCTGCAGCGCCGACGGCGCAGCGGGGACGTCGAGGGCGCCGTCCGCCCGCACGTACCCGAAGCCGGTGGCGGCGAAGGTCGGCGTGATGCCCACCGTGACCAGCCGTCCGGTGCGGGCCACGGCCACCGCCTCGGCCACGGCGGCTGCGAACACCTGCTGGTCGCCGATCACGTGGTCGGCGGCGAACGAGCCGATCACGGCGTCGGGGTCGCGGCGTGCCACGAGCGCAGCGGCCAGCCCGATGGCGGCGGTGGAGTCGCGCGGCGAGGGCTCGACGAGCAGGTCCTGCTCAGCCAGGCCGGGCAGCTGGCGGGCGACGGCAGCGGCGTGCGCGGTGCCGGTCACGACGAGGACGGCTTCGGCGAGCGGGGCCAGGCGCTGCCAGGTGCTCTGCAGCAGCGTGGAGCCCGTGCCGGTCAGGTCGTGCAGGAACTTGGGGTGGCCGGCCCGCGACAGCGGCCACAGCCGCGTGCCGGCACCGCCGGCGGGGACGACTGCGTAGAAGCCCGGGTTGCTCACCGCGGCGACTGTAGCGGCCGCGGCGCGCCCCCGACCCGACCCGCGATCGTCATCTGCCGTCCACGGCGCGGCCCCCTCACGGACGCGTGCTGCTCCCATCGTGATGGCATGCGGGTGGCCGTGGTCGCGGAGTCGTTCCTGCCCAGCGTCAACGGGGTGGCCGGCAGCGTGTGCCGCGTGCTCGACCACCTGCGCCAGCAGGGGCACGACGCCATGGTGATCTGCCCCGCGCCGGCGCCGCCGACGTACGCCGGGTTCCCGGTGCACGCGGTCGCCGGGTTCAGCTACCACCAGTTCGCGGTGGGGGTGCCAACCCCCGACCTGCGCCCCCGCCTCGCGGCGTTCGGGCCGGACGTCGTGCATGCCGCCTCGCCGTTCGTGCTCGGCGCCGCCGGCGTGTTCGCCGCCGCCCGGATCGGGGTGCCCTCGGTGGCGGTGTTCCAGACCGATGTCGCGCGCTTCGCCCGCACGCACGGCCTGGGCCTGGCCCACCGCGCCGCGTGGGGATGGATCCGGCGGGTGCACCTCGCGGCCGACCTGACCCTGGCCCCCTCGCGGACGGCGGTCGAGGACCTGGTCGCCCACGGCGTGCCCCGCGTGCGGCACTGGGGTCGCGGCGTCGACGACACGCTCTTCGACCCGGCCTGGCGCTCGGACCGCGGAGCGGTTGCCCTGCGCGCCGCGCTCGCCCCGCAGGGGCAGGTGCTCGTCGGCTACGTGGGTCGCCTCTCACCCGAGAAGCGGGTCGAGCGCCTGACCCGGCTCGCCGGCGTCCCCGGCTCGCGGCTCGTGGTCGTGGGTGACGGCCCGTCGACGGGGTCGGTGACCCGGGCCCTGCGGGACACGGACGCCGTCCTGCTGGGTCGCCGCGAGGGAGAGGACCTGGCCCGTGCCTACGCCTGCCTCGACGTGTTCGTCCACACCGGCACGGACGAGACCTTCGGGCAGACGGTGCAGGAGGCCATGGCGTGCGGCCTGCCGGTGGTCGCCCCGGCCAGCGGCGGCCCGCTCGACCTGGTGCAGGACGGCGTCACCGGGCTGCTGCACCCACCCGACGGCAGCGGCGCCCGCGGGGCCGTCGAGCGGCTGGTGACCGACGCCGGGCTGCGCGCCCGCCTCGGCGCGGCCGGACGACGGCGGGTGGCCGGCCGCACGTGGCAGGCCCTGGGTGATGAGCTGCTCGCCCACTACGCGGACGCCGTCGCGTCCCGGGCCGGCGTCGCCGCCTGAGCCACCCGCCCCACCCTGGGTGCGATCCCGACGCACCCCGGTTGTCGCGGGGGCACCCCACTCCACTAGGTACGTCGAAGGGGTCCCCCGCGATCACCCGGGGGCGGGGGCGGGGTCCACGGGGGTGAGGGATGGGTCACACGACCGCGCCGAGCATCGCGATGGGGGCGCGGACGTCCGTACGATGGACGCGACCCAGACGACGAGGCGAAGGGACGGCTCCAGTGCCCCAGGCACCAGCAGGCACGCTGTACCGCGGCCGTGAGGGCATGTGGTCATGGGTGGCCCACCGGGTGACCGGCATGCTGATCTTCGTCTTCCTGTTCGCCCACGTCCTGGACACCGCCCTGGTGCGGGTGTCCCCCGACGCCTACAACACCGTCATCAGCTCGTACAAGAACCCGATCGTCGGGCTCGGCGAGGCCGGGCTGGTCGCCGCGGTGATCTTCCACGCGTTCAACGGGGTGCGCGTCATGCTGGTCGACTTCTGGTCGCAGGGCCCGCGCTACCAGCGCCAGATGCTGTGGGTCGTCGTCGGGCTGTGGGCGGTGCTGTTCGTGCCCTTCCTGGTCCGCCACCTGATGCACGTCTTCGCCTGAGCACCAGCACACCGAGCAGCCTGAGCAGACCGAGCAGGGAGCGCACATGTCGACCATCGAGGCCCCACGGACCCAGTTCCGTCGCAGCCGGGCCACCCGCAGCAACTACGAGCTGTGGTCGTGGGTCTTCATGCGCGGGTCGGGGCTGCTGCTGATCGCGCTCGTCTTCGGCCACCTGCTCGTCAACCTCGTGCTCGGTGAAGGCATCAAGCAGGTCGACTTCGCGTTCGTCGCCGGCAAGTGGGCCAGCCCGTTCTGGCAGACCTGGGACCTGATGATGCTGTGGCTGGCCGAGATCCACGGCGCCAACGGTGTCCGCACGATCATCAACGACTACGCCGAGAAGGACCGCACGCGCCTCGCGCTCAAGACCCTGCTGTTCGCCAGCGCGGGCCTGATCCTGGTGCTCGGCACGCTCGTCATCTTCACCTTCGACCCGTGCCCGACCGGCGCGGCGACCGCAGACGTTCCCTCGTTCTGCCAGACGCGTTGACCCGCAACGGAAAGGTCGGCTGACCCATGCAGACTCACACCTACGACGTCGTGATCGTCGGTGCCGGCGGCGCCGGCATGCGCGCGGCCCTGGAGTCCGGGCAGCGCGCGCGGACGGCGGTGCTGACCAAGCTCTACCCGACGCGCTCGCACACCGGCGCGGCGCAGGGCGGCATGTGCGCGGCCCTCGCCAACGTCGAGGAGGACAACTGGGAGTGGCACACCTTCGACACCGTCAAGGGTGGTGACTACCTGGTCGACCAGGACGCGGCCGAGGTGATGTGCCGCGAGGCCATCGACGCGGTGCTCGACCTCGAGAAGATGGGCCTGCCGTTCAACCGCACGCCCGAGGGCAAGATCGACCAGCGCCGCTTCGGTGGGCACACGCGCAACCACGGCGAGGCCGCCGTCCGTCGCTCGTGCTTCGCCGCCGACCGCACCGGCCACATGATCCTGCAGACGCTCTACCAGAACTGCGTCAAGCACGAGGTCGAGTTCTTCAACGAGTTCTACGTGCTCGACCTGCTGACGGGCGAGCACGAGGGCGAGCAGCGCACCGCCGGTGTCGTCGCCTACGAGCTGGCCACCGGTGAGCTGCACGTGTTCCGCGCCAAGTCGGTCGTGCTCGCCACCGGTGGCGCCGGCAAGGTCTACAAGACCACGTCCAACGCCCACACCCTCACCGGTGACGGCATGGGGATCGCCTACCGCAGCGGCCTGCCGCTGGAGGACATGGAGTTCTTCCAGTTCCACCCGACCGGCCTGGCCGGCCTCGGGATCCTGCTGTCCGAGGCCGCTCGCGGCGAGGGTGCGATCCTGCGCAACAGCGAGGGCGAGCGCTTCATGGAGCGTTACGCCCCCACGATCAAGGACCTCGCGCCGCGCGACATCGTGGCCCGGTCGATGGCCAACGAGGTGCGCGAGGGCCGCGGCTGCGGGCCGAACAAGGACTACGTCCTGCTCGACCTGACCCACCTCGAGCCAGCGCACATCGACGCCAAGCTGCCGGACATCACCGAGTTCGCGCGCACCTACCTGGGTGTCGAGCCCTACACCGAGCCGGTGCCGGTCTACCCGACGGCGCACTACGCGATGGGCGGGGTGCCCACCAACATCGACGCCGAGGTGCTGCGCAACAACACCGACGTCGTCCCTGGCCTGTACGCCGCGGGCGAGGTCGCCTGCGTGTCGGTGCACGGCTCCAACCGGCTCGGCACGAACTCGCTGCTGGACATCAACGTGTTCGGCAAGCGGGCCGGAGTCGCCGCGGCGACCTTCGCCCAGACCGCTCCCCTGGTCGAGCTGCCCGAGGCCCCTGAGGCCGCGACGGTCTCGCTGCTCGAGGGCATGCGCAGCCGCACGGACGGCGAGCGCGTGGCCCCGGTGCGCAAGGCCCTGCAGGAGTCGATGGACCGCAACGCCCAGGTGTTCCGCACCGAGGCCTCGCTCAAGCAGGCGCTGACCGACATCCAGGGTCTGCAGGAGCGCTACCGCAACGTCTCGGTGCAGGACAAGGGGATGCGGTACAACACCGACCTGCTCGAGGCCGTCGAGCTGGGCTTCCTGCTCGACCTCGCCGAGGTCATCGTCGTGGGCGCGCTCGAGCGCAAGGAGTCGCGCGGCGGTCACTTCCGGGAGGACTACGCGCACCGCGACGACGTGAACTACATGCGGCACACGATGGCCTACCGCGTCCCCACCGACGACGGCCGGCCGGCCGGGGTGCGCCTGGACTACAAGCCTGTCGTGCAGACCCGGTACGAGCCGATGGAGCGCAAGTACTGATGAGCCTGGACACCCCCGTCGAGCTCGCCGCCGACATCGAGGCCAAGGCCCGGGCCCGCGCCAAGGAGCAGCACGGCAAGCCCGAGGCCGGTGCGGTGCCGAGCTTCGACGTCACCCTGCGGATCCGCCGGTACAACCCCGAGGTCGACAGCGAGCCGCACTGGGAGGACTACCGGGTCACGGTCTACGGCACCGACCGGGTGCTGGACGCGCTGCACACGGTCAAGTACGAGCAGGACGGCACCCTGACCTTCCGCCGCTCGTGCGCCCACGGCGTGTGCGGCTCGGACGCGGTGCGAATCAACGGCAAGAACCGGCTGGCGTGCAAGACGTTGGTGAAGGACCTCAACCCCGACAAACCCATCACGATCGAGCCGATCAAGGGACTGCCGGTCGAGAAGGACCTCGTCGTCGACATGGAGCCGTTCTTCCAGTCCTACCGCGAGGTCATGCCCTTCCTGATCACCAAGGGCAACCAGCCGTCGCGCGAGCGCCTGCAGTCTCAGGAGCAGCGTGAGCGGTACGACGACACGACCAAGTGCATCCTGTGCGCGGCGTGTACGTCGTCATGTCCCGTGTTCTGGACCGATGGCCAGTACTTTGGGCCAGCAGCCATCGTCAACGCGCACCGGTTCATCTTCGACAGCCGCGACGAGGGCTCGGACATCCGGCTCGAGATCCTGAACGACAAGGAGGGCGTGTGGCGGTGCCGCACCACCTTCAACTGCAGCGAGGCGTGCCCCCGGGGCATCGAGGTGACCAAGGCCATCCAAGAGGTGAAGCGGGCGCTGCTCACCCGCAAGGCCTGAGCCCGTTCCGGCGCGGGGCGGCGGCGTCCCTGCTGCTGGCCCTGCTGATGTCGGCTGCGACGGTCGGGCCTGCGGCTGCCACCACCACCCCGCCCACCCCCGTCGGGGGCGAGCGCCTCACCGGCGGCGCCCCCACGTACGACGTGCCGGCCGGCGTGCCGGCACCACCTCAGCTGGCGGCGGCGTCCTACGTGCTCGCCGACGCGACGACCGGCGAGGTGCTGGTCGCCCAGAACCCGCACGGTAGGACGCTGCCGGCCAGCACGCTCAAGACGCTCACGGCGCTGACCGTCATCCCGCTGCTGTCGCCCGCCGAGCACTACACCGCGGTGCCGCAGGACCTGGTCGAGGGCACCAAGGTCGGGATGAGCCCGGGCTCGAGCTACTCGGTGCAGCAGCTGCTGCAGGGGATGCTGCTCTCGTCCGGCAACGACGCGGCGACCGGGCTGGCCCGCGCGGCCGGAGGCGCCGGCGGGGTCGAGCAGACCGTGGCTGCCATGCAGCAGAACGCGATCCGCCTCGGCGCTCTCGACACGGTGGTGAAGGACCCCAGCGGGTTGGACGCGCCCGGCCAGGTGACGAGCTCGTACGACCTGGCCCTGATCGCCCGCGCGGCGCTGCGGCTGCCCGCGTTCGACGCGCTGGTGGCGACCAAGCGGGTGCGGTTCCCGGGCAAGGCCGAGGTCGGCAAGGTCCGCCGGTCCTACGAGATCCAGAACCACAACTCGCTGCTGTTCAACTACCCCGGGGCGATCGGGGTCAAGAACGGCTACACCGTCGCGGCCCGCTGGACGATCGTCGGGGCAGCTACCCGCGGCGGCCGCACCTACGTCGTCACGGCCCTGGCCCGGGCCGACCGCAGCTGGCGACCCACCGCGGCGCTGCTGGACTGGGCGTTCGCCCACGGCGCGCAGGCCCGGCCGATCGGCCGCCTCGTCGAGCCGGGCGAGGTGCAGCCCACCGCTGCCGTCTCGGGAGACACCACCGAGGGCGGGGTCGCCGTCGAGCCGTCGGTGCCGGTGACGGTGGGCGGCGCGATCAGCCCGCGCTCGGCGTCCGCCGTGGCGCGTGCAGTGCCCGGCACCCAGTGGGCCCGCTGGATCGGCGCCGGCGGGCTTGCCTCGGCCTCGCTCGTGGTCGGGCTGCTGGCCCTCAGCGCCCGCGCACGGCAGCGACAGCTGCGTGCAGCCCGCGTCGCGCGGTCCGCACGCCCAGCGCGGCGCTGACCCCGATCACCGCGCCGGCGGCCACGGCCACCCGGTCGGCCGAGCGCTGACCGAACGACGGCAGGGCCGCCTCGCGCGGCCCCAGCGGTGCCACCGGGGCCGAGCCCGTGCCGACCGGCCCGGTCAGGTGCCCGCGGTCGTCCGCGGTCGTGGCCGCCCAGGCGGCGGCCAGCAGCATGATCCGGCTGATCAGGTTGATCAGCACCAGCAACCCGATGATGACGGCGAACGAGGCCAGCAGCGGCTTGTTGGCGGCGCTCTTGAGCAGCAGCCCGCTGGTCAGCTTCAGGACGCCGAGGCCGAGCGCGCCCACGACCGCCCCCTGCAGCAGGTCGGCGCGCGCCAGCTTGATGCCGCTGAGCACCCGCAGCACCACGAGCATGATGACCACGTCGACGACGAACACGACGACGATCGCGGCCGCGCTCAGCGCGACCGTGCTCAACGGGGACGTGTGCGCGACCCCGACGAGGCCGAGCAGCCACGGGCCTGCGGCGTTGACCACGGTCGAGAGCACACCCGACACCAGCACCGCCAGGCCGAGTGAGGCAAGGACCGCGAGGTCGATCAGCTTGCCCTTGACCGGGTTGACCTGCAGCGGCGGCTGACCGAAGACGGCGCGCACCCCCTCGCGCAGCGCGGCCAGCCAGCCCAGACCACCCAGCAGGAGCGTGACCACGCTGATCGCCCCGGTGATGGTCAGCGCGTTGGGGGTCGGCGGGTTGGTCGCGTCGATGAGCCCGGTGTCGGGGTGCGCCGCGTCCTTGACGATGCCCGGCAGGGTCTGCGAGATCGACGCGACGACCCGGTCGAACAGGTCAGGCTGGCCGCGCAGCACGAAGCCGAAGACGGTGAACCCCAGGATCAGGGCTGGGATCATCGAGAAGAACCCCAGGTAGGTGATGCCACCGGCCAGGATCGCGCCCCGGGCCTGGCCGTACCGCTGCCACGACCGCCAGGCGTGCGTCGCCGTCAGCCGTGCCCACAGGGCCTTCAGGGCGCTCATCGGGCCGCACCCGTGAACGGGAAGGTCCGCTCGGGCCTCCACACGCCGTCCGTCCCGTGCTCGTACAGGTGCAGCGCGGTCACCTCGAAGCGGCACTCGAAGTCGGCGAGGGTCTCGAACGCAGCGTCCAGCGCAGCGTCGGGCAGGTCGTGGGCGACGGTCACGTGCGGGTGGTACGGGAAGGTCAGCTCGCGCGCGAGCGGGCCGCGTCGCACCTGCTGCTCGAGCAGCTCGCACTCGCTGATGCCCTCGACGACCTGGACGAACACCACCGGTGAGATCGGCCGGAAGGTCGCCGTGCCCCGCAGGTGGATGGTGAACGGGGCCGCGAACGCCGCCACCTCGGCCAGGTGCCCACCGACGTCCCCCTCGACCGAGGTGGGTGGCAGCAGGGTGATGTGGGTGGGGATCGATCCGGCGAGCGGGTCACCGAACGAGGCGCGCTGCGCCTGCAGCCGGCCGCCGAACGGCTCGGGGATGGCGATGGCCACCCCGACGGTGAATGGCCCGCTCATGCGACGGGGCGCCGGGCGGGCAGGAACCCGACGCGGTCGTAGACCTGCGCGAGCGTCGTCGCCGCGACCGAGCGGGCCTTGGCGGCGCCCACCGCCAGCACCTCGTCCAGGGCGTCGGGGTCCTTGAGGTACCCCAGCGCGCGCTCGCGGAACGGCGACAGCTCGGCGTCCACGACGTCTGCGACGTCCGCCTTGAGGTCGCCGTAGCCGCGGCCCGCGTAGTCGACCTCGAGGTCGGTGACCGAGCGACCGCTGAGCGCGGCGTGGATCGTCAGCAGGTTCGAGACGCCGGGCTTGCCGACCGGGTCGTAGCGCACCTCGCGCCCGGTGTCGGTGACCGCCGACCGGATCCGCTTGGCGACGACGTTGGGCTCGTCGAGCAGGTCGATGACACCGGTCTGGCTGGCGGCCGACTTGCTCATCTTCGCCGTCGGGTCCTGCAGGTCGAAGATCTTCGCGGTGGACTTGACGATGTGCGGCTCGGGCACGGTCAGCACGGGCCCGAACCGGGCGTTGAACCGCTGCGCGAGGTCGCGGGTCAGCTCGAGGTGCTGGCGCTGGTCCTCGCCCACCGGCACCTGGTCAGCGGAGTACAGCAGGATGTCGGCGGCCATCAGCACCGGGTAGGTGAACAGCCCCACCGTCGTGCGGTCGGCTCCCTGCTTACCGCTCTTGTCCTTGAACTGGGTCATCCGGCCGGCCTCGCCGAAGCCGGTGAGGCAGCCCAGCACCCAGGCCAGCTCGGCGTGCTCGGGCACGTGGCTCTGCACGAACAGCGTCGAGCGGTCGGGGTCGACGCCACCGGCCAGGTACTGCGCGGCCGTGCGGCGGGTGCGCTCACGCAGCAGGGCGGGGTCGACGTCGACGGTGATGGCGTGCAGGTCGACGACGCAGTAGAACGCGTCGTGCGTCTGCTGCAGCGCCACCCACTGCACGAGCGCACCCAGGTAGTTGCCGAGGTGCAGCGAGTCGCTGGTCGGCTGCATGCCGGACAGCACGCGCGGACGGGTCGAGACCATGGCGGGCATTGTGTCAGCCGGGTCGCGACCGCGTGTCACCTCCCGTCGACCGCCCGGACGTCGAGCAGCAACCCCTGCGCCGGCTGGAGCAGCGGCAGAGCGACGCCGCTGGACGACAGGGCGCGCCCGGGCAGCACCAGCCCCTCGGGCCGGCTCACCAGCGCGGGCACCGACCCGCGCGGACCGCTGCGGTGCGGGTCGTCCAGCTCGTGCCGCAGCCGGACGACGTAGTCGCGGTCGGGGTCCAGGCCGGGCAGCGGCACCGGGCCGAGCACGGCGTCGGCGTCCGACGTCAACCGCACGACGGCGTACACGGCCCGGTCGCGGTCGCCGGCCACCACCCCGTGCAGCAGGGCCCCGGTGCTGCCGGGCAGGCCCGAGGGCAGGTCGCGACGCACGGTGCGCCCCCCGTGCAGCAGGGGCCGCAGCTCGCGGTAGAGCGCCGTCCACGCGCGGAGGCGCTGGAGCTCTTCGTCGGTGCAGGTGCTGATGTCCCACTCGATGCCGGCGTGGCCGAACAGCGCTGTCAGCAGCCGCATCCCCAGGTCGACGGTGCGCCCGGTCGTGTGCGCGACCGGGGGGCCGACGTGCGCCCCCACCAGCTCGGGGGCCAGCAGCAGCCCGGTCCAGCGCTGGATCAGCTGGCGCTCGACGGCGTCGTTGGTGTCCGAGGCCCACACCCGGTCGGTGCGCTCGAGGATGCCGAGGTCGACCCGACCGCCCCCGGACGCGCAGGACTCGATCTCGAGGCCGGGGTGCCGGGCCCGAAGCTCGTCCAGCAGGCGGTAGATCGCGAGCGTCTGCCCGTGCACCGCAGGACGCGTGATCCCATCTTGCCGATGATCGGCCTCGTGCAGGTCGCGGTTGTGGTCCCACTTGATGTAGTCCAGGTCGTACTCGGTGACGATCGCGCTGATCTGCTCGAGCAGCCGCGCGAAGACGTCGGGGCGGGTCAGGTCGACGACCTGCTGGCGGCGCCACGGACGGGGGGTGCGTCCGGGCCGGGCCAGGACGCGGTCGGGGTCCTCGCGCAGCAGATCCGAGTCGAGGTTGGCCATCTCGGGCTCGAACCACAGGCCGACCTGCAGACCCAGCTCGCGCAGGCGGTCGACCAGCGGGTGCAGTCCCTGCGGCCACACGTCGGGGTCGACGACCCAGTCGCCGAGACCGGCGCTGTCGTCGCGACGGCCCAGGAACCAGCCGTCGTCCAGGACGAAGCGCTCGACCCCGACCGAGGCCGCCGTCTCGACCAGCCGCAGCAGCCGCGCCAGGTCGTGGTCGAAGTAGACGGCCTCCCACGAGTTCAGCACCAGCGGGCGCGCCGACGCCGGGTGGCCCGGCCGCGAGCGCTGCAGGGTGTGCAGCCGGTCGGTCAGGCCGTCCAGGCCCTGGTCGGACCACACCAGCAGCACCCACGGGCTGACGTAGCTCTCACCGGGCGCCAGGTGCACCTCGCCGGCGCGCAGCAGCTCGCCACCACCGAGTGCCGCCCGGCCCTCCTGCAGCTTCTCGACCGTGTGCACGTGGTCACCGCTCCAGGCGACGTGCACGGCCCAGACCTCGCCGTCCCCGAAGCCGAAACCGGCGGTGCCAGCGACGACGAGCAGCGGGGCGTCGTGCCCGGTGCGCCCCCGTCGGGACTCGCGGGTGCGCCCGCCGTGCAGCAGCGGGCTGCGCTGCGGTGAGCGCTCACGGCACCAGCGGCCGGTCAGGTCGAGCACCTCGTCCGCGCGCTGGGGCACCGGCAGCAGCGTGACCACGCCGGCGAGGTCGTAGGCGTTGCCACCCGACGCGGTGACGGTCGTCCGCGCCCGGACGACGCCGCTGGGCTCGAGCAGCAGCTCGCACACGACCTGCACACCCACCTCGACGTCGGCCGCCACGGCCCGCAGCTCGACGCCGCCGCCCGCGACCTCGGTGACCAGGGCGTCCTCGCCCAGCCGAAGGCGCAGGCTCGCACCCCCCGGGCCCCAGCCGCTGACACCAGGCCGCGCGGCCCAGCCGTCGTCCTCGGTGGGCAGCAGGGTCGGGGTCCACGCGTCGTCCAGCGTGCTGCCGCCGACCGGCGCCTCGAGGGCCGCCGCGACGTCGGCGAGGGCACCGACCTCGAGGGGGCCGAGGTCGGCGCCCCAGTGCAGCACGCGGGGCAGCCGAGGGCCCTCGACGTCGACGAGCAGGCTCACGCCGCCCGCCCGCAGCAGGTGCAGGTCGCTCACCCTCAGCCCTTCGTGGCGCCGAGGGTCAGGCCCGACACGAACTGCTTCTGCAGGACGAAGAACACGACGAGGGTGGGAAGCGCAGCCATCACCGAGCCGGCGGACAGCAGGTTGTAGTCGGTGAAGAACTGCCCCCGCAGGTTCTGCAACGAGGATGTGACGGGGTAAAGGTCACCCTCGCTCATGAACGCCACGGCCCAGAAGAAGTCGTTGTAGATCCAGGTGACCTCGAGGGTGGCAAGTGCCGCGAGCGCCGGCCGGCACAGCGGCAGGATGATCTGGAAGTACTGCCGCAGCACGCCCGCACCGTCGACGAGCGCGGCCTCGGTCAGCTCGACCGGCAGGGTCTTCATGTAGTTCGACAGCACGAAGGCGCAGAAGCCGGTCTGGAAGGCGATGTGGGTGATGATCACCGCCCAGTAGCTGTTGTACAGGGTGCCGGAGTTGCTGAACCAGAACGGCACCTGCACGTAGTTGAACAGCTTGTACAACGGCACGAGCATCGCCTGCTGCGGCAGCAGGTTCGCCCCGAGGAACAGCATCAGCAGGATGATGTTGAACCGGAACGAGAACCGGGCGACGACAAAAGCGACCATCGACGCCAGGAACAGCGTGATCAGCACCGAGGGCACCGTGATGATCACCGAGTTCCAGAAGTGCTTAGCGAAGTCGCCCTCGCGCCACGCCTTGGTGTAGTTGTCGAGCGTGAAGCCGCCCAACGAGACGTAGCCGTGCACCGAGGTGTAGGCGTAGTCGCGGAACGAGTTGAAGACCGCCCAAGCCACGGGGAAGACCCAGGTCAGTGACATCACCGCGAGGAACCCGTAGAGCAGGCCCCTTCGCCCGCGGCGCGCCGGTGGTGCGCTGCTGGCGGTGACGCGGCCCGTGTCGACCGTCCTCGGTGGGCGGGTGGCGGTGCTCATGCCTTGTCCTCTCGCAGGACCGTGCGGACGTAGAACGCGACGAAGATCAGCGAGATGACCATCATGATCGAGGCCAGCGCCGACCCGAAACCGATCCGCTGGCCCTCACCCACGATGTTGCTGAACACCAGTGCGCCGATCAGCTCGAGCCCGTTGCGGCCCTTGTTGACCACCCAGACCAGGTCGAACGCCCGGAGCGACTCGATCACCGTCACGACGACGACGATGATGTTGATCGGGCGCATGACCGGGAACACGACGGAGAAGAAGGTCCGCTTCTCGGAGGCCCCGTCGATCGCCGCCGCCTCGCGCAGCGAGGCCTCCACCCCCTTCAGGCCAGCCAGGTAGAGCAGCATGACGTACCCCATCTGCTTCCAGGAGGCGGCCACCAGCACCGCCCACAGGTTGACCGAGGAGTCGCCGTACCAGTCGATCGCCTTGTCGCCCTTCAGACCCAGCACGGCGTTGAGGAGCCCCTGGTCGCGCGAGTAGATCAGCTGCCAGATGAACCCGGTCAGGGCCAGCGACAGCACCACGGGCATGAAGAAGGCGCTCTGGAACACCCGGCTGCCCTTGAGCTCGCGATCGAGCAGCACCGCCATGAACATGCCGAGCGGCGTGGGGATCAGGAACAGGAACGCCAGCCAGATCAGATTGTGCTGGATGGCGGGCGTGAAGGGGGGGTAGATGGTGATGACGTCGGAGTAGTTCTTCAGCCCGACGCTCTTGGCGGCCGACAGTGCGCCGAAACCGTCCCAGCTGCTGAAGGACAGCAGCACCGTGGCGACGGCAGGCAGCCAGATGATGCCCACCACGATCACGGCCGGCACCGCGGCCATCACGAACAGGATGACCCGGTCGCGCTGGGACAGCCGGTGCGACTTGCGCCGCCGCGGGGGGGTCCCCCGCGGCGGCGCCGTCACGGTCGGCGTCTGGACGGTGCTCATGCGCTGGCGAAGATCGACTGCTTCTGCTTCTCGATGCTGTTGACCAGACCGTCCACGTCGGTCGGGGTCTTGATGAACTGCTGGATGGCCGGGATCATCACGTTGCTCGCGAAGTCCGGGCGGGTGTCGCGGTCGAGGAACTGGCTGATGTTCTTGGCGCTGCCGACGAACTCGACCGCCTTCTTCTGCAGCGCGGAGTAGCCGCTGCTGTCGGCACCGCTGTTGACCGCGATGACGGTCGGGTCGGCCTTGACTGACAGGGCCTCGGCGGCGGGCGTGCCCAGGTAGCCGAGGAACGCCTTGGCGGCCTCCTCGTTGCGCGGGCGCTTGGACATCATGTAGCCGTCGATCGGCGCCTCGATGGCGTCCGCGCCGATGTTGGAGTCGACCTCGGGGAAGGTGAAGAAGTCGAGGTCGTCGCGGTCGGCCCCCTCGGGGAACTGCTGACCGACGAACATGCCGAGGACGTACATGCCGGACTTCTTCTGCTGCAGCGACTGCGCTGCCTCCTGCCAGGTGCGGCCGAGGGAGGCGTCCTGGTGGTACGGCAGCAGTCCCCGCCAGGTGTCGAAGACGCTCTTGACCTCGGGCCCGTTCCACGGCTTCTTGCCGGCCATCAGGTCGACGTGGAACTGGAAGCCGTTGATCCGCATGTTCAGCTGGTCGAAGGTGCCCATGGCGGGCCAGCCGTCCTTGTCGCCGAACGCGATCGGCGACAGGCCGTCCTTCTGCATCTGCTTGGACAGCGCGACCAGCTCGTCCAGCGTCTTGGGCTCGGCGTAGCCCTTCTCCTTGAACAGGCTCGGGCGGTAGAAGACGGCCCACGGGTAGTTCGTGAAGGGCATGAAGTACTGCTTGCCGTCGTCGCCGGTCGAGGCGGTCTTGAGCGCGTCGCTGAAGCCGGTGGTCTTCGTCCAGACGTCGCTGATGTCGCCGGCCAGGCCCTTGCTGGCGAAGAACCGCATCCGGTAGCCCGAGAACCAGGTGTAGACGTCGTCCGGGCTGCCCTGCAGGTAGCTGTTGATCTGCTCCTGG
>JBKJTJ010000300.1:0-4263 GCA_046590855.1 Actinomycetota bacterium
TGCTCATGGACCGGACCCTAGTGACGTCCGGACGCCCGGTCGCGTCCTGACCCGAACGGGCACACTGGTCGGGTGACGAGGTCGATCGCGCTGCTGCGCGGCATCAACGTGGGCACCGCCAAGCAGGTGTCGATGGCCGACCTCACCGAGGTCTTCCGGGGTCAGGGCCACACCGAGGTGACCACCGTGCTGCGCAGCGGCAACGTCGTGTTCGCCCACGACGCCCCGCTGCCTGCTGGCGTCGCCGACGACCTGCAGTCCGCGATCGCCGCCGCCACCGGCGTCTCGTCGTCCGTGCTGGTGGTCGACGCACCGACGCTGCGGGCGATCGTCGAAGCCAACCCGCTGCTGGACGTCGGCACCGACCACTCGCGCCTGGTCGTGGGCTTCGTGTCGGGCCGGCCCGACCCCGCGACGACGCCTGACCCCGCCTCGCTGGCCCCGGAGCAGCTGGTCGTGGGGGAGCGGGCGGTCTACCAGTGGTGCCCGGACGGGATCTCCAGGAGCAGGGTGCCGCCGGCGTTCTGGCGCGAGGTCGCGCCGCTGGTGACCGTGCGCAACTGGCGCACCGTGCTGCGGCTGGCCGAGCTCGTGGGGGTCGGCTCGTCAGGCTGAGGCTGCGGCGCGCGTAGGGTCGGCGCATGCCTGCCAACGCCTCACCTGCCTACGCCTCCATCAACCCCGCCACCGGCCAGACCCTGCAGGAGTTCGACCTGCTGGACGACGCCGGCGTCGAGTCGGCCCTCGCCCGCACCCACTCCGCGTTCGCCACCTGGCGCGCCACCGACGTCCAGCAGCGTGCGGCGGTGCTGACCCGAACGGCCGCGCTGTACCTCGAGCGGATCGACGAGCTCGCGCGCACCATGTCGCTCGAGATGGGCAAGCCGCTGCGCGAGGCCCGTGGCGAGATCAAGCTGTCGTCGGCGATCTTCGCCTACTACGGCGAGCACGGCCCCAGCTTCCTGGCGGACCAGCCGCTGGACGTGGCCGGCGCCGACTCGGTGGTGCGCCGCGAGCCCGTGGGTGCCCTGCTCGGGATCATGCCGTGGAACTACCCGCACTACCAGGTGGCCCGGTTCGCCGGCCCGAACCTGGTGCTGGGCAACACGATCGTCCTCAAGCACGCGCCGAGCACCCCGCAGTCCGCGCTGCTGATCGAGCAGCTCCTGCGCGACGCCGGCCTACCGGACGACGCCTACGTCAACGTCTTCGCCTCGAACGAGCAGATCGCGCAGATGATCGCCGACCCGCGGATCCAGGGCGTGTCACTGACCGGCAGCGAGCGCGCCGGTGCGGCCGTGGCCGAGACCGCGGGCCGCAACCTGAAGAAGGCGGTGCTCGAGCTGGGCGGGTCCGACTCGTTCATCGTCCTGGACGCCCCCGACCTGGACGCCACGGTCGCCGCGGCGGGCCGCGCCCGGCTGGGCAACACCGGTCAGGCGTGCAACGCCGCCAAGCGGTTCATCGTCATGGACGACGTGTACGACGAGTTCGTCTCCAAGCTGACCGCGACGTTCGAGCAGATCGTGCCGGGCGACCCGCTGGACAAGGCCACGACCCTGGGCCCGCTGTCGTCCGCGGGCGCCCTCGACACGCTGATGGAGCAGGTCGAGACGGCGATCACCGAGGGCGCCACGGTGCTGACCGGCGGCCACCGGATCGACGGACCCGGTGCCTTCATGCAGCCGACGCTGCTCGCCGACGTCACCCCGGGCATGCGCGCCTTCAGCGAGGAGCTGTTCGGGCCGGTGGGCGTGGTGTACCGCGTCTCGTCCGCCGAGGAGGCTGTAACGCTGGCCAACTCGAGCTCGTTCGGGCTCAGCGGCTCGGTGTGGAGCGGTGACGTCGACAAGGCGCGCGCGGTCGCCGACCAGCTCGAGGTGGGCATGGCCTTCGTCAACGAGCACGGCACCACGCTGCCCGGCCTGCCGTTCGGCGGGGTCAAGCGCTCGGGCTTCGGCCGCGAGCTCGGCCCGTGGGGCATCGAGGAGTTCGCCAACAAGAAGCTCGTGCGGGTGCCCGCCCGCTGAGCACGGCGTTTCGGGGCGGTCAGACGATCACCAGCCTGACCGCCCCGGCGCACCCGGCGGCCCACAGCACGCTGCAGAACGTGCCGATGATGAACCGCTCGGCGGCGCCGGGGTGGCGCAGCTCGGGGTAGCGACCCAGGCCCTTGACGGCCAGCACCACCGCCAGGCCCTCGGGCCACCCGGCCAGCAGCGAGGTGACCACGGCGAGCCGCTCGAGCGCGCCGATCCAGGCACCCCCGCGCAGCACCTCCGCGGCGGACGCGATGGCGGCGTCCGGCCCAAGACCCCGCTGCTGGTGCCGTCGGGTGCGGGGAGCGGACCGGCCCGAGACGGCTCGCAGCACGGCGGTGGCCAACGGACCGCCGACGACGACGGCTGCGAGCACGCCCGCGACCACGGCCAGTGCGGGCCGATCGGTGAAGCGGCCAACCGCAGTCGTCACCGGCTCGGTCAGCACCGCCGCGACGGCGACGAGCACGACGGACAGCGCGGGCAGCGCCCACCACCAGGGTCGGCGTGTCGTCCACCACGCCGGCGCAGCGACGACGGAGGCGAGCAGGAGCAGGATCACGGACACGGTCCGAGGATGCCGCACGCCACTGACACAGACGGGGTCAAGCTGTGAGGCTTGCCTCGGGGGAGTCCAGTGCTGACGGTTGACCCGCTGAGCTCGCTCGCAGCAGGCGAGCCGCCACCGGACGCACCCGAGCCTCCTGGGTCCACAGCGCCGCCTGCGCCCGTTGGCTGACCGCCTGCTTGCTCACCCCGAGGCGTTCTGCGGCCTGGCGCTGGGTGAGGCCCCGGGCAAGGAGGTCGCAGACCTCGCGACCGGCGGGGGAGCGGCGCCGCACGACGGCGGCCAGCAGCTGCAGCAGCGCGTCCCCCTCGTCGGCCGCCTCGTCGTCCGGGCCGCGGACGGCGACCGGCTCGGCACCGGACTTGGCCCGCTCGACCGCGTGCCGGGCGTGCTCGAACGCCGGTCCGCGGGCGGCGCGGGTGCTGCGCGGCAGGGGGGACTGCACCGCTCCTGTGCCCAGACCCACGCTCCACGACCCGGTCGCCGCCAGGACCAGCGCCAGGTCCACGGCCGCCGCCGGGTCACCGAGCACCCCCTGGACCTCGTCGCCCGCCGTCCGCTCGAAGTCCAGCACCCGGGTTCCCGCAGTGCCGGGGTCGTTCAGCTGGGTGAGCAGCGCATCGACCAGGTCGGGGCCCGACCGCGACCCGCGCTGGTCGATCGTCACGACGACCACCCACGGCTGCTCCACCGGACAAGCATCCACCCTTGACCAGATGAAGTCAAGGCTTTAGACTTGTCGATGGGCGGTCTCTGGTCCCCGGCGCCGCCGACTCCTCGCCGCCCCGCGCCGCAACGTCTTGGCTTGTTGTTGCGGGGGCACCCCACTGCGTTCCCAGTGGAGTGGGGTGCCCCCGCGACGATCGGGGCTCGTGGTGATCACACCCAGGGTGGGGCGGGTTGCTCAGGCCGGAGGTCACGCGAACTGGGGCCGAACCCCTGAGCCGCCCGCGTGAGGCCGCCGGCCCGCCTGATGTGGCCAGACTGACATAATGGAGATTATCGGCGTTGTGGTGAGCCGCTCACCACATCCACGGGGGGGCTGGGTGCAGGCAGTTCACGACTGCCCTCTCCCAGTTGTCATTCGCGCAACCTAGCGGGCGATGGGTTCGCGGGTGAACCTAGTCGACACAGCCTCGAGGAATGCCGGGGTGCCGCGCGCGGTTGTCCTGTGCGATAGTTGATTCTGCAACTACAGCTGGAGGTCTCGATGCCCGCCATCACCGTCCCCGACCTGACCGTCCTGCCGCGCATCGCGGTCGAGCGCCAGCTCGGCACCGAGCGCGCCGTCCGCAGCATCACCAGCGCCCCGAGCGGCTTCGAGGGCGAGGGCTTCCCCGTCCGCCGCGCCTTCGCCGGCGTCGACCTCGCCGAGCTCGACCCGTTCATCCACATGGACCAGATGGGCGAGGTCGAGTACGCCCCGGGCGAGCCCAAGGGCACCCCGTGGCACCCGCACCGCGGGTTCGAGACCGTCACCTACATCATCGACGGGATCTTCGACCACCAGGACTCCAACGGCGGCGGCGGCACGATCACCAACGGCGACACCCAGTGGATGACGGCCGGTTCCGGCCTGCTGCACATCGAGGCCCCGCCCGAGCACCTGGTCGTCAGCGGCGGCCTGTTCCACGGCATCCAGCTGTGGGTCAACCT
>JBKJTJ010000311.1:0-10597 GCA_046590855.1 Actinomycetota bacterium
GGCGCCGGTGTGGCTGTGCCCGAGCGACAGCAGCTGGTGGTGCAGGTGCTCGGCGTCCGGGTGCCAGGGGCGGCGCCCGGCCCGGGTGCGCCGTACGACGGCCAGCACGAGGTCGAGGAGCGGCACGACGAGCACGGCAACCGGCATGAGCACGGGGAACAGGTACAGCAGGTAACCGGGCAGCCGGCCGGCCGCCCCGGCGCTGACCGCCGAGGGGTCGACGTTGCCGATCAGTGAGATGGTCGCCGCCGACAGCAGCAGGCCGAGCAGCATCGATCCGCTGTCGCCCATGAAGATCCGCGCCGGGTTGAAGTTGTGCGGCAGGAACCCCACGCAGCAGCCGATCAGCGCGACCGCGACGAGCGAGGCGACCGAGAACACGCCCTGGGCCGAGTAGTCCTTGGAGATGCTGTACGAGTAGGCGAAGAAGCCGATCGCGGCGATGCCCACGATGCCGGCGGCCAGTCCGTCCAGGCCGTCGACGAAGTTCACGGCGTTCATCGTGACCACCACCAGCAGCACCGTGATGGTGACCATGACCGGCGTCGGCAGGTAGGTCACGCCGAACACCGGCAGCGACAGCAGCTGCACGCCCTGCGCGGCCATCACCCCGGCGGCGAGCACCTGACCGGCCAGCTTGGTGATCGCGTCCAGGCCCCAGATGTCGTCGGCGACCCCGAGCAGGCACACCAGCCCGCCGCCGAGCAGCACGGCCCGCAGGTCGCTGGAGTCGGCCGAGACCTGCGACAGGAACGGCAGGTGCGCGGCCACGAGCAGGGCGGCCGCGAAGCCGACGAACATCGCGGTGCCGCCGAGCCGCGGTGTGGGGACGGCGTGGACGTCGCGGTCGCGCACCGCCGTCAGGGCGCCGGTGCGGATCGCGAGGGTCCGCACCAGCGGCGTGAGCAGGTACGTCACCGCGGCCGCGAACATCAGGACGAACAGGTACTCACGCATCGCCGGCCCCGGCCCGCCTCGGCGAGGTCACCGGCCGGTCAGCCCCGCGGGTACGCAGGGAAGGCACCGACCAGCTGGCCCACCGCCGCGCGGACCTCACGGGCCACCGGGTGGTCGGGGTCGCCGTCCGAGCTCTTGACGGCGCGACCGATCAGGGCGCCGATCTCGGTCATCTGCTCGGTGCCCATGCCCTGGGTGGTCACCGAGGGGCTGCCGACCCGGACACCGGACGCGACGCTCGGCGGCTGCGGGTCGTTCGGGATCGCGTTCTTGTTCAGGACGATCCCGGCCGCGTCGCAGCGCGCCTCGGCGTCCTTGCCGGTCACGCCGGTGGCTCCGAGGTCGAGCAGCGCCAGATGGGTGTCGGTGCCGCCGGTCACCGGGCGCATGCCCTGCTCGGCGAGCGAGGCCGCGAGCGCCTGGGCGTTGGCGATGACGTCGCGGGTGTACTGCTGGTACTGCGGGGTCAGGCACTCCTTGAGGTTGACCGCCTTGGCCGCCACCGCGTGCATCAGCGGGCCGCCCTGCATCATCGGGAACGCGGCCTTGTCGATCTTCGCCGCGTGCTCGGCCTTGCAGACGATCATGCCGCCGCGCGGGCCGCGCAGGACCTTGTGGGTCGTGAAGGTCACGACGTCGGCGTACGGCACCGGGCTCGGGATCGCCTTGCCGGCGACCAGGCCGATGAAGTGCGCCGCGTCGACCATCAGGATCGCGCCGACCTCGTCGGCGATCTCGCGGAACGCCGCGAAGTCGATCAGCCGCGGGATCGCCGAGCCGCCGCAGATGATCATCCGCGGCCGGTGCTCGCGGGCCAGGGCGCGCACCTGGTCGTAGTCGATGTTCTCGGTGGCCGGGTCGACGCCGTAGTGGACCGCGTTGAACCACTTGCCGCTGAAGCTGACCTTCGCGCCGTGGGTGAGGTGACCGCCGTGCGGAAGGCTCATCGCGAGGATCGTGTCGCCGGGGGTGCAGAACGCGCCGTACGCCGCGAGGTTGGCGTTCGCGCCCGAGTGCGGCTGGAGGTTGGCGTGCTCGGCGCCGAACAGCTCCTTGGCCCGGGCGATGCCGATCTCCTCCGCCTTGTCGACCTCGGAGCAGCCGCCGTAGTAGCGCTTGCCCGGGTAGCCCTCGGCGTACTTGTTCGACAGCGTCGAGCCCAGGGCGGCCAGCACCGCGGGCGAGGTGAAGTTCTCGCTGGCGATCAGCTGCAGGCCGCTGCGCAGCCGGTCGAGCTCGCTGAGCAGCACGCCCGCGATCTCGGGGTCCTCGTGCTGCAGGGCGTCGAAGTCCGGTCCCCAGAAGGTGTCGCTCATCGGCTCGCTCTCACTGGTCGAACGCTGGCTGGCGCCCCAACTCTAGGCCCTGGGTGCTCCACCACCCCTACGGCGTGGCGGGCGACGCGAGGTCGGGGACGACGTACCGCAGCCGGTCCAGCGACAGCGCCCCGAGCCGCAGCACCCGCGGCACCCCGCTCGTCACGTCGACGATCGTCGAGGCGAGCGTCGCGCCGCTGGGGCCGCCGTCCAGGTAGACCGACACCGCCTCGCCGAGCTGGTCCAGCGCCTCGTCGCACGTCGTCGCGGGCGGCGACCCGGTGCTGTTCGCGCTGGTGACGGCGAGCGGGCCGGTGAGCTCGAGCAGCGCGAGCGCGGTGCGGTTCAGGGGCATCCGCAGGGCGACCGTTCCGCCGGTGTCGCCTAGGTCCCACTGCAGGGACGGCTGGGCCCGGCAGACCAGCGTCAGCGGCCCGGGCCAGAACGCGGCCACCAGCTCGCGCGCGTCCGCGGTCAGGTCGGTGGCCAGGCCGTCGAGGGTGCGGACGCCGGGCACCAGCACCGGCGGCGGCATGCTGCGCCCGCGGCCCTTGGCGGCCAGCACCCGGGCGACCGCAGCCGGGTCGAAGGCGTCGGCCCCGACGCCGTACACGGTGTCGGTGGGCAGCACCACCACCTCGCCGCGCTGCACGGCGTCCGCCGCCAGGCGGGCTCCCGCCGTCCGGCCTTCGTCGGATCGGGCGTCGATGCGTCTCACGGCGCCGATCCTGCCACTGACCGGCTCAGGCCCGGCGCGCGGTGACGAAGCGCGGGCGCCCGGTGAGGTCGGAGTGACCCTGCGCGTCGACCCACTGGCCCGACGCCGCGAGCGCGCGCAGCAGCGCCGGCTGCTGGACGTCGGCGTGCTCGACCACCAGCAGCCCGCCTGCCCGCAGCAGCCGGGCCGCCGCCACGACCACCTGGCGCGGCACGGCCAGGCCGTCCGGGCCCCCGCCGTACAGCGCCACCTCGGGGTCGTGGTCGCGCACCTCGGGGTCGACCGGCACCGAGCCGGGCGGCACGTACGGCGGGTTGCTCACCACGACGTCGACCGTGCCGTCCAGGTCCGTGAACGCGGTGGCGGCGTCGCCCAGGCGCAGGTCGATGCCCGGAGCCAGCCGGGCGGCGTTGCGGGCCGCCCACGCGTGGGCCTCGGGCGAGAGCTCGACCGCGCGGACGTCGGCACCGGGCACCTCGGTGGCCACGGCCAGGGCGATGGCCCCCGAGCCGGTGCCCAGGTCGAGCACCAGGGCGGCGCCGCCCGCGGCCACGAGCCGGCGCGCCTCGACCACCACCGGCTCGGCCACCGACTCGGTCTCGGGACGAGGGACGAAGACCCCGGGGCCGACGTCCAGCACCAGGTCGCGGAACGGCGCGGTGCCGGTCAGGTGCTGCAGCGGAACCCGGCGCGCCCGCTCGTCGACGAGGTCGGCGAACGCGGCGCCCAGCTCGACGTCGTCGCCGCGGGCCGCCGCGGTCGCGACCTGCGCGCGGGTCAGACCGAGCACGTGGGCCGCCAGCGACTCGGCGTCGTGCCGTGCGCTCGGCACACCGGCCTCGGTGAGCCGGGCGGTCGCCGTCCGCAACGCCGCGCCGAGGCGGCTCACGCCTCGCCCATCGCCGCCAGCTGCGCCGACTCGTCGGCGTCCACCGCGGAGTCGACGACGGCGTCCAGGTCGCCGTCGAGCACCGCGTCGAGGTTGTAGGACTTGTAGCCGGTGCGGTGGTCGTTGATCCGGTTCTCGGCGTAGTTGTAGGTGCGGATGCGCTCGGAGCGGTCGACGCTGCGCACCTGGCTGCGGCGGGCCGCCGACGCCTCGGCGTCGGCCTGCTCCTGGGCCAGCGCGTGCAGTCGGGCGCGCAGGATCCGCATGGCCTGCTCGCGGTTCTGCAGCTGGGACTTCTCGTTCTGACAGGACACGACCGTGCCGGTCGGCAGGTGGGTGATGCGCACGGCCGAGTCGGTCGTGTTGACGCTCTGGCCGCCGGGGCCGGACGAGCGGAACACGTCGATCCGCAGGTCGTTCGGGCCGATCTCGAGCGCGACCTCCTCGTCCGGCTCGGGCATCACCAGGACACCCGCGGCCGAGGTGTGGATGCGGCCCTGCGACTCGGTCACGGGCACCCGCTGCACGCGGTGAACGCCGCCCTCGTACTTCAGCCGCGACCAGACACCCTCACCCGGGGCCGGCGTCCCCCGCGACTTCAGCGCGATCGAGACGTCCTTGTAGCCGCCGAGGTCGGACTCGGTCGAGTCCAGCACCTGGGTGCTCCAGCCGTGCCGCTCGGCGAAGCGGAGGTACATCCGCACCAGGTCGGCCGCGAACAGCGCCGACTCCTCGCCGCCCTCGCCGGCCTTGACCTCCATGATCACGTCGCGGTCGTCGTCCGGGTCGCGCGGCACCAGCAACCGGCGCAGCGTCTCGGCGGCGGCATCGCGCGAGGCCACCAGCGCGGGCAGCTCGTCGCGGAACGAGGTGTCGTCGGCGGCCAGCTCGGTCGCGGTCTCGACGTCGGCCGCGGCGGCCTGCCAGGCGGCGTACGCAGCCACGACCGGGGTCAGCTCGGCGTACCGGCGTCCCAGGCGGCGGGCCAGTCCCGGGTCGGCGTGCACCCCGGGGTCGGCGAGCTGGTCCTCGAGCTCGGCGTGCTCGACGACCAGCGCGGCTGCGGCGTCCAGCACGGTGGCTCCTTCGGCGGTGGGGGGCGAAGACGACGATGCCGGTGCTCCCCCGTCGGGGCGCACCGGCATCGGGGGGCCGCTACTTGCTGGCGGCGTCGGCCTTCTTGCCGTAGCGAGCGTTGAACCGGGCGACGCGGCCGCCGGTGTCCATCAGCTTCTGCTTGCCGGTGTAGAACGGGTGGCACTGGCTGCACACGTCGGCGGCGATCTTGCCGGACGTCTCGGTGCTGCGGGTGGTGAAGTGCGCACCACAGGTGCAGGTGACGTCGGTCTCGACGTACACGGGGTGGATGTCCTTCTTCACGGCTTCTCCTCGGGTCGACGGCCGCCGGGTCGTCAGGCGCGGGTGCGCGGACGTGAACCGGAGCCAGCGGTCAAGTGTGCCAGACCCACGGGCCCGGCACGGACCGCCGTCGTCAACCCCCGCCGTCCCCCACCCATTCCCCCCGCCGCACGACGACACTTGCTGCACTACTCGCCGGGGCTCACGCTCGGCGCCCAGCAAAGAGCGCAGCAAGTGCGGGGTTCGGGCGGGGGTCAGACGCGGACGGCGGAGCCGGCGCGGGTGCTCGCGTGCCGGGCGGCGTCCAGCAGGGGGAACGTCACGGTGAAGGTCGTGCCGCGTCCCTCGACAGAGTCGACCTCGACCCGCCCGTCGTGGGCGTCGACGAGGCTGCCGACGATCGCGAGGCCGAGGCCGGTGCCCGGGATCTGCCGGGTGGTGGCGTTGCTAGCACGGAAGAAGCGGGTGAACAGCCGGTCGACCTCGGGCGCGGGGATGCCGATGCCGGTGTCCTCCACCCGCAGCGCGAGCTCGTCGGACCGGACGGCGACCGACACCGTGACGCGGCCACCCTTCGGCGTGAACTTGATCGCGTTGCCGATCAGGTTGAGCAGGACGCGGTCCAGCTGCGCCGGGTCGCCCAGCACCAGGCCTTCGTCCGGGGTCGGGATGACGTCCACCCGCACCTGCCCGGACTCGGCCATCGGACGCAGGGTCGTCACCACCTGCTCGACCAGCCCCGCGATCAGCACGGGCATCCGCTCGCTGCGCACCGCGCCGGACTCGACGCGGGAGATCATCAGGACGTCCTCGATCAGGTCGCGCAGCCGCTGGGTGTTGCGTCCCACGATCTCGAGCATGTTCTGCTGCATGGGCTGCACGGGTCCGGCATCGCCGTCGCGCATCATCTCGACGTAGCCCGCGATGCTCGTGAGCGGGGTCCGCAGCTCGTGGCTGATGGTGCTCAGGAAGTCCGACTTGGTGCGGTCGAGCTCGCGCAGCTGGCCCAGGATCGCGCCCTGCTGCTCGAACAGCCGGGCGTGGTGCACCGTGCGGCCCATGTCGGCGGCCACGGCCTCGACCAGGCTCACCTGCGCCGTCGTCCAGTCGTGGGCACCGTCGCGCACACCGACCGTGATGGTGCCGACCACCTCCGAGCCGGCCACCAGGGGGGTGACGAGTGCTGCGTTCACCCCCTCGAGGCGGGGGTCGATGCCGCTTCTCAGCTCGGCGGCGCCGGTCGTCCCGGCGTCCAGGGTGACGCTCTGCAGCTGGGGCCCGAACGACTCCAGCCAGGCCTGCCAGTCGGTCGCGCTGAGCCCCTGGTCGGTCGGCAGCTCAGCGGTGCCCGGGCTGGTCCACTGGGCCGCGACAGCCCCCGCGCGACCCTCGACGGCGAACCGCACGTGCACCCGGTCGACGCCGAGCAACGGGCCGATCCCGTTGACGACCTCGTCAGCGACGGCGTCGGCGTGCAGGTGCTCGCGCATCCGGCGGTCCAGGTCACGGGCCAGCTGGCGCACCTTGGCGCGCGCCTGGTCCTCGGCCCGCAGCCGTCCGCTCTGCACGGCCAGGACGTTGACGCTCTCGCTCACGGCGCGCACCTCGGCGGGCCCCTCCACCACCGCGCGCGCCTGCAGGTCGCCCGCGGCCAGCCGGTGCAGCACCTCGCGCAGACGCACCAGCGGGGGACGCAGCGACAGGACGGCGCTGATGCCGATGACCAGCGCGACGAGCACCCCCAGCACCGCGCTCACGGCGAGCAGCACCAACCCGGTGCGCTGGTGGCGCACGGCCGCCGCACCCGCCGCGGTGATGGCCTCACCGTTGCGTGCGGTGAGCTTGTCGTTGTCCGCCCTGAACCCGTTCAGCACCTGGCGGGAGGCGCGGTACGCGGCCGGTTGCAGCCCGAGGGCGCGGTTTCCGGCGTCGATCGGTGTGGCGTGGTCGCGGTGCCAGCGCTGCACGGCGGCGTCCTGGGCATCCAGCAGGCGGCACGCGACGGGGTCGACCCCGCAGACCCGTCGTGCCGACGCGAGCGCCGCCGGGTACCGCGCCCAGCTCGTGCGGTAGTCGCGGCGCAGGGCCGCGTCCCCGGTGATCACGTAGCCGCGCAGGCTGCCCGACGCGTCCACGACGACGCTGCGCAGCAGGGAGTTGGCCTGCTGCAGCGGGATCCGGCGGGTGGACAGCTCGGTGACCGACGCCGTCGCCTGACTGGTGACCACCAGGCCGATGGCGGCGACGGCCACGATCACCAGGCCGAGCAGGACGAACGAGGCGGTCAGCCGCACGCTGACGGACGTCGCCGATCGTCGGCCGCGCCCCGTCGATCCCACGCCGCCCGACCGTCGGGTCGCACCGAGCCCGGTCACCGCTGCGACCCCGCGGGTGCTGGCTGGGCAGCGGCGGCCGGACCGCCGAACCCCTCACGCGACATCGTGCCCCACTCGACGCGGGCGCCCTTGAGCTCGGCCCACAGGCCCTGCAACCGCCACACCGCCGTGAGCTGGCGGTAGCCGAGGTTCTCGATGAACGCGCACCCGACCGCCAGGGCCAGGTCGCGCCATCGGCGGTAGCGGTGGAACGAGAACTCCTCCAGCGCGAGCGAGGCGATCGACAGCAGGATCCCGTACGCGAGCGCGACCGCGACGAACAGGATGGCGAACGAGACGTTGACCGCACCGACGAAGTACCCCACCACGGCGGCCGAGATGCCGACCACCTCGACGACGGGTGCCAGAAGCTCGAACACGAAGTAGTAGGGCAGGGTGAGCAGGCCGATCCGGCCGTACCGCGGGTTGAGCATCATCGACCTGTTGCGCCACAACGTCTGCGCGAGACCGCGGTGCCACCGGCGGCGCTGGTTGGCCAGCACCTTCAGGGACGTCGGCACCTCGGTCCACGCGACCGGTTCGGCGACGAACACGACACGGTATGGCCGCTGGGTCCGACGCATGTGACCGTGGATGCGGATCACCAGGTCGGCGTCCTCGCCGATGCACCCGTGGGCCATGCCGCCCACCTCGAGCAGGACGTCGCGGCGAAAGAGCCCGAAGGCGCCGCTGATGATGGCCAGGGCCCCCAGCCGCGACCAGCCCGAGCGCCCCATCAGGAACGCCCGCAGGTACTCGACGACCTGGATGCGTGGCAGCCACGTGCGGGGCATGCGGACGTCGACGATGCGGCCGGCCGACACCGTGCAGCCGTTGGCCGCACGCACGACCCCCCCGGTGGCGACGACCCGCTCGGGGTCGTCGGCGAACGGCTTGCTGACGGTCATCAGCGCGTCGGGGTCGAGCACCGAGTCCGCGTCCACCATGCACACCAGCGGGTAGCGCGCGACGTTGATGCCGGTGTTGAGCGCGTCGGCCTTGCCGCCGTTCTCCTTGCGCACCACGACCAGCGGCAGGGCGCTGCGCGGCACGCTGACCGAGACCAACCGGCCCACCACCGGGACGTCGGGCGTCACCACCCGGGGCACCTCGACCAGGTCGAAGGCCTCGACGAGCCGCTCGAAGGTGTCGTCCGTCGAGCCGTCGTCGACGACGAGGATCTCGAACTCGGGGTAGCGCAGCGAGAGCATCGCCCGCACCGCGTCGACGATGCCTGGCCCCTCGTCGTGGGCCGGGACGATCACCGAGACGGGCAGCGTCAGGGGGCTGGCGTAGGCCTCGTCGTACCCCGCGAACGGCAGCCGGCGCAGGTGGCGGGCGAACTCCAGCGAGGCCAGCGCGAGCAGCACGAGGTAGCCGCTGTTCAACGCGAGGAAGTAGCCGAGGACGAACCAGTCGAAGCCGGTGAGGAACGCGACCGCCGCGTGGGCGACCGGTTGGGGGATCACCGCTGTCCTCCCGAGGCCGCGTGCTCGCGGACGTCGCTCGCGACGTCCGCGACGTCGACGCGCAGCGCCACGACCCGGCCCGAGCGCACGTCGAGCTCGGCCAGCACCTCGGCGGCGTACGGCGCGCCGGGGGTGGGGCCGGATGCGGTGCGCCGCAGCGCAGGCAGGGCGCGGTCGCCGAGCCGGCCCAGCGCTCGGGCGGCGTTGGCGGCCACCCGATGGGCGGGGTCGTCCATCAGCCGGGCGAGCAGCTCGATCGCGATGGGGCCGCCCACCTCGCCGACCGCGCGCGCCGCGACCGCCCGCAGGGCCGGGTGCCGGTCCGGGCCGGTGCAGCGCTCGAGGACGGGCAGCGCCGACGGCACCCCGATCCGGCCGAGGGCCCGGGCGCTGCGGATCCGGACGTCGAGCTCAGCGTCGTCCTCGGCCGCGCCCGCGAGGGCGGGGGCCGCCGCGGTGACACCCAGCAGACCGAGGATCTCGGCACTGACGGCCCGCGACGTGGTCTGCTCCGAGCGCAGACCGCGCATCAGCTCGGGTGCCGCACCCGGCCCGAGACGGGCCAGGCTGCGGGCCGCGATCCGCAGCGGAACCGCGCGCGGGCCGCTGGCCGCCGCCAGCAGGGCTCGGGCCGACATCGGGTCACCGATCTCACCCAGCGCCCGCGCCGCCACGATGCGCACCTCGGCGTCGTGGTCGCGCAGCGCGAGCCGCTCCAGGTCCCTGCGCGGTGCGTGCTCGCCGAGCAGACCCAGCAGCTCGGCGGCACGGGCCCGGCCGACCGCCCCCGGACGCTTCAACCGGCGGTTCAGCCGGGTGACCGTCCCGCGCTCGTCCAGCAGGTTGACCAGCACCGCCCGCGAGTCACCGCGCAGCTTGCGGACCATCGAGATGATCTGCGGCTCCAGCGCCGACCAGGCCCGGTCGTCGGCGCCCAGGATCTGCGCCGTGGCCGCGGCGTCGACGCGGTCGTCCATCACCAGGGCGATCAGCAGCGGTCGGAAGGGCTCGACCAGAGCCAGGTCACGTCGCCTCGCGTGCTGGCGAACGCTGCGCTGCAGGACGATGGCCGCGGCCAGCACCAGACCGAGGGCGACCAGCGCCAGCCCGGCCAGGAGGAACGCGGTGTAGACGCTCACGACGCACGGCGGCCCAGCACTGCCTGGACGCGACTGAGCAGCTCGCGGGGGCTGAACGGCTTGACGACGTAGTCGTCCGCGCCGAGGGCGAAACCCGCGGCCACGTCCTGCTCCTGCGCCATGGCCGTCAGCAGGATCACGCGCGTGCCACCCACCTCGGGGTGCTGGCGCAGCGCCCGCAGCACCTCGGTGCCGCTCAGACCCGGCATCATCACGTCGAGCACGGCCACGTCCGGCCGCAGGGCGATCACCTGGGCCAGCGCGTCGGTGCCGTCGCTGGCGGTGACCACGTCGTACCCCGCGGCCTGCAGCTTGAAGCTGACCAGCTCGCGGATGTCGCGGTCGTCGTCCGCCACGAGCACCGAGGTCACGTCC
>JBKJTJ010000365.1:0-3956 GCA_046590855.1 Actinomycetota bacterium
CTTGATCAGTCCGGTGACCACGTCCACGCTGGGCCGCTGGGTGGCCAAGACCAGGTGGATACCCGCGGCCCGCGCCAGCTGGGTGATCCGGACGATGCAGTCCTCGACGTCGCGCGGGGCGACCATCATCAGGTCGGCCAGCTCGTCGACGATCACCAGCAGGTAGGGGTAGGGCTGCACGACGCGCTTGCTGCCCGGGGGCGGCACGACCTTGCCGGCGCGCGCCGCCTTGTTGAAGTCGTCGATGTGCTTGAACCCGAAGGCCGCCAGGTCGTCGTACCGCGTGTCCATCTCGCGCACGACCCACTGCAGGGCCTCGGCCGCCTTCTTGGGGCTGGTGATGATCGGGGTGATCAGGTGCGGGACGCCCTCGTACCCGGTGAGCTCGACCCGCTTGGGGTCGATCAGCACCATGCGCACCTCGTCCGGCGTCGAGCGCATCAGGATCGAGGTGATCATCGAGTTCACGAAGCTGGACTTGCCGGCGCCGGTCGCGCCGGCCACCAGCAGGTGCGGCATCTTCGCCAGGTTGGCGATGACGTAGCCGCCCTCGACGTCCTTGCCGACCCCCATCACCATCGGGTGCGGGTTGTCGCGCGCGGTCTGGCTGCGCAGGACGTCGCCGAGGCTGACCTTCTCGCGGTCGGTGTTGGGGATCTCGATGCCGATCGCGCTCTTGCCGGGGATCGGCGACAGGATCCGGACGTCGGCGCTGGCCACGGCGTACGCGATGTTCTTGCTCAGCGCGGTGACCCGCTCGACCTTGGTGCCCTTGCCCAGCTCGACCTCGTAGCGCGTGACCGTCGGGCCGCGCATGAACCCGGTGACGTGGGCGTCGATGTCGAACTGCTCGAGCACCCCCGACAGCGCCTCGACGACGCGGTCGTTCGCGGTGCTGCGGGCCTTGTGCGGGCTGCCCGGCGCCAGGATCTCGTTGGGGGGCAACGTGTAGGTGACGTCACCGGCCAGGGCGAGCTGCTCGACGCGCTGCGGCAGGGGCGTGGTCGGGGGTGCCTCGAGGGGGCGCTTCTCCGGCACCTGGGATGCGGCGCTGGCCTCGTCCGACCGCGTCGGCGCGTCGAGCGGTCCGACGGGGCGCTTCTGCCCGGGTCGCGGTCCGTTCGGGTCGACCGCGACCGGGGTCTCGAACGCCTCGTCGCCCGCACGCGGCTCGGTCTCGTCGCCGCCGCGCATCGACCCGATCCGTCGTCGGGGTCGGCTGCGGCGAGGCGGCTCGGGCTGGTCGGGCTCCGCCGACCCCTCGGCCGGCTCCGGCCGGCCGCCGGTCAGCGTCTCGAGCACGTGGCGCAGGCGTGAAGGGATCGCGTGGACCGGCGTGGCCGTGAGCACCAGCAGGCCGAAGAACCCGAGCAGGAGCAGGATCACGGTCGCGCCCCAGATGGTGACGGCCTGCTGCAGCGGGCTCGCCGCGACGAAGCCGACGACGCCGCCGGCGTCGCGCACCGCCGGCCAGCCCCGGGCGATGTCGGGCAGCCCGCGCGCCGCGTGAACCAGACCGGCGCCGGCGACGAGCAGGGCACCGAGCCCGATGCCGACGCGCGAGTTGGCGGCCTGGGCGTCCGGGTGGCGCAGCATCCGCAGCCCGAGTGCGAGCAGCACGACGGGCAGCACGAGGGCGACCCGGCCGATCGTGCCGGCGACGACGGCGTGGACGACGTCCCCGACCGGTCCGGACAGACCCCACCACTCGCGTGCGGCGACCACGACGGCCAGGGCGATCAGGGTGAAGCCGATGCCGTCGCGGCGGTGAGCGGGATCCAGGTCACGGGCGCCGTGACCGATCCGACGGGCGGTGCCGCCGACGAGGTGCGCCAGGCCCATCCAGGCACCGCGCAGCGCGCGCAGCGGCAGCGGCAACCCGTGGCGCTCGCGCGCCGGCGTGCTCCTGGCCCCGCCCCGGGTGACGCCCGCCCCGCCCCCGCGGGTGGCCCCCCGTGCGCTCGAGGCGCGCGACGGCGTCCGACCGGGCGCACCGCCGCTGCGGGTGCTGCCGGTGCGGCGTGCGGGCGCGGGTGTACGGGTGGCCATGGTGGCCACCGTACCGCCGCAGCCCCTCGCGCACCCCGCGCCACACCCGTCCCACCCCTCCCACGCCGGACCGCCCCCGGCCCACCCCTGGCCGCCCCCCGGTGATCGCGGGGGCGCCCTGCTCCGTTCCTATCGGAGTGGGGTGCCCCCGCGACGACCTGGGGTTGGAGTGCGGCGCCCCAGTGCGGGCGCGTCAGGCGCTGATGACCACGGGGATGATCATCGGCCGGCGGCGGATCTTGCCACCGACCCAGCCACCGACGACGCGGCGGACGACCTGCTGCAGCTGGTAGGGGTCGGTCGCGCCCTGGGCGGCGGCCTCGGCCAGTGCCTGCTCGATCTTGGGCCGGACGCTGGCGAAGACCTCGTCGCCCTCGGCGAAGCCGCGCGCGTGGATCTCGGGCCCGGCCAGCACCTTGCCGCTCGCCGAGTCGACGACCACGACGATGGAGATGAACCCCTCCTCGCCGAGCACCCGACGGTCCTTGAGGTCGGCGTCGGTGATCTCGCCGACGCTGCTGCCGTCGACGTAGACGTACCCGCACGGGACGGCGCCCACGACCTTGGCGACACCGTCGACCAGGTCGACGACGACGCCGTCCTCGGCCATGACGATGTTCTCGCGCGGCACCCCGGTGCGGAAGGCGATGTCGGCGTTGGCGACCAGGTGCCGGGTCTCGCCGTGCACCGGCATGACGTTCTTGGGCCGCACGATGTTGTAGCAGTACATGAGCTCGCCGCTGCTGGCGTGGCCGGAGACGTGCACCTTGGCGTTGCCCTGGTGGACGACCTTGGCGCCGAGCCGGGTCAGCCCGTTGATCACCCGGAACACGGCGTTCTCGTTGCCGGGGATCAGCGAGGACGCCAGGATCACGGTGTCGTCGCGGTTGATCCGGATCCGGTGGTCGTTGCCGGCCATCCGCGACAGGGCCGCCATCGGCTCCCCCTGCGAGCCGGTGCACATCAGCACGACCTTGTTGTCCGGCAGGTCGCTGACCGCCTTGATGTCGATCAGGACGCCGGCGGGCACGTTGAGGTAGCCGAGCTCCTTGGCGATGCCCATGTTGCGCACCATCGAGCGGCCGACCAGCGCCACGCGGCGCTTGTGCCGGTGCGCGGCGTCCAGCACCTGCTGCACCCGGTGCACGTGCGAGGCGAACGAGGCGACGATGATCCGGCGGTCCGCGCCGGCGAACACCCGGTCGAGCACGGGGCCGATCTCGCGCTCGGACGTCGTGAACCCGGGCACCTCGGCGTTGGTGGAGTCGACCATGAACAGGTCGACGCCCTTCTCGCCCAGCCGGGCGAAGGCGCGCAGGTCGGTGATCCGGCCGTCCAGCGGCAGCTGGTCCATCTTGAAGTCGCCGGTGTGCAGGACGGTGCCCGCGGCGGTGGTCACGGCGACGGCGAGCGCGTCGGGGATCGAGTGGTTCACGGCCACGAACTCGCACGAGAACGGTCCGAGCTGCTCGGTCTGGCCCTCGCGGACGCCGAGGGTCAGCGGGGTGATCCGGTGCTCCTTGAGCTTGGCCTCGATGAGCGCGAGGGTCAGCTGCGAGCCGATCAGGGGGATGTCGGCGCGCAGCCGCAGCAGGTAGGGCACCGCGCCGATGTGGTCCTCGTGCCCGTGGGTGAGGACGACGCCGACGACGTCGGCCAGCCGGTCGCTGATGTAGTCGAAGTCGGGCAGGATCAGGTCGACGCCGGGCTGGTGGTCCTCGGGGAACAGGACACCGCAGTCGATGATGAGCAGCTTGCCGTCCTGCTCGAGCACGGCCATGTTGCGGCCGACCTCGCCGAGCCCACCGAGCGGGACGATCCGCATCGTTCCGGGGGCGAGGGCGGGCGGTGCGGTCAGCTCGGGGTGGGGGTGGCTCACGTGAGGGTCTCCAAGAGGGCGGCTTCGG
>JBKJTJ010000317.1:0-11560 GCA_046590855.1 Actinomycetota bacterium
CCGGCGGCCGTGACAAGGCCTCCATCCTGGCCGACACCGTCGAGGCGGTGATCGGGGCCGTGTTCGTCGACCTGGGCCTTCCCGCCGCAGCCGGGCTGGTGCACCGGCTGATCGACCCGCTGATGCGCGACACCCAGACCCTGGGCGCCGGTCTGGACTGGAAGACCAGCCTGCAGGAGCTGACCGCCAGCGCCGGCGAGGGCGTCCCCGAGTACGTCGTGGTCGAGGACGGCCCCGACCACGCCAAGACGTTCACGGCCACCGCCCGGGTCGGTGGGCAGCCGCTCGGCGTCGGTCACGGCAACAGCAAGAAGCAGGCCGAGCAGGAGGCCGCGGCCACCGCCTGGGCCGCCGTCCGTGCCCGGCACCCCGGGCCCGGCTGAGGCGGTGCCCGAGCTGCCCGAGGTCGAGGTGGTCCGGCGCGGCGTCGCCGCCCACGTCGTCGGCCGCACCGTCGAGGCGGTGCAGGTGCACCACCCCCGGGCCGTCCGCCGTCACCTGCCCGGTGCCGACGACCTGGTCGCCCGCCTCGCCGGCCGCACCGTCCTCGCCGCCCGCCGCCGCGGCAAGTACCTCTGGCTCGACCTGGACGGGCCGGCCGAGGCGCTGGTGACCCACCTGGGCATGAGCGGCCAGCTGCTCGTCCAGCCTGCGGCGGCGCCACTCCAGACCCACCTGCGGGCGCGGTTCTCGTTCACCGACGGCGACCCCGAGCTGCGCTTCGTCGACCAGCGCACGTTCGGCGGGCTGGCCCTGGAGCCGCTGGTTGGCGGGGAGCCCCTGGTCGACGACGTGCCGGCGTCCGTCGCGCACATCGCACGCGACCCGCTCGACCCCGCCTACGACGCCGAGGCGGTGGTGCGCCGGCTGAGGGCCCGGCGCACCGGCCTCAAGCGCGCCCTGCTCGACCAGACGCTGGTCTCGGGGATCGGCAACATCTACGCCGACGAGTCGCTGTGGCGGGCCCGGCTGCACGGCGCCCGCCCCACCGAGACGCTGACCCGGCCCGCCGTCCGACGGGTGCTGAGCGCGGCGGCCGAGGTGATGACCGAGGCGCTGGGCCAGGGCGGCACGTCGTTCGACGCCCTCTACGTCAACGTCAACGGCGCCAGCGGGTACTTCGACCGCTCGCTGGCCGCCTACGGCCAGGCGGGGCGACCGTGCCCCCGGTGCGGCACGCTGATCCGCCGCGACGCGTTCATGAACCGGTCGAGCTTCAGCTGCCCGCGCTGCCAGCCGCGTCCGCGCTCGGCCCGCTGGTAGGCCGCAGGGCGGCCTCGGCCGCCACCTCCGGCGGCACCGTGCCGTCCGCGTCGACCGGCGTCCACGCCTGCGTCCGGGCCCACTGCGACCCGCATCCCCGGCAGCCGAAGATGGGCAGGGCGACGGTGGGCCGGTGCTGGCGCGACCACGAGCACTGGGCGCGGCAGGGGTGCTGGGCGAGCATCCGCCAAGTCTGGCCCGGCGGCGCGCGGCGCGCGCGCGGGCGGGTTGTTCGACCGTCGATCGGCTGACGAGGGGAGCACGGGTGGACGACACGGCGCGGCGAGGACGACGTGCGCCTGACGGCGTTCGTGCGAGGGCGCGTGCAGGGGGTCGGTTTCCGCTGGTGGGTGCGGGCCCGGGCCCTCGAGCTGGGCCTGGTCGGCCACGCCGCCAACCTGGCCGACGGTCGCGTCGAGGTGGTCGCCGAGGGCGACCGCGACCGCTGCGAGCGCCTGCTGACGCTGCTGGGGAGCGGGCCGGCGTCCGCCGAGGTGAGCGGTGTCGTCGGTCAGTGGTCGGCGCGTCGAGGCACCGGCAGCGGCTTCGTCGAGCGATAGCCTCGAGCCCGTGCACCTCAAGAGCCTGACGCTGCGGGGCTTCAAGTCCTTCGCCTCCGCGACCACGCTCGACCTCGAGCCCGGGATCACGGCCGTGGTGGGTCCCAACGGCTCGGGCAAGTCCAACGTGGTCGACGCCCTGGCCTGGGTGACGGGCGAGCAGGGGGCCAAGAGCCTGCGCGGCGGCAAGATGGAGGACGTCATCTTCGCCGGCACCTCCGGACGGCCCCCGCTGGGCCGGGCCGAGGTGAGCCTGACGATCGACAACAGCGACGGCGCCCTGCCGATCGAGTACGCCGAGGTGACCATCTCGCGCACCATGTTCCGTGGCGGCGGCTCGGAGTACACCATCAACGGCACCTCGTGCCGGCTGCTGGACGTGCAGGAGCTGCTCTCGGACTCGGGCATCGGCCGCGAGATGCACGTCATCGTCGGCCAGGGCCAGCTCGACGCGGTGCTGCGCGCGACGCCCGAGGAGCGCCGCGGGTTCATCGAGGAGGCCGCGGGCGTCCTGAAGCACCGCAAGCGCAAGGAGAAGGCGCTGCGCAAGCTCGAGGCGATGCAGGCCAACCTGACCCGGGTCGGCGACCTGACCGGCGAGATCCGCCGTCAGCTCGGCCCGCTGGGCCGCCAGGCCGAGGTGGCCCGCAAGGCCGTCGTCGTCCAGACCGACCTGCGCGACGCCCGGCTGCGGCTGCTGGCCGACGACCTCACCCGGCTCACCGGCACGCTGGAGGCCGAGGTCGCCGACGAGACCGCGCTGCGCGAGCGCCGGGCCGAGGTCGAGGACGCGCTGGCCACCGTGCGCCACGACGTGGCCGACCAGGAGGCGCTCGCGCTCGAGCAGGCGCCGCAGGTGGCCACCAGCCAGGAGGTCTGGTACCGGCTGTCCAGCCTGCGCGAGCGGCTGCGCTCGACCGAGGGGCTCGCCGGCGAGCGGCTGCGGCTGCTGGGGGAGGAGCAGGCCCACCGCCCCGATCCCGCGCGCGACCCCGAGCAGCTCGCCGAGCAGGCCGCCCGGGTGCGGGCGCAGGAGCAGGCGCTGGCCGCCGAGGTGGCGGCGGCCCGCGACGAGCTCGGGCGGGCGTCCGCCCACCGGGCGCAGGCCGAGGCGGCCGCGGCCGCCGAGCAGCAGCGGCTGGCCGGCGTGCTGCGCGCCGCCGCCGACCGGCGCGAGGGCCTGGCCCGGCTGGCCGGCCAGGTCGCAGCCCGACGCAGCCGGATCGAGGCCGCCGAGGCCGAGGCAGGACGCCTCGCCGCGGCGCTGGCCGAGGCGCACGAGCGCGGCACCCGGGCCGAGCGCGACTTCACCACCCTCGAGTCTCAGGTCGCGGGGGTCGAGGAGGGCGAGCAGGGCCTGGACGCCGAGCACGAGCGGGCCAGCGCCGAGCTCGAGGCGGCCGAGTCCGCGGTCGAGGCCCTGCGCGAGCGCGAGCGCACCGCCGAGCGCGAGCGCGCCACCTGGACGGCGCGCCGCGAGGCCCTCGAGCTGAGCCTGGCGAGGAAGGACGGCGCCGGCGCCCTGCTCGCCGCCAGCGAGCGGATCTCGGGGCTGCTCGGCTCGGTGGCCGCGCTGCTGACCGTCGCGCCCGGTCACGAGCAGCCGGTCGCGGCACTGCTCGGCGCCACCGCCGACGCCGTCGCCGTCGACTCGCTGGACGACGCGGTCGCCGCCCTGCGCCGGCTGCGCGATGACGACGCCGGCCGGGCCGATCTGCTGGTCGCCGGCACGAGCACCGCGGACGACGACCCCGCGGGCTGGCCTCAGCTGCCCGCGGGCGCCACCTGGGCCCGCGACCTCGTGCAGGCACCGGCCGGCGTCCGCCCGGCACTGGACCGGCTGCTCGCCCGGGCCGCGGTGGTCCCGACGCTCGCCGACGCCCAGGCCCTGGTGCGCGCGCTGCCCGACTGCACCGCGGTGACCGCGGACGGCGACGTCCTCGGGCCCGGGCTCGCCCGCGGCGGCTCGTCGTCCGGCCCGAGCCTGATCGAGGTGCAGGCCGCCGCCGACGAGGCCGCCGAGGCCGGGGGCCGGGCGGCCCACCAGGTCGAGCAGGCCAGGTTCGCCCTCGTCGGCGCGCTCGAGCGCACCGAGCGGGCCCGCGCCCGGGTCGAGAGCGCCCTGGACGAGCTGCACGACTCCGACGCCCAGCACGCCGCGGTCGCCGAGCGGCTCGGTGCCCTCGGCGCAGCCGTGCGCTCGGCGCACGCCGAGGCCGACCGGCTGCGGCGCTCCGCCGAGGCCGCCGAGCAGGCGCTGGCCACCGACCGCACGGCGCTGACCGAGCTCGAGCAGCGGCTCGAGGCGGCGCAGCAGCCCAGCCCCGACGACGTCGGGAGCCCGGACGCCGAGCCCTCGACCGCGGATCGCGACCGGCTCGACGCCGAGGCCGCCGCGGCGCGCACGGCCGAGACCGACGTGCGGCTCACCCTGCGCACCGGCGAGGAGCGCGCCCGCGCGCTGGCCGGGCGCGCGGACGGCCTCGAGCGCGCCGCGCGCGACGAGCTCGCCGCGCGCGAGCGCGCCGCGGCCCGTCAGGAGCGTCGCCGACGCGAGGCGGAGGTCGCCCGCGCCGTGCAGGTGGGCTCGTCGTACGCCCTGAGCCTGCTGGAGGACACGCTCGCGACGGCAGCGGCCGAGCGCGACGCCGCCGAGTCCGGGCGGTTCGAGCGCGAGGCGGCGCTGACCCAGGCGCGGGCCAGGGTGCGCACCCTGGAGGACGAGCTGCGCGAGCTCACCGACACGGTGCACCGCGACGAGGTGGCCCGCACCCAGCAGCGGCTGCGGATCGAGGCGCTGCAGGCGCGGGCGATCGACGAGCTGGGCATCGACCCCCAGGTGCTGCTGGTCGAGTACGGGCCGCACCAGCCGGTGCCGCCGTCCGTGCCGGTGCCCGGCGAGGACGCCGAGCCCGAGGTGGCGGCGACGCCGTACCTGCGCGAGGAGCAGGAGAAGCGGCTGCGCAGGGCCGAGCGGGCGCTGGCCCTGCTGGGCCGGGTCAACCCGCTGGCGCTGGAGGAGTACGCGGCGCTGGAGGAGCGGCACCGGTTCCTGACCGAGCAGCTCGCCGACCTGGGCCGCAGCCGCAGCGACCTGATGGACATCATCCGCGAGGTCGACGAACGGGTCGAGCAGGTGTTCACCGCGGCCTACCACGACACCGCCGCGCAGTTCGAGCGCGTGTTCGCGCGGCTGTTCCCCGGCGGCGAGGGCCGCCTGGTGCTCACCGACCCCGACGACATGCTGACCACGGGCATCGAGGTCGAGGCCCGACCGCCCGGCAAGAAGGTCAAGCGGCTCTCGCTGCTGTCCGGTGGCGAACGGTCGCTGACCGCCGTGGCGCTGCTGGTTGCGATCTTCAAGGCCCGGCCGAGCCCGTTCTACGTCATGGACGAGGTCGAGGCGGCGCTGGACGACACGAACCTCGGTCGGCTGATCGTGATCATGGAGGAGCTGCGCGAGTCCAGCCAGCTCATCGTCATCACCCACCAGAAGCGCACGATGGAGGTCGCCGACGCGCTCTACGGGGTCACGATGCGCGGCGACGGCGTGACGACGGTGATCAGCCAGCGGCTGCGCGAGGCCAAGCCGGCCTGAGCCGGCTGCGGCTCACGAGACGTCGAAACGCTGCTGCGGCAACGACTGCATCGTCGACTGGAGCTCGGGCAGTGACACGGCACGGCTCCACAGCCAGCCCTGACCGGCCGCACAACCCATGCGCTGCAGCAGGTGCAGCTGCTCACGGGTCTCGACGCCCTCGGCCACGGTGCGGATGCCGAGGGCCGTCGCGAGGTCGACCAGGGAGGTCGCGATCGCCAGGTGGTGCGGCTGCTCGGTGATCTGCCGGACGAAGCTGGCATCGATCTTCAGCACGCTGATGGGCAGCTGCTGCAGGTGGGTGAGCGAGGAGTAGCCGGTGCCGAAGTCGTCCAGCGCGACCCCGATCCCGAGCTCCTGCAGCTCGCGCAGCACCTGCTGGGCGGCGACCGAGTCGTCCATGACGGCGGTCTCGGTGACCTCCACGACGAGGCGGTCGTACCCGAAGCCCGGCCCGGCGGCGGCCACGGCGTCGACGACCATCGGGCCCACCAGGGCGTCGCACACGTCGCGGACCCCCACGTTCACCGCGACGTGGCCGTGCTCGCCGAGCAGGCCGGTCGCGACCATCGTGGCTCCGTCTCGACAGGCCCGGTCGATCACCCACCGGTCCAGCGCGGTGATCAGCCCGGTCTGCTCGGCGACGGCGATGAACACCGACGGCGGCACGGCCGAGCGTCCGGGCCGGTTCCATCGGGTCAGTGCCTCGACCCCGGCCAGCGCACCGGTCGTGAGGTCGACCACGGGTTGGTAGTGCAGCTCGAGGGCGTCGTCGGCGACGGCCTCGCGCAGCTGCAGCGACAGCTCGAGCTGGGACTGCGCGCGCTCGGCCATCGGGGTCTCGAACAGCCTCGAGCGGGCCCGGCCGGTCGACTTGGCCTCGTACATCGCGACGTCCGCGGACTGCATCAGGTCCTCGCCCCGCAGCGGTGGTGACAGCGCGATCCCGATGCTGGCGGTGACGTGGTGCCGCTGGCCCTCGACCTCCATCGCCGGGCCCAGCGCGTCGTGCAGCCGCCCGGCCACCGTGGCGGCGACGTCCGCGTCGGCGTCGGCGCAGATGATCACGAACTCGTCGCCGCCGAAGCGCGCGACGCTGTCGCCGGGCTGAAGCGCCGACCGCAGCCGGTGCGCCGTCTCGACCAGGAGCAGGTCGCCGACGGCGTGCCCGGCGGCGTCGTTGACGACCTTGAAGCCGTCCAGGTCGAGCACGAGGACGGCGAGCGGCCGGCCGCTGCGGGTCGCCGCGGCCAGCGCCTGGTCGAGCCGGTCGGCGAGCAGCGCCCGGTTGGGCAGGCCGGTCAGGGCGTCGTGGGTGGCCTGGTGCTGCAGGGCTCGCTCCATCCGCCGGCGCTCGGTGATGTCGCGGGCCAGCGCGATCATCTCGACGACCCTGCCCTGCGCGTCGCGACGCGGGGACCACGCGATGCTGATCTCGACGAGCGAGCCGTCCCGGCGCTGGCGCAGCAGCTCGGTCTCGCCGACCGGGCGCGCACCGACCATCGCCTCGCGCAGGGCCCGCGACTCCTCGAGGCGGTCCGGCGGCACCAGCAGCGTGATGCTCTGCCCGATGACCTCCTGCGATCGCCAGCCGAACAGCGTCTCGGCAGCGCGGTTCCAGCCGGTGATCAGTCCCGCCGGCGAGGTGCTGACCATCGCGTCGGCCATCGACTCGACCAGGCTGGCGAACCGGGCCGCCGTCTCGCGTGCCGCCAGCTCGACCACCTTGGCGTCGGTGATGTCGCCCACGATGCCCGCCACGCGGACGGCGCTGCCGTCCGCGCCGTGCAGGAACCGCCCGCGCGACAGCAGCCAGTGCAGGCTGCCGTCCGGCCAGACCACGCGGAACTCCACGTGGTAGTCGCCGCGTCCCTTCAGGGCGTCGGCGAACGAACCGGCCACGTGGTCACGGTCGTCGGGGTGGACGTGGGCGAGGAACGTGTCGTAGGACCAGGTGGGCATCAGCTCGGGGTACCCGAAGCTCTGGTCGTGCGCGAGCGAGCGGTTCGTCGTGTTGGTGACCAGGTCGAGGTCCCAGTAGCCCAGGGCGGCGGACTCCAGGACGAAGTCCAAGCTCTGCAGCAGGTCCGCTGCGGGGCCGGCCGGCGGCGCGGCCGCCACGGACGCTGCTCGCGGCGACGCGGCGACGCCCTCGTCCGCCTGCGTGTCGGCCATGCCGCGACGGTACGCGCCCCGGCGTTCCCACGGAGGCGGCCGCCGAAAGCGCGCCCGTTCGGGTGCCCGGCCCCCGCAGCGGCGGGTCGAGGCTGCACGAGGGCCCGAGTTCGGGCACGGTGGTGTCATGACCACCGTGATCGTCGGGATGCTCGTCGCCCTCGCTCTGGCGCTGGCCGTCGTCGCGCTGGTGGCCGTGCCCGCCCGCCGCCAGGGCCGTGACGTGCTCACGCCCCAGGGCGAGCAGCTCGTCCAGACCGCCCGGGAGAAGACGACCGAGGCGGCGGCCGCCGCCCGGGAGAAGACCGTCGAGGTCGCGGGCGCCGCCCGTGAGCGGGTGCGCGGCTCGGCGGAGGACGACCCGGCAGAGCCGGGTGCCTCGCCCGAGCCGCAGGCCGAGATCGACCTGCGGGAGCAGCGGGCCCGCACGCACGACTGATCGCGCTGCGGGTTCAGCCGCGGCGCAGCGAGCGCGCCAGCGCCAGCCCCCAGGCGGCGACCAGCAGCACGCCGATCGCGGTGGAGGCCAGGGCCAGGCCGTACCCCGCGCCGGCATCGGTCGCAGCGACGAGCGCGGCCGCCGTCGGCCCCAGCACGCAGCAGGCGCCGGCCGCTCGGCCCAGACCCCGCACCGAGGGGGTCGCCCCTGGCGCGGCGACGACCGCCACCCCGAGTGCGACGAACGCCGCGAACGCGCAGGCGGACGTGGCCCCCGCGAGCAGCGCGGGTGCGACGTCCGGCAGGTCGCCGGTCAGGTCGGGGGCGGCGTACCGCGCGCCGGCCAGCAGCAGCAGCGCTGCCGCGGCCGCGCCGGCGCCGCCGGTCGCGACCGATCGTGCGGCGCCGTCCGCGCACCGGCCGGCGACCGTCACCAGCAGGAGCACGCCGACGGCAGCAGCCACGGTGAGGACGGCAGCCAGCCGGTAGGCGGTGGGGTCGCTGACCTGCTCGAGATCCCCGACCGCACCGGATCCCGGAACCCGAAGCAAGGCGGTGCCGCCGACGAGGCCACCGGCGAGCAGCACTGTCCCGGCCGCGGCCCAGCCGGACGACTGGCCCCCTGGCCCCCCGCCCGGGCCGACGTCGGGGGAGTGGGCCATGCGGCGAGGCTACCCAGCGTCTGGGATCGTGGCCCCTGTGGATCCGATAACTCTGATCGTCTCGATCGCCGTGGCCATCGCCGTCATCGTCGGCGTGGCCGTGGTCGGCCTGGTGCGCGGCCGCGGCTCGCGCTCGGCGCCCCCGGCGCCCCGCCCCGGCACCGACTACGCCCCCGGGGTCGGCGACGACGCGACGGTGCCGCGCGACGCCCCCAAGCGGGTGATCGAGGACGTCGACCTGCTCGACCGCGACTCGGGCGACCACCTCACCGAGCTTGACCAGCTGCCGACCATCGAGCGGCCCGCGCCGTCGGCCGGGCGGCTGCAGCGGCTGCGCTCGCGGCTGGCCCGCTCGAACGGCGCCCTGGGCAAGGGGCTGCTCGACCTGCTCTCGCGTGACCACGTGGACGAGGCGACCTGGGAGCAGGTGGAGGAGACGCTGCTCGCCGCGGACGTCGGCGTCGGCCCCACCACCGAGCTCGTCGAGCGCCTGCGCACCCAGGTCAAGGTCGACGGCGTCAAGGACCCCGAGCAGGTGCGGGCGCTGCTGCGCGCCGAGCTGATCGCGCTGGTCGACCCGACGATGGACCGCTCGCTGGCCGTCGACCGGCTCGCCGACCGGCCCGCCGTCGTCCTCGTGGTCGGGGTCAACGGCACCGGAAAGACCACCACCGTCGGCAAGCTGGCCCGGGTGCTGGTCGCGGACGACAAGGACGTCGTCCTCGGGGCTGCCGACACCTTCCGCGCCGCCGCCGCCGACCAGCTCGAGACCTGGGGGGCCCGCGTCGGCGTCCCCACGATCCGCAGCGACCGCGAGGGCGCCGATCCCGCGGCCGTCGCCTTCGACGCGGTGCGGGCCGGCGCCGAGCTGGACGCCGACGTCGTCATCATCGACACGGCCGGGCGGCTGCAGAACAAGGTCGGGCTGATGGACGAGCTCGGCAAGGTCAAGCGGGTCGTCGAGAAGCAGTCACCGGTCGACGAGGTGCTGCTCGTGCTGGACGCCACCACCGGCCAGAACGGCCTGCGCCAGGCGCAGGTGTTCGCCGAGGTCGTCACCGTCACCGGCATCGTCTTGACCAAGCTGGACGGCACCGCCAAGGGCGGCATCGTCATCGCGGTGCAGCGCCAGCTCGGCGTCCCGGTCAAGCTGGTCGGGCTGGGCGAGGGCCCCGACGACCTCGCGCCCTTCGACGCGGCCGACTTCGTGGACGCCCTGCTCGCCTGAGCGAAACATCGGGCCGGATCGGCAACACGGTCTTCACACGCAGGGTCGGTTGGTCACCTGTTCGTAACACGCCTGGTCCGTCCGCGACACAGGCGGCCGTCAGCGTGGTGGTCAACGGCGCTCGCCCCCGCGGCCGTCGATCATCCGCCCGCGACCGGCACCGACCGGTCCCACTCCTCGCGGAGGTCCTGTCCATGGACACAGGTGACACTGCCTGGGTGCTCACGAGTGCAGCGCTGGTGCTGCTCATGACACCCGGCCTGGCCTTCTTCTACGGCGGCATGGTGCGCTCCAAGAGCGTGCTGAACATGCTGATGATGTCCTTCGTCACGATCGGCATCGTGAGCGTCCTGTGGACGCTCTTCGGCTTCTCGGTCGCCTTCGGCGCCGGTGGCAACGGCTTCATGGGTGACTTCGGCTACGTCGGCATGGGCGAGGCCCTGAACCAGATGACCACGATCAACGGCGCGGAGTACAAGATCCCGCTGCTGGTCTTCTCGATGTTCCAGCTGATGTTCGCGATCATCACCCCCGCCCTGATCTCGGGCGCCATCGCCGACCGGGCCAAGTTCCTCGGCTGGTCGGTGTTCGTGACCCTGTGGACCTCGATCGTCTACTTCCCGGTCGCCCACTGGGTGTTCGACTTCGGCGACGCCGACGGCAACCACGCCGGGTGGCTGGCCAAGCTGGGCGTGCAGGACTTCGCCGGCGGCACCGCCGTCCACATCAACGCCGGTGCGGCGGGCCTGGCTCTCGCCATCGTGCTGGGCAAGCGCAACGGCTGGCCCAAGGCCCAGTTCCGCCCGCACAACCTGCCGCTGGTGCTGCTCGGCGCTGGGCTGCTGTGGTTCGGCTGGTTCGGCTTCAACGCCGGCTCGGCGCTGGGCGCGAACGGCCTCGCCGGCCTCGCGTTCACCAACACGATGGTCTGCACGGCGACCGCGCTGCTGGGCTGGATCCTCGTCGAGAAGCTGCGCGACGGGCACCCGACCAGCCTCGGTGCGGCGTCCGGCGCGGTGGCCGGTCTGGTCGCGGTCACCCCCGCCTGCGCCTCGATCGTGCCGTGGGCCGCGGTGCTGCTCGGCCTGGTGGCCGGCGCGATCTGTGCCCTGGCCGTGGGGCTGAAGTACCGCTTCGGCTTCGACGACTCGCTGGACGTCGTCGGCGTCCACCTGGTCGGCGGGATCGTCGGCTGCCTGTACATCGGGCTGTTCGGCACCGGCCGGGTCGCCGGCGCCGGCGGCGCCAGTGCGGACGGCGTCTTCTACGGCGGCGGCTTCGGTCTGCTGGGCAAGCAGGCGATCGGTGCCGGCTCGGTGCTGGCCTACTCGTTCGTCATCGCGTTCGTCCTCGGCACGGTCATCAACAAGACCATCGGGTTCCGGCTCGACCCCGAGGACGAGGAGACCGGCGTCGACCTGTTCGAGCACGCCGAGACCGGCTACGAGCTGGCCGGCGTCGGCGGAGGGTCGGCGTTCCACGCGGCGGTCAGCACCAGCCACCGCACCGAGGCAGCCACGGAGGTGTCGGCATGAAGCTGGTCACCGCGATCATCAAGCCGCACAAGCTCGACGACGTGAAGACCGCCCTGGAGTCCTTCGGCGTCCAGGGGATGACGGTCAGCGAGGCCAGCGGC
>JBKJTJ010000144.1:0-7317 GCA_046590855.1 Actinomycetota bacterium
CGAGCGGCCGATGATCAGCAGGAAGGCGATCAACCCGCCCGTGACGTGGATGCCGTGGAACCCGGTGGTGAGATAGAACACCGACCCGTAGGCGTCGGTGTTGATCTTCAGCCCCTCTTTGACCAGGCTCGCGTACTCGAAGATCTGACCCGAGACGAAGATCGCACCGAACACGTAGGTGAGCGTGTACCACTCGCGCATGCCCCACAGGCGGAACTGCAGGAGCGAACCCGTGCGTCCCGGCTGAAACTGCTCGGCCTTCCAGACGCCGAGCTGGCACCAGACCGAGCTGATCACCAGCACCAGGGTGTTGGCCGTGCTGAACGGCACGTTGAGCTTCTCGGGACCGCTGACCCACTGCTCCGGGACGACGGACCGCAGCGTGAAGTACATGGCGAACAGCCCGGCGAAGAACATCAGCTCGCTCGACAGCCACACGATGGTGCCGACCGACGCCATGTTGGGACGGGCGACCGGCGCGTGCGCAGCGGAGGTCTGGACAGCGGATGCGGTGGCCACGGCGCCATTATTGCCCCACGGGCTCTGCAGCGCCCCGGCGACCCCCCGGCCCGGCGAGCCGTTCGCCCGCGGGCGCGCCGGATACGATCGGGGCCGGCACGAGCGGCCCCAGGTCCACCCGACGCAGACCCGATGAGGACACCCCGATGAGCGCGACGCAGGCCGGCGAGGACGCCCGCACCCTGACGGTGCTGGTCTACAGCGACGACGCCACGACCCGGGACACCGTGCGGATGGCGGTGGGCCGGCGTCCGGCCAGCGACGTGCCACGAGTCCAGTGGCTGGAGTGCGCCACCTCCGCCGCCGTCATCACCGCCCTGGACGCCGGGGGGATCGACCTGGTCATCCTGGACGGCGAGGCCTCGCCGGTGGGGGGGCTGGGCCTGTGCCGCCAGCTCAAGAGCGAGATCTTCCGGTGCCCGCCGGTGCTGGTGCTGCTGGGCCGGCCGCAGGACTCCTGGCTGGCCGCGTGGTCGCTGGCCGACAACGCCGTGCTGCACCCGCTCGACCCGGCCGCCGTCGCGCAGGCCGTCGCCGAGCTGGCCCGCAGCGTCATGGCGTGACGCAGGTGCCCGAGGCCCTGCCGACCTGGCCCGGTCTGCTGCACCGCCTGGTGGCGCGCGAGTCGCTGCGGGCGACCGAGACGGCGTGGGCGATGGACCGCATCATGAGCGGCGACAGCACACCGGTGCAGGTCGCCGGCTTCGTCGTGGGGCTGCGCGCCAAGGGCGAGACCGTCGAGGAGCTGACGGGTCTGGTCGAGGCGATGCTGGCGCACGCCGTGCGCATCGAGGTGCCCGGCCCGACGGTCGACGTCGTCGGCACCGGCGGCGACCGCGCCAACACCGTCAACATCTCGACCATGGCGGCGCTCGTGGTGGCCGGAGCGGGTCTGCGCGTGGTCAAGCACGGCAACCGCGCGGCGTCCAGCGCGTGTGGCTCGGCCGACGTCCTGGAGGAGCTGGGCGTTCGCCTGGACCTGTCGCCGGAGCGCGTGGCCGAGGTCGCCCGCACCGCCGGGATCACCTTCTGCTTCGCCCAGGCCTTCCACCCGGCGATGCGCCACACCGCGCAGGCGCGTCGCGAGCTCGGTGTGCCGACGGTCTTCAACTTCCTGGGGCCGCTGACCAACCCGGCTCAGCCGGGCGCCGCCGCGATCGGCGTCGCCGACCTGCGGATGGCCCCGCTGATCGCCGGGGTCCTGGCCTCGCGCGGCACCAGCGCGCTGGTCTTCCGCGGTGAGGACGGGCTGGACGAGCTCACCACCAGCGGGCCCTCTCAGGTCTGGACCGTGCGCAGTGGGACCGTCACCGAGCAGCGGCTGGACCCCGCCTCGCTGGGGGTCGCCGCGTCGCCGGTCTCGGCCCTGCTCGGGGGCGACGCGACGTTCAACGCCGGGGTGGTGCGCGACGTCCTCGCCGGTATGGGCGGTCCGGTGCGGGACGCCGTCCTGCTCAACGCCGCCGCGGCGCTGGTGGCTGCCGACGCGGTGCCGGACGACGAGCTCGAGGTGCGGATGACCGGTGCGCTGGCGCTGGCCGCCGCCGCCGTCGACTCCGGCAGCGCCGGCGCCGCCCTCGACCGCTGGGTCGCCGCCACCGCCTGACGGCGCTGGGAGGGGCGGCTCAGCCGTCGAAGCCCAGTGAGAACGTGGCCTCGAGGTCGTGCTTGCTGTACGCCCGGAACGCGATGTGGGTCTGGGTGCCGCGGATGCCGTCGACCTTGTTGAGCCGGTCGGCGATCACCACGGCCAGGTCGTCGTGCTCGCGCACCCGCACCATGGCGATCAGGTCGACGTCGCCGGTCACCGAGTAGACCTCGCTGACCCCGTCGAGGTCGGCGATCGCCGCGGCAACCTCCGGGATGCGGTCGACCTCGGCTTGGACCAGCACGATCGCGGTGATCATGCGGCGAGCCTAACCGGCGACGGCGCTCGGGCGGTGCACCAGACCGCGACCGGTGGGCTCGTCGAACGGCACCAGGGTGTGGAACCCCTCGGCCAGCGGCTCGAGCCGTGCGCGCTCACCGCCGGCACCGTGCACCGGTGAGGTCCAGACCCCGGTGACCGCGACCAGCCGCACGCCGTCGGACTCCAGCCAGCCGAGCACCTTCTCGGTCTCGGCCGGTAGCGCTGCGGGCAGCGGCAGCACGGGTGGGTCGACCGCCTCGGCGCTGGCCCGCAGCGCCTCGACGTACGGCCAGGGGTCGGCGCCGAGCGGGCTCACCGTCGTCCCGGCCAGCCGCCCGTGGCGCACCAGCACGACCTCCCACCCGCCGGCCGGCCGCCTGCGGGCCGCGACGATCTCGGGGCACGCGGCGATCGCGGCGAGGCGCTGCACCCGGGACGCCGCGCGCACCAGGGCGAGCAGCCGGTCGCGCACGACCCTCGCCTGCTCGAACCGCTCGGCGTCCGACAGCGACTGGATGCGGGCGTGCAGGGTGGCGACGGCGGCCCGGCAGTCGCCGGTCATGCTCGCGCGGGCCTGTGCGACGACCTCGTCGTACAGCGGCGCCGCCAGCGGCCCCTGGGTGCACGGCGCGTTGCAGCGGCCGATCTCGGCGAGGGCGCACGCGCCGCCGCCGCCGCGACGGCTGAGCGAGCGGGTGCACTGGCGCAGCGCGAACACGTCGTGCAGCGCCTCGACGGCGAGCTCGGCGCCGCGGCGGGTGCCGAACGGGCCGAGGTAGGTGGCCCCGTCGTCGCGGACGGCGTGCACCAGCGACAGCCGGGGGAACGCCTCGACGGTGAGCTTGACCCAGGCGGCCCGCTCGGGGAAGCGCGAGCGGCGGTTGTACCGCGGCTTGTGCTCGGCGATCAGCCGCAGCTCGCGCACCGATGCCTCGAGGGTCGTCTGGCACACCACGGGGACGACCCGTTCGGCGAGGGCGACCATCTCGGCCATCCGGGTGCGGTGCTCGCTGGCGGTGAAGTAGGTGCGCACCCGAGTGGCGATGTCGACGGACGTGCCGACGTACAGGACGTGGTCGCGGGCGTCGCGGAACAGGTAGACGCCCGGCGCGTGCGGCAGGCCCTCGGCCAGGTGGCGCTTGCGGCGCTGGGCGGTGGACACCCGCGAGCTGAAGGTCGCGAGCTCCTCGAGGGAGTGGACGCCGACCGAGCCGACCCGCTCGAGCAGCGCGTGCAGGACGTCGACGGTGGCGCGAGCGTCGGTCAGGGCCCGGTGGTCGGGGGTGGTCGCCGACCCGAACAGCCGGGCCAGCGTGGCGAGCTTGCGGTTGGGGGCCTCGTCGCGGGTGACGACCTGGCGGGCCAGGTGGGCGGTGTCGACCACCGCGAAGCCCGGCCAGTCGTGGCCGGTCTGGGTCGCGGCGGCCCGCAGGAACCCGATGTCGAAGGGGGCGTTGTGGGCGACCAGGACCGCCCCGCGGGCGAACTCCAGGAACGCCGGCAGGGCGGTCTGGATCCGCGGTGCGGTGCGCACCATCGAGTCGGTGATGCCGGTGAGCAGGGCGATGACCGCCGGGATCGGTGCCCCCGGGTTGACCAGCGTCTGCAGCTCGCCCAGCACCTGACCGGCGCGCACCTTGACCGCGCCGATCTCGGTGATGGCCGAGCTCGCCGGCGACCCGCCGGTGGTCTCCAGGTCGACGACGACGAACGTCACGTCACCCAGCGGGGTGCCGAGCTCGTCGAGCGTTCCCTGGACCGATCTCACGCGCCGAACGTAGGACGGCCCACCGACAGCGGGCGGCAGGCGCGCCCTGGCTACCCTGCGCAGGTGGCGGATCCGGTGCTCGGTGCGACCGCTCGCCGCCGCGTCCTGGACGTCGCCGCGGCGGTGCTGGGTTCGCTGCCCGAGGGCGACGTGCCGACCGCGTTGGCGCGGGTGCGGCAGTTCGCGCCGGGGCGCCGGGCCGTGGCCGGCGCGGGTCCGCTGTCCGTTGCGCTCGAGCGTGACCCGGGGTTCCGGTCGCGGGTGGCCAGCGCCCTGCGCGAGGCCGAGCCCGAGCTCGTGGACGCCGTCACCGCCGGCACCGTGCCCACGGCGGCCGACCCGGACGACGTCGCCGTCGTGGCGTTCCTGGTGCGCCCGCAGGGCTGGGAGCAGGTGCTGCAGCGGTCTCGGGCAGCCGAACCGGCGCCGGACGCAGCGGTCGTCGAGCGGCTGCGCGCCGACCTGGAGCGGGCGCGCGCCGACGTCCGCCGCGCCGGCACGGACGCCGAGGCCGCGAACCGCCAGCTGACGGACGACCTGACCACCGCCCGTCGCGAGCTGCGCCGGCACCGCTCGGACGCCGACCGCGCGCGGGCCCAGGCGCGCGAGGCTTTGGCCGAGGCCGACCAGGTCCGCGCCGCGGCGCAGGCGGGCGAGGAGCGGGCCGACGAGCGCTCGCGCCGGCTCGAGCGCGACCTCGCCGTGGCCGCCGACGCGCTGCAGGCGCTGCGCCGGGCCGGTCGCGAGGGTCGGTCGCTGGCCAGCTCGCGAGCGCGGCTGCTGCTCGACACGCTCGTCGATGCGGCGTCGGGGTTGCGGCACGAGCTGGCGCTGCCCCCCGCCGACGTCCTGCCCGCGGACGTCGTCTCCCGTGAGCTCGAGGCCGAGATGCCGACGACGCCGACCACCCCGGCGCGGGCGCGCAGCGACGACGACCCCGGGGTGCTGGACGAGCTGCTGACGCTGCCCCGGGCGCACCTGGTCGTGGACGGTTACAACGTCACGAAGAGCGCCTACGGCACGCTGCCCCTGATCGACCAGCGGCAACGGCTGGTGACCGGCCTGGCCGCGCTGGCCGCCCGCACCCGCGTCGAGGTGACCTGCGTGTTCGACGGCGCGGCGCAGGACGCTCGGGTGGCCGCGCGGCCGGTGCGCGGCGTCCGGGTGCTGTTCAGCGAACCCGACGAGATCGCCGACGAGCTGATCCGGCGGCTGGTGCGCGCCGAGCCGCCGGGTCGGGTGGTGGTCGTGGTCTCGAGCGACCGTGAGGTGGCCGAGGGCGTGCGGCGCAGCGGTGCCCGGCCGGTGCCGAGCGCCGCCCTGGTGCGGCTGCTCGCCCGCGGCTGAGGGTGACTGTCGGACCCGGTCTCTACCGTCTGCCGAAGTGGTCGACACCGCGTCGACCCGACATCCGGAGGTGCGTCGTGCTGATCGACTGCGACAGCTGTGAGGTCAGGGGACCGGCCTGTGGTGACTGCATCGTGACGGTCCTGCTCGGTGTGGCTCCCGACGGGGTCGAGCTCGATCCGGCCGAGCAGGCCGCGATCCAGGTGCTCGCCCAGACCGGGCTGGTGCCGCCGCTGCGGATGCGTCGCTCGACGGGGTGAGCGGCGCCGCAGCCTACGATGCGGTGGTGAACCCCCTGGACGAGGTGCCCCCGGCGCGGGACGGTCGCGCGCGGCTCGGCCGGCCGGCCGCCGTCGGGGTCCTCGTCCTCGCCACCGTGCTCTCCCTGGTCGCGGGCGGGGCCGTGGGCCGGGCGACCCGCACCCCGCCGTCGGGGCCGGTCGTCGCGGTGACTGCGGGGCCGACGTCCAGCCCGGCGCTGCGGTCGACGCCGGACGCCGACGAGCAGCGCGCCCTGGCGGTGACCGAGCTGCTGCAGACCCGGGCGGCCGCGATCCTGGCGGGCGACCAGGCGGCGTGGCTCTCGACGGTCGACCCCGGGTCCGCGTTCCACGACCAGCAGGCGAGGGTCTTCGAGAACCTGCGCGACGTGCCCTTCGGTCACGTCTCGTTCGAGCTCGCCGGGGTGGCGCCGGCGCTGACGCCGGCCCGCCAGTCCGCTCTGGGCGAGTCCGCGTGGGTGGCCCGCGTCGTCGCCGACGTCCGCATCAAGGACTTCGACCGGACGCCGACGCAGAGCGAGCAGTTCCTCACCGCCGTCCGACGTGGCGACCGCTGGTACCTCGCGGCCGACACCGACGGTCAGACCGCGGTGCAGCCCTGGGACCTGGGGCGCGTCCACGTCGTGCGCGGCGACCGGGTGCTCGCGCTCGGCACCGCCGACACCGAGGCGCTGCGCGGCTACGCGGCTGCCGGCGACCGGGCCGTGGCCCGGGTCAGCCGGGTGTGGGGCACCAGCTGGCCGCAGCGCGCCGTCCTGCTGGTGCCGCGCACCGAGGGCGAGATGAGCCGGCTGCTGGCGCGCACCGACGGCATCGACCAGATCGCCGCTGTGACGACGGGTGAGCTCGGCGACGACGGCAGCGCCGGCAGCGACCGCGTGGTCATCAACCCCTCGGCGTTCGCTCGCCTCGGGCAGGTGGGGCAGCGCGTGGTGCTCACCCACGAGATGACCCACGTGGCGGTTCGGTCCTCGACGTCGGCGCCGGTGCCGATCTGGCTGTCCGAGGGGTTCGCCGACTACGTCGGGTACCAGGGGGTCGGGCTGACCCGCCGGACGGTCGCCGCAGATCTGCTCGCGCTGCAGCGCCAGGGCGAGGGCTTCAACCAGCTGCCGACTGACACGGACTTCGACCCGGCGGCGACGACGATCGCACCGTCGTACTCGGCCTCGTGGCTGGCCTGCTCGCTGCTGGCCGACCAGTACGGCCGGGCCAAGCTGGTGCGGTTCTACCGGACGGCGGCGACCGACAACAGCAGCGACCCCGACACCGCTGTGGTGCAGGCGTTTCGGAGCGTGTTCGACACCACGCAGGGCGACTTCACGAAGACCTGGGTGCGGTACATGACAAGGCTGTCGGGCTGATCGCGTCGCGTCCGCCTAGGGTCGGCGGATGTCCACCGGCCGCACGCTGATCGTCACCAACGACTTCCCGCCGCGCACCGGGGGGATCGAGTCGTTCGTGCTGGCCATGGCCAGCCGGATGCCGCCTGA
>JBKJTJ010000271.1:0-4497 GCA_046590855.1 Actinomycetota bacterium
GCCGGTCGCTCCGAACACGCCGATCCGCATGCGTCCCAGGGTAGCCAGCCGGCATCGAGCATGCTGGGCCGGTGACCAGCCGCGAGTCCTTCACGTTTACCCCCGACCAGGGCGTGCCGCCGGGGGTGGCACCGTTCTCGCACGTCACGAAGTTCGGCGAGCTGCTGTTCGTCACGGGGCAGATGCCCACGTCGCCGGTGGACGGCGCCCTGGTGGGCGGCGGGGTGCTGACCCAGGCCGAGCAGGTACGCCAGAACCTGCTGTCGTGCCTGCGCCCGTTCGGCGCCACCCTGGACGACGCGCTGATGGTGCGCGTCTACCTCACCGAGTTCGACCGCGACTTCGCCGCGTTCAACGAGGTCTACCGCACCTGGTTCACGGTGGCCCTGCCCAGCCGCACCTGCGTGGGCACCAACGGCCTGGCCGCCGGCGCCGACATCGAGATCGACCTGGTCGTCGGGGTGCCGACCACCTAGTGGGCGGTGACGTCGAGACGTCGCTGACCGTAGCAGTTCGTTGCTCAAAGTTCTTGGAAGTCGTTGTGGGAGAACGGGTCTGGGGGCCCTGGACTGTCGGTGGTGACCTCTAGCGTGTGAGGCATGGACACCACCGGCGGGCAGCTGAGCGAGGCGCTGGTGCTCGTTCGCGACGCGGTCGTGTCGTTGCAGTCCGAGGACCTGCACGGGGTGGACTCCGGGTCCCTGCTCACCGACGTCGCTGACCTGCGGCGCCTGGCGGACCAGGTCGAGGGAGAGTGGCTGCGGCGGGTCGGTGAGGTCCACGCCCGCGGCGCCGCCGACGTGATGGGCGCCGGTTCGACGAAGGCGTTCCTGCGCGGCACCTGCCTGGTGTCCCCGGTCGAGGCGTCGAAGGCAGTGGCGACCGCCAGTGGGCTGCGCTCGACGTGCGAGGCGACGGCCGAGGCCCTGGCCGCTGGGACGATCGGGATCGGGCAGGCGCAGGTCATCACCAAGGTGATCGTCGACCTGCCGAGCGCGTTGCCTGAGGACGTGCGGGTCGCCGGCGAAGCCACCCTGGTCGAGCACGCGCAGGTCCTGGACCCGGCGCAGCTGGCCCGGGCGGGCCGGTACCTCGCCTCACGGGTCGACCCGCACGGGGTCGCCCGGGACGAGGCCGAGCAGCGTGAACGGTCGGGCATCACCTTCGCGTCCACCCTGTACGGGACGGGCATCGCCCGTGGCGACCTCGACCCCGAATCACTCGCGGTGATCTGCGCGGCGCTCGAACCCCTATCCGCGCCACGACCGCCGACCTCAGACGGGCTCATGGACGGGCGCACCGCGGCCCGACGGCGCCTGGACGCCCTGGTCGAGGTGAGCCGCCACTACCTGGACTGCCAACAACCCGCCGACATCCGCCGACCCGGCGCGCACCTGACCGTCGTCACCGGCGCGGCCACCCTGGCCGGTGCGCCGGGCGGGTCCGCCCTGGACTGGGGCGGCGTCATCTCCGGCGAGACCACCCGTCGCCTCGCGTGCGACGCGACGATCACCCCGGTCACCGTCGGACCGGTGGGTCAGGTCCTGGATGTCGGGCGCCGCGCCCGCACCGTCACCGCCCCCCTGTGGGCGGCGCTGGTCGTCCGGGACCAGCACTGCGCGTTCCCCGGCTGCGACACCCCCACCAGCCGCTGCGACGCCCACCACATCACCCACTGGGCCGACGGCGGCCCCACCAGCCTGGCGAACCTGGTGCTGCTGTGCCGGTACCACCACCAACGCGTGATTCACGACGACCAACACGAAGACCGGTGGCGAGTCCGGATCGACGACGACACCGGCCGACCCGTCTTCGACCCACCCATCTGGACCCGACGACGCGGGCTCCCCCTGCCACCCCTGTGGCAACCCGACGGGTGAACCCAGACGACCGGGGCAACCAGGTGTCACCGGTGACGCGCCGTCGCCCCGATCGGCCACCACCGCGACACTCCTCAGAAACCCAGGCGCTGCAGCTGCCTGGGGTCGCGCTGCCAGTCCTTGGCGACCTTGACGTGCAGGTCGAGGTAGACCTTCTGTCCGAGCAGGGCCTCGATGCCGCGGCGGGCGTTGGTCCCGACCTCCTTGAGCCGCGCGCCCCCGCGGCCGATGACGATCGCCTTCTGGCTGGGCCGCTCGACGAACAGGTTGACCCGGATCTCGAGCAGGGGGTCGTGCTGGGGGCGGTCCTCGCGGGGGTTCATCTCGTCGACGACGACCGCGAGGCTGTGCGGCAGCTCGTCCCGCACGCCCTCCAGAGCCGCCTCGCGGATCAGCTCGGCGATCATCACGGCCTCGGGCTCGTCGGTGAGCTCGCCGCCGGGGTACAGCGCCGGCCCGGGCGGCAGGTGGCTGACGAGCAGGTCGGCGACGACGTCCACCTGCTCGCCCTTGACGGCGGACGTCGGGACGATGTCGTCCCAGTCGCCCAGCGCGTCGACGTCCAGCAGGTGCCGGGTGAGTCGCTCGCGATCGACCCGGTCGGACTTGGTGGCGATCGCGACCACCGGGGTGCCGCGCCCGCCGCGCCGCACCTGGGCGAGCTCCTGGGCGATGAACCTGTCCCCGGGGCCGACCTTCTCGTCCGAGGGCAGGCAGAACCCGATGACGTCGACCTCCGTGAGCGTGTCGCGCACCACCGTGTTCAGCCGCTGGCCGAGCAGGGTGCGGGGGCGGTGCAGCCCGGGGGTGTCGACCAGCACCAGCTGGGCGTCGGGGCGGTTGACGATGCCGCGGATCGCGTGCCGCGTGGTCTGCGGCTTGCTCGAGGTGATCGCCACCTTCTCGCCGACCAGCGCGTTGGTCAGGGTCGACTTGCCGACGTTCGGCCGCCCGACGATGCACGCGAACCCCGATCGGTGCGTGGGGGTGGTCGGGGGCAGCTGGCTCATGGGTGCATCGTCCCACCCTGGACTCGGCCGGCACCCGGCCTGGCGCCGGGCCAGCGCGTCCTGCAGACTCCGATGAGCCAGAGGTGCGCTGCGACGAAGGAGCCACGATGCCCAACCTGAGCCTGAACCTCACCCGTTCGGCCGCTGCCCACCCCGACCAGGTCGCGATCCGCGCCGACGAGTACGAGCTGACCTACGCCGGGCTGGACGACGCCACCGCCCGGGTCGCGACCGCGCTGCGCGAGAAAGGGCTCGAGGTCGGCGACCGCGTCGCGGTCATGCTGCCCAACGTCCCGGCCTTCGCCGTCCTGTACTTCGCGATCCTGCGGGCCGGCGGCGTCGCCGTACCGATGAACCCGCTGCTGAAGGCGCGCGAGGTCGAGTTCTACCTCACGGACTCGGGCGCCCGCCTGATCTTCGTCGCGTCGGCGTCGGTCGACGAGGTCACCAAGGGGGCCGAGCCCGCCGGTGCCGAGGTGGTCGTGGTGACTGGCGACGCCGCCGAGCTGATCGAGGGTCACGACCCGCTCACCGAGGTGGTCGACCGGGCGGACGACGACACCGCGGTGATCCTGTACACCTCGGGCACGACCGGCCGGCCCAAGGGCGCCGAGCTGACGCACCACAACCTGGCCCGCAACGCCACCGTGACGGCCGAGACGCTCGTCCAGCTCGGCCCGGACGACGTCGTGATGGGGTGCCTGCCGCTGTTCCACGTGTTCGGCCAGACCTGCGGGCTGAACGCCGCGATCGCCACCGGCGCCACGTTGACCCTGCTCGCCCGATTCGACCCCAAGGCGGCGCTGGAGGTCATCCAGCGCGACGAGGTGACCGTCTTCGAGGGCGTCCCGACGATGTACGGCGCGATCCTGCACCTGCCCGAGCGCGAGCAGTACGACACCTCCTCGCTGCGCACCTGCATCAGCGGCGGCTCGGCGATGCCGGTCGAGATCATGCACGCCTTCGAGAAGGCGTTCGGCACGATCGTGCTCGAGGGGTACGGCCTGTCCGAGACCTCGCCGGTGGCCTCGTTCAACCACCCCGACCGTGAGCGCAAGGCCGGCTCGATCGGCATCCCGATCCTCGGCGTCGAGATGCGGCTGGTGGACGACGACGGGGCCGAGGTCGAGGCGGGCCAGCCGGGCGAGATCGCCGTCCGCGGGCACAACGTGATGAAGGGCTACTGGGGCCGCCCGGACGAGACCGCGGACTCGATGAAGGACGGGTGGTTCGTCACCGGCGACATCGCCACGGTGGACGAGGACGGCTACTACTTCATCGTCGACCGCAAGAAGGACGTCATCATCCGCGGCGGCATGAACGTCTACCCCCGCGAGGTCGAGGAGGTGCTGTTCGAGCACCCCGCCGTCGCTGAGGCGGCGGTCGTCGGCATCGCGCACGACTCGATGGGTGAGGAGATCGGCGCCGCCGTTGCCCTCAAGCCCGGCGCCACGGCCACCCCCGAAGAGCTCAGCGCCTTCGTCAAGACCCGCCTGGCGGCGTACAAGTACCCGCGCCGGGTGTGGATCGTCGACGCCCTGCCCAAGGGCCCGACCGGCAAGATCCTGCGCCGGTCGGTCGAGCCCCCGGTCGACGCGTGACGTCCG
>JBKJTJ010000036.1:0-2518 GCA_046590855.1 Actinomycetota bacterium
CTGAGCACGCCGTACGAGGGGGGGTGCGGCTGCGTCACGGGCCTGTCCTATGTCGACCCCGTCGTCCTCAAGCAGGCCGCCAAGGCGTTGGCGCGCAACGGGTTCCAGCTGCACGTCCACGCCATCGGCGACCGCGCGGTCACCGAGACCCTGGACGCCCTCGAGGCCGCCGCCGCCGATCCGCTCGCCGTGCCAGACCTGCGCCACCACGTCGCGCACCTGCAGGTGGTGCACCCCCGCGACATCGGCCGGTTCGGTCCCGCGGGCGTGACCGCGAACCTGCAGGCGCTGTGGGCGTGTCACGAGCCGGCGATGGACGACCTCAACATCCCGCTGCTCGGCGCCGAGCGGGCCGGGTGGCAGTACCCCTTCGGGGACCTGGTGCGGGCCGGTGCGCCCCTGGCGATGGGCTCGGACTGGCCGGTGTCGACACCCGACCCGTTCGCCGCGATCCAGGTGGCCGTCACCCGTCGCGAGCCGGGGTCGGACCGGCCGCCGCTGCTGCCCGAGCAGGCGATCGACCTGCGCACGGCGCTCTCGGCGTACACCCGCGGTTCGGCCCGGCTGAACCACCTGGACGACGGGGGCCGGGTCGCGGTCGGAGCCCTGGCCGACCTGGTGGTGCTGGACCGCGACGTCACCGCGGTGCCGACGTCCGAGATCGCGCAGACGAAGGTCGACCTCACCATGATCGACGGCGTGGTCGTCCACGAGCGGCGAGCATCGTGAACCTCGCTGCGCTGCAACGCAAGCAGCTCGAGATCGCACGGACGACGCTGGCCACCGACGTGTTCGACTACCTGGACGTCGGAGCCGGCGCCGAGGTCACCCGCACCGAGTCGCGGACGTCGTGGCACCGCTACCACCTGCGCCCCCGGGTGCTCACCGACGTCGCCGAGGTGGACCCCTCGACGACGCTGCTCGGCCAGCACCTGGCCACGCCCGTTCTCGTCGCGCCCTCGGCTTACCACGGGCTGTGTGACCCGGACGGCGAGATGGCCACCGCTACGGGGGCCCGTGCCGCCGGGTCGCTGCTCACGCTCTCGACCCGGGCGAGCGCAGCCTTCGAGGACGTCGGCGCAGCGGCCGGTGGCCCGTGGTGGTTCCAGGTCTACCTGACCCAGGAGCCTGCGGTCTGGCGCGGCGCCGTCGAACGAGCGGTGGCTGCGGGCGCGACCGCGCTGGTGCTGACCGGCGACACCCCGGTGGTTGGTCGCAAGCCGCGGCTGGCGGCCACCCGCGTCGCCGCCGTCGACGCCTTCAGGTACGCCAACCTCGGGCGCCACGTGCCGGACGGCGCCGACCCGGCGACCGCGGTCGAGCAGTCGCCGCGCGCCACCGTCGCCGCGATCGCCGAACTGAGCGAGCTCAGCGGGCTGCCGGTGCTGGTCAAGGGGGTGCTGCGCGGGGACGAGGCGGTCCGCTGCCTGGACGCCGGTGCAGCCGGCGTCATCGTGTCGAACCACGGCGGGCGCCAGCTCGACCGGTCGGTCAGCAGCGCCGAGGCGCTGCCCGAGGTGGTGGCCGCCGTCGGAGGCCGCGCCCCGGTGCTCGTCGACGGTGGACTGGCCGACGGCACCGACGTCCTCACGGCGCTCGCCCTCGGGGCGGCCGCCGTCCTGGTCGGCCGGCCCGTGCTGTGGGCGCTGGCTGCGGACGGCGCCGCCGGGGTCGAGCAGCTGCTGCACGGCTACACCAACGACCTGCGGCACGCCATGCAGCTGGTCGGCGCACCGACCGTCGCCGCCCTCACCCCCGACCTGGTGGCCCGACCCGGCCCGGCGTGGGCACCCGGGGATCCAGGCGCCGGCCAGTAGGCTCGCCACGACACCCGCCTGCCGATCGACACCGACGAAGGAGCACCCCCATGGCCAGCATCGAGGCCGTCGGCGCCCGCGAGATCCTGGACTCGCGCGGCAACCCCACCGTCGAGGTCGAGGTCGCCCTGGACGACGGCACCATCGCCCGCGCGGCCGTGCCCTCGGGTGCCTCCACCGGCGCGTTCGAGGCCGTCGAGCGTCGTGACGGCGACTCCGGTCGCTACGGCGGCAAGGGTGTCGAGAAGGCCGTGCTCGCGGTCCTGGACGACCTCGGCCCGGCGCTGCTGGGCCTGGACGCCTCCGAGCAGCGGCTGGTCGACCAGGCGATGCTCGACCTGGACGGCACCGACAACAAGGCCAAGATCGGCGCCAACGCGATCCTCGGCGTCTCGCTGGCCGTGGCCCGCGCCGCCGCCGAGTCGGCCGGTCTGCCGCTGTTCCGCTACGTCGGCGGCCCCAACGCCCACGTGCTGCCCGTCCCGATGATGAACATCATCAACGGGGGCGCGCACGCCGACAGCGGCGTCGACGTCCAGGAGTTCATGATCGCGCCGATCGGCGCCGAGACGTTCCGCGAGGCGCTGCGCTGGGGCGCCGAGACCTACCACGCGCTCAAGGGCGTGCTGAAGGAGAAGGGCCTGGCCACGGGCCTGGGTGACGAGGGCGGCTTCGCCCCGAACCTGCCGTCCACAACCGAC
>JBKJTJ010000358.1:0-12383 GCA_046590855.1 Actinomycetota bacterium
TCTCCTGAACTACCGCAAGGACGGGACGCCGTTCTGGAACCAGGTCGCCCTCAGCCCCGTTCGTGACGACACCGCCCAGCTGACGCACTTCGTCGGGGCTCAGACCGACGTGACCAAACGGGTCGAGGCCGACCAGCGGCTGACCCTGCTGGCAGAGGTGACGAGCCTGCTCGCTGTCACCCTGGACCTCGACGAGGCGATGGACCGCCTCACCTCCCTGATCGTTCCGCAGCTCGCCGACGGGATGGTCGTTACCCTCACCGCTCCGATGGGCGCACCGGCCCGGACGTTCGCACAGCACCGTGACAAAAACACCGACTTGCTGGGCCACCTCGTAGAGCGGATACAGGGTGCCGCCGACCCCACCTCGCCCTGGAACCAGCTGCTCGGCCAACCTCAGCTGGTGAACGGCCCCTCGACCGACCCTGGTCCCATGCCTGCCTGGCAGCACGGGCTGTGGGATGTCGCCATGACGCTCGGCGCGGCGTCGTTGATGACTGTTCCGCTGACAGCGCGACATCACGTCCTGGGTACCGCCGCGCTCGTGCGGGGCCCCGAGCACCGGCCGTTCACTGACGTGGACCTCAGATTAGCTGTCGACGTGGGCCGGCGCGCCGGGATGGCACTGGACAACGGCCGGCTCTACACCCAGGCCCACGACATCGCGATCACCCTGCAACGCAGCCTGCTGCCGGTGTCGCTACCCGAGGTGCCCGGGAGGCAGTTTGCCGCGCAGTACCTTCCCGCAGGCCATGACAGTCAGGTCGGCGGCGACTGGTGGGACGTGTTCTCGCTGCCGGATGGCGCGATCGGCTTGGCGATCGGTGACGTGATGGGCCACGACATTACCGCTGCAGCCTCGATGGGACAGCTGCGCAGCGTCCTGCGGACCTGCGCCTGGGCTGGTGACAATCCGGCCCTGGTGCTGGACCGGATGGACCAGCTCGTCCAAGGATTCGACATGGCGCAGCTCGCCACCTGCATCTACGCCCGGCTCGCGCCCGACGACGGACCTGACGGCCGACGACGCCACAGCCGGCTGGTCTGGGCGAGCGCCGGGCACATGCCGCCCATCATCCAGTTGGCCGACGGCAGCTCGCACCTTCTCGATGACGAAGCAGGAGTGCCAATCGGGGTACCCGGCAGCGGCAGCCGACAAGACCACAGCATCAGCCTTCCAGCTGGCAGCACGCTGTTGCTTTACACCGACGGCCTGGTCGAGACTCGTTCGGCGGACATCGACGACGACATCTCCACACTTGTCATCAAGGTCCGTCAACACCGACCGGACGACGGGCCCCAAGCTCTTGTCGACCGCGTCATCGGCAGAGGGGCCAGCCGGACGGACGACGTTGCCGTGCTGGCCGTCCGCATCGTCTAAGCCTGGAGTCACGATCCGTCTTGGGCCAGACGGACAGGTCGGGCCGGGTCGATCACGGACCACCCCGGACGCGCTTTTGGGCGCAAGGCGTACTCCTCGCGCGGGACCCGGGCGCTGCTGCGCTCCCGTGACATCAAGGCCGTGATCCCCGAGCCGTCAGACCAGATCGGGCACCGCAAACACCGAGGCCGGGCCGGGGGGCGACCACCCGCGCTCGACACGATCGCCTAGAACGGCCGCAACGTCGTCGAGCGCGGGTTCAACACCTTCAGGCACTGGCGTGCCCTGGCCAACCGTTAGGACAAGCTCGCGCTGACCTACCGCGCCGGCGTCGTCCTGCGCGCCGTCGTCCTGCGCGCCGTCGTCTCATGGCTCCACTCAACTGGAGACACGCCCTAGCTCGTCGGCGATAGGCCGGTACCCGAACCCGGGTCGTCGGCGTGCACCTCGAGTGCAGCCTGGGTGGTGTAGGCGTAGAAGGCTTGGCGGGAGAACTTCAGCACCCGGCAGGTCACCGCGACGTTCACCCTCAACGGGGCATCGGCCGCGGCCAGCTCAAGTGACCAGCGGGTAGATCATTTTGGGGACTGACCCAGCTTCAGGTTCTGTCGGACATCCTGAAGTCCCTCGCCAGCAGCGCGATCGGCGCCTCGCTCTCGCGGGCGACCGCGAACACGTCATCACGGGAGTCCTCGGGATGGGGTGCAGGCATGTTCGGCATCCTTGCCAGCGGCGAGCCACCTCGCCACAGATCAGGTGTCAACCAAACCGGCAGCAGTCCCATTCGGCATCGTCGCCACCGTGCCGGTCGAAAAAGCCGGGTGGCCAGTCGTCGTCCGCCATAGCGGCATCCTGCCCCAGTCAGTCCTGCGCGCCCCGATCCCCTGACAGACGCCCCGCCAACCCAGAGCCGGTCCATGATGTCGGGCCGCATGACCTGGCTGGCTGCCCAACCAGGACAGGAAGCCATCATCGCGCTTCAGTACGCCGCGTCTATCCACCGCGTTGGGGGCGGGCGGCGCCAGCGCTGCAGTTGCCGCGGTTGGACCAGGTAGCGCCACTTCCGCGCGAGACAACAGGCCGCGCAGACCTCGGCGGCGGTGTGGTCATCGTGCTCGGTGGCCCCAGCCGGTGGTGTGGGCGGCGTGGGCCACTTCGTCGGCAATCTCCTCGATCTGGTCGGCGAGCAATCCGACGGTGACGCGGATGTGGGGGCTGTCACCGGGCAGGACTGTGAAGGGTGTCCCGGGTGCGACGCCGATACCACGTGCGGCCAGGCGCATGGTGGCTGCCGCTTCGTCGTGGACCGGTACCCAGATGTTGAGCCCGTCGGTGCCGCCGACTATGACCTCGCCTCGTGCGAGGGCGGCGACGAATCGTGCGCGCCGCTGGGCGTACTCGTCTCGGGCGAGGGCCACTTCACGACAGCTGGCTTCATCGGTGAGCAGGTGCGCGAGCACCCGTTGGAGAAGCCGGCTGCTCCAGCCCTGGCCGAGCTGGCGGAGGTGCTGGATCTTGGAGATGAGGTCGGTGGGGCCGCTCATCGCGGCCAACCGCAGGTCGGGGCCGTGGGACTTGGAGTAGCTACGGATGTGGAATGTCTGCTCGGGCAGGAACGTGCCGATGCTGACGTCCGGTGAGATCGAGATCGCGCTGGCCGCGTCGTCCTCGACCACGGTGATATCGGTGCCGGTGAGCACCTGCGCCAGTCGGCGTGTGCGCGTCGGGGTCATCGAGACCCCGGTGGGGTTGTGTCCGCGTGGTTGCACGAACACGGCGAGCGTCGACGCGTCCAGGGCGGCGTGCAGTTGTTCGGGGATCATCCCTTCCCCGTCCAGCGGGACGCCGACAATCTGCGCCCCGACGGTGTCGAGCAGGTCGATCAGCGGGGGGAAGGTGGGGTGTTCGACGATCACCCGATCGCCGTATCGCAGGGTGCTGCGGATGACGAGCTCGAGGGCGTCCATGGCACCGTCGACGACGGTCAGCGCCGGTGGCAGGTACGGCCAGCTGTCGACCAGCAAGGTCGCCAACTCGGGCAGCACCGGGTCGTCGAGGTAGCTGGTCGGGGTCCCCGCTGTCCGCAGCGCCCCCAGGGCGGCCCCCAGACTGGGCAGCAGGCGGCCGTCCGGGACGCCGGTTGACAGGTCGATGACGAACGGCGTCTGGCGCTGCAGTGCCTGGCGGTAGCGGCCCTCGCGGTAGACGTGGACATCGGTGATAACGGTGCCGCGACGGCCGGCGGTGCGGATCGATCCGGCGCGAGCGAGAAGTCCCCAGGCGACGCTGACCGTGGTGGGAGACAGGGCGAGTTCGCGGGCGATCTGCCGGATCGGGGGCAGCTGGTCGCCGGGGGTGAGGTCTCCGTCTCGGATCGCTCGGGTCACTGCGGCGGCCAGCCCGCGGGCGCTCATCTCACCCAGACACTCCCGGATGGCCGCGACATCGACTGGCATCTTTGTAACGTAGCAATAGACGTATTGTGCGGCATCGCATCCACCCCTACTTTCGGGCACGAACACGCCACCCCTAGGACGTCGTCCGGGGCCACGTCAGGGAGAGTTGCATGACTGAGTCACGAGTGACCGCCCACCACGGGGACCTCGAGGGGCCGCCCGGTCCCGAGCAGGCCCGGTTGCGCAAGGGAGCGGTTGGTCTCGGCGGAGCGGTAGTGATGTCCGCAGCCCTGATGGGCCCTGCGGTGTCGGTCTACTTCAATCCCCAGCTGGTCGCGGGGTTCGCCGGCGCGGCCATGCCACTGGTGATGGCGATGTCGTTGGTCGCTTCACTCATCGTCGCCAACGGCGTTGCCGAGATGTCCCGTGAGCTGCCCAGCGCAGGCGCCTTCTACACCTACGTCTCGCGCGGTGTGGGCCCACGGTCAGGTTTCGTCACCGGCATCCTGATGTTCCTGGCGTACGCCCTGCTGGTGCCGGCCGAGCTCGCCCTGATCGGGATCTACACCCACGACCTGCTGAAGGACTACGGGCTCGCCCTGCCCTGGCCGGTGATCTCGCTGTTCTTCGCCCTCGTCATGCTCGCGCTGTCCTGGCGCGGGATCGCCGGTTCGCTGAAGACCGCTCTCACCCTGTTCGCGATCGAGGTCGTCGTCATCCTGGTGCTCTCGCTCATCATCCTGGCCAAGGGCGGCGCTGACGGGCTCTCCCTCGCGCCGCTGCTGCCCTCATCCTCACCAGACGGGCTGTCTGGCCTCGCCCTGGGGATGGTGTTCGGGGTTCTGTCCTTCGTCGGGTTCGAGTCCGCGGCCACCTTGGGTGAGGAAGTCCAGGAACCCCGGCGCAACGTTCCGCGAGGAATCTACGGCGCAGTGCTGCTCGTCGGCGCGATCTACCTGCTGACGACCTACGCCGAGATGGTGGGTTTCGGCGTCGACCAGGTGGCGAAGTTGACGGGTGACACGGCACCCTTCACGACCCTGGCCAAGGAGTACGCACCAGGTCTGAAGGTGCTGGTGGGCCTGGCGGGTGTGTCCAGCATCTTCGCCGTGATCATGAACAGTCACAGCGGGATCACCCGCATCGTGTTCGCGATGGGTCGCGAGCGCATGCTCCCGGCCCGGCTCGCCACAGTGCACCCCACGCACGGGACCCCGAGCTTCGCGATCATCGCAAACACGGTGTTCGCGATGGTGGTGACGCTGCTGGTCGGCGCTTGGGTTGGGCCGTTCAACGCCTACGCCTACCTCGGGAGCCTGCTGACGCTGGCGATCATCCCGGTGTACATCCTCACCAACGCAGCATGTTTGCGATACTTCGCCACGGTCGCCCGCGCGAGGCGCCGAACCGTGCAGCACGTCGTCCTGCCGATCCTGGGCATGCTGGTCATGCTGATCCCGATCTACGGTCTGGTGTGGCCGGTCCCCGCCGCGCCGTACAACCTGTTCCCCTACCTCGTCCTGCTGGCCATCGCTGCCAGCGCGGCCGTCGCCTGGGTCATCGGCAAGCAGCGCCCGGAGGCGTTGGCACGGGCCGGCGCAGTCCTTGCTGCTGCCGAGCCAAACCCAACAGCAGATGAACGACGCTGAGCGGGCGCTGCCCCGCGGGGTCACCGGGCCCGGCCTGACCCTCTCGCAGCTGATGTGTCAAGCGGCGGTCGCGCACGCAGAAGCGTTGGGCGTAGCCGTGTCGGTCGCCGTCGTCGACGCAGGTGGCCACCTGATCAGCTTCGACCGCATGGACGCAGCCGAAATCGCCGGCCCACACCTCGCCGTCGCCAAGGCAACCACCGCCGTCGCGCACCGATGCCCCAGCGGCGACCTGGCAGCACTTGCGGGCAACGACGGTTCGCTCGCGAGTCTGGGTGCGAGCGGAGCCGGGCGTTACGTCGTGTTCGCGGGCGGCCTCCCACTGTGGACGACGGACGGCCGAGTCGTAGGCGGTATCGGAGTCAGCGGAGCCTGCGCAGACGAGGACCTCGCCTGTGCCACAGAAGCACTAGCACTGTGGCCCGTCCAACGATCAGACTCGAGCGGGCCGCTCGACCAGCCAGGTCAATGGTCGACTCGGTAGAAGCCCGTGACAGCCCACTGAGATCCCGGAGCAGCGTCAGGGCCGCGGGTGTCGGCGAAGGCCCACGAGTCGTCGAACACGAACGGTGGCCCCCGAGCGCGGTTCCCCGACGCAGGTGCGTCTATCGACCTCGGGCCGGCGCAACCTGAGACCTGGAGCGTGTACTGGCGGCCTTCACCGTAGGACTGGAAACCAAGCCGGGCCAGGATCGGCCCCGAGGTCTTGTCGCATGCGCCGCTCACGGGGCGGCGGGAAACCAGACGGATCGCCCCACTGGGCCGGTGAAGCTGCACCGCTGAGCGCCGGCGGCCGGTGCCAACACGCCAGCGGGCCCAGACCCTTCGGTCTGGACCCGCTGAGACACCCCCTCGACCTCACCGCTGACGGGCCCCCCGCCGCAGGGTGAGGAACAGCCCGCACGCCCCGGCCACGACGAGCACCACCGGTGCCACCACGGATGCTGCCGGCAGGGTCAGCACGTCGTAGCGCACCAGGGCCCACACCCCGGCGAGACCGAGGAACAGCATTCCGAACACGAGCGACGTCACATCCGTGTCGTGCTTAGCCACGACGCACCTCCAGGTGTCCGACACCGGCATCGAGGGTCAGGTCGAGTGAGCCGCCGCCGCGGCCGTCACTGCCGAGGTCGGTGATCGTGCGCTCGACTCCTGGCCCGCCGGAGCCATCGCCGAACAGGTCGGCCTGCCCGACGCCCACGTTGGCCTGCACCGTCACGTCGACGTCGCGGGGCACGATGACGATGATCTCGCCGGCCCCGATCGACAGCGACGAGGCGACGTCGGCGCTCGTGAAGTCGATGGCCCGAAGGTCGTACGTCGCGTTGCCGACGCCGTACTTGACGGACGCCGGCAGCTCGGCGAGCGTCGTCGGCCTCAGGGTGACGTCGACGCGGTCGTTCGAGATCGTGTCGACCCGCTCGGCCCCTACTGCCGCAGCGGTTGCAAGAGCGAGCAGCAGACCGACGACGATCAGCCCCCTCGAGCGCCCGACCCAGGCGCCGACGACGAGGCCGGCCCCGACCACGGCCAGCGCGAGCGCCGGGTAGGCGTCGCCCGCCACCGATCCGCCGGCGGAGTCGGCCGCGCCCAGGATGCCCAGGGCGATGACGACGCAGCTGATGGTGGCGGCGAACAGCACCGAGCGCGGGCGGGGTTCGGGCCGCGGCGCCGGGGGGACGGGCTGGGTGTACACCGTCGTGGGGGGCTCGGCTCCCGAGCCGGCGGCGACCGGGCCGTCCTGCACGGCGGTGACCGCGGCCCCCGCAGGCGTCGAGGGCAGTGCCGGCGCCCGATCGCCTCGACGGTCGATCCACAGGACCAGGGCCACGACCGCGAGCACCAGCAGCAGCGGTCCATCCCAGCGGTCGAACACCGCGGAGGCAGTGATCAGCGCCACGAGGACCAGCAGGACGGTCAGCACCAGCGGACGGCGCGACCCGGGCTCACGCCGTCCGGTCGCTGCCCGCTCGGCCAGCGAGCGGGTGCCGTCGTCCTCGGGCAGCAGCAGCCAGCCGACGGCGTACAGCACGACACCGGCGCCGCCGATCAGGGCGAGCACCGCGACGAGCACGCGGACGAACAGGGGGTCGAGGCCGAGGCCGCGTGCCACGCCACCGCAGACGCCGGCGAAAACTCGCTCAGACCTGCTGCGGCGCAACGACTTCAGGCGGGTGAGGACTCGCTCGACGGTGTCACCGGCATTGCCGGTGGGTGGGGGTTCTGGTGCGGGGGTGGGTGGGGGGGCGTCGGTCGTCTGGTTCATGGCACGACCATGCTCGCCGACGACGTCGGGACACCATCGGTGAGACCCCTGATCCGACCCTGGTCGGCGCCGAGCGGACCCGGGGTCGGCATCGGGTGCGCGCCGGTGTCGCCCGGGCACCTGCCCGCGAGAGGATCGCCGGGTGAGCCTCCCGACCGTCCCCGCGCCGCTGCGCCGGCCCACCCACGGGCGCCTGCTCGGCGGGGTGGCGTCGGGCCTGGCCGACCACCTGGGTGTCGAGGTGCTCTGGGTGCGGCTGGGCTTCGCGCTGCTCACCGGCGTGAGCGCGTTCGGCGTGGTGCTCTACGGCGCGCTGTGGATCTTCACGCCCGTGGCGCGGGCGGACGACGAGCCAGCGGGCCTTGCGGCGGCGGCGCGCACCGGTCGCCGTCCGCGTTCGTCCCTGGCACGCGGTGACATCGGCCAGCTCGTGGCACTCGGCGCCATCGGCCTCGGGTTGGTGCTGCTGCTGGCGCGCACGGGCTGGGGGGTGCCCACCCGGCTGCTGGTGCCGGCGCTGATCGCGAGCGCGGGACTGGCGCTGATCTGGACCCAGGCGGACGCGACCGACCGCGACCGCCTGGCGTCGTCGTCCTGGCTGGCCTCGCTCGGCACCGGCCGCTCGCGCTGGCTGAACGCCGCCCGGCTGGTCGGCGGGCTCGCGCTGGTGGTCACCGGGCTGGTGGTGTTCTCGCTGTCCAGCAGCCGTCCCTCGGCGCTGGGCGAGACGCTGCTGGTGCTGCTCGTCGTCGTCGTCGGCGCGGCCCTGGTGGTCGGCCCCCTGCTGTGGCGGCTGGTGCGTCAGGTCGACACCGAGCGGCGCCAGCGGATGCTCAGCCAGCAGCAGGCCGACGTCGCCGCGCACCTGCACGACTCGGTGCTCCAGACCCTGGCGCTGATCCAGCGCAAGGCCGCCGACCCGCGCGCCGTCGTCGCGCTCGCCCGAGCCCAGGAGCGCGACCTGCGCGGTTGGTTGTACGGCGCCGACGAGGACGCCGCGGCCAGCATCGGTGCCGCCCTCGAGCAGGCGGCGGCCGAGGTCGAGCAGGCGCACGGGGTGCCGGTCGAGGTCGTTGCCGTGGGCGACGCTCCGCTGGACGATGACGGGACGGCGCTGGTGCGCGCGGCCCGCGAGGCGATGGTGAACGCCGCCCGGCACGCGCAGGCCCCCGTCGTCGACGTGTACGCCGAGTGTGCCGACGGCGTGGTCGAGGTGTTCGTGCGCGACCGCGGCGTCGGCTTCGACCCGACCGCCGTGCCCGACGACCGGATGGGGCTGCGCGGGTCGGTCGTGGGCCGGGTCGAGCGGCACGGCGGCACCGCCGAAGTCCGCTCCGCCCCCGGCGAGGGCACCGAGGTGCGGCTGCGGATGACGCTGCGACGTCCGGTCGAGGGGGCGCAGCGGTGACCGGCGTCCGGGTGGTGATCGTCGACGACCACGCGATGTTCCGCTCCGGCGTCCGGGCCGAGCTGGGCGACGCGGTCGTGGTGCTCGGCGAGGCGGCGGACGTCGAGGCGGCCGTGGCCGTCGTCCTCGAGACCGCGCCCGACGTCGTCCTGCTGGACGTGCACCTGCCCGGCGGCGGTGGCGTCGAGGTCATCGCCCGCTGCCAGGCGCGTGGCTCGACGGCCCGGTTCCTGGCCCTGTCGGTGAGCGACGCCGCGCAGGACGTCATCGGGGTGATCCGCGCCGGCGCCCGCGGGTACGTCACCAAGACGATCACCGGCCCCGAGCTGGTTGCAGCCATCGCGCGGGTCGCGGACGACGACGCCGTGTTCAGCCCGCGCCTCGCGGGCTTCGTGCTCGACGCCTTCGCCGGCCAAGAGCCGGTGCCCGGCGCGGGGCGGCAGGCGATCGACCCCGAGCTCGACCGGCTCAGCACCCGCGAGCGCGAGGTGATGCGCCTGATCGCCCGCGGCTACGCCTACAAGGAGGTCGCGAAGGAGCTGTTCATCTCGGTGAAGACCGTCGAGACCCACGTGTCCGCTGTGCTGCGCAAGCTGCAGCTGTCCAGCCGGCACGAGCTGACCCGCTGGGCTGCCGACCGCCGCCTGCTCTGAGCGCTGGCAGAGTAGGGCCGTGGACCTGACCCAGCGGCCGCTGTCGACCCTCGACGTCCGGTCCGGCGGTGTCCGTATCGGACGCAAGGCGCCCGCGTGGGCGCTGGTAGTCGGCGTGGTCCTTGCCGCAGTCAACCTGCGCACCGCCGTCACCAGCGTCGGGCCGCTGCTGGACGAGCTCGAGACCGGCATCGGGCTGACCAGCACCCTCGCGGGGGTGCTGACGACCCTGCCGGTGATCAGCTTCGCGGTGCTGGGGTCGCTGACTCCCCGGCTGGCGCACCGGGTCGGCGAGCAGCGGCTGCTCGCCGGCGCGCTGGCGCTCATGACCGCGGGTCTGGCGCTGCGGGCGCTGGTCTCGACGCCGGTGCCGTTCCTCGCGCTCAGCGTCGTGGCGCTGGTCGGCGGGGCGATGGGCAACGTCCTGCTGCCGGTGCTCGTGAAGCGGCACTTCGCCGACCGCGTCGGCCCGATGACGGCCGCCTACACGACGGCGCTCGCCGTCGGCACCACGATGGCCGCAGCGGTCACGGTGCCGATCGCCACCCACGGCGGTCGGGTCGACTGGCGGGTCGGGCTGGGCGTGTGGGCGCTGCTCGCGGGCATCGCGGCGGCGTGCTGGCTGGTGCTGCCGGTGCGCGCATCGGGCGTCGACGACGACGGCGCGCCACGGGCCCGGGTGTCGCTGCGCGGCAGCCGGACGGCCTGGGCGCTGGCGCTGTTCTTCGGGTCGCAGTCGCTGCAGGCGTACGTCGCGTTCGGCTGGTTCGCGCTCTTCTTCAGCGAGCAGGCCGGGGTGTCGGCCGCCCGGGCGGGGCTGCTGGTCGCGGTGCTGGCGGCGATCTCGATCCCCAGCTCGATCGTCATCCCCTCGCTCGCGGCCCGGCTGCGCTCGCAGCGCCCGCTCATCGCCGTCCTCGTCGGCTGCTACGTCGTCGCCTACACGGGGATGCTCGTCTCACCGCGGTCCGGCGCGCTCGTGTGGGTGGTGCTCGTGGGCATCGGGTCGGGGGCGTTCCCGCTCGCCCTGACCATGATCGGGCTGCGCAGCCGCACCCCGGACACGACGTCCGCGCTGTCGGCCTTCGCCCAGAGCATCGGGTACCTGCTGGCGGCAGGCGGGCCGCTGCTGGTCGGCGTCCTGCACGGCGCCGACGGCAGCTGGACCGGACCGTTCGCGCTGCTGTTCGGCGCGCTCGCGGTGATGGCCGCGTCGGGGTGGATGGTGGCCGAGCCGCGCGACGTCGAGGACGACCTGCCCGCCACCTGACCCCGCCCGAACCACCTTGTGGCGAAGGTGCGGTTCTGGTGCCCGACGGCGCGCACCTTGTGGCGAAGGTGCGGTCAGCCGGGCGAGGCGAGGGGTGTCGACGGGCGTTCAGAAGGTGTTGGGGTGCCGCTCACCCACGCGCCCCCGGACGCCGCTTAACTGGGGGCGGTGCACGGGCGAGGGTCGCTGCGGCACCACCGGAGGACCCATGAACCCCCGCTCATCGCGCACCCTGCGAGCGCTCGCGGCGGTCGGCCTGGCCGCTGCGGTGACCGTGCCGACCGTGCACGCGTCCACGGCCGGCGCGGCTCCGACGTCTGACCACCGTCCCCGCACCCACGCCACGCTGGTGATCGGCCACCGGGGCGCCTCGGGCTACCGCCCCGAGCACACGCTCGCGTCGTACGAGCTCGCAGCCCGGCTGGGCGCCGACTACATCGAGCCCGACCTGGTGACCACCCGCGACGGCGTGCTCGTCGCCCGCCACGAGCCCGAGATCAGCGGCACGACCGACGTCGCCACCCACCCCGAGTTCGCCGCCCGCAAGACCACCAAGAGCCTGGACGGCGTCGCCACCACCGGGTGGTTCACCGAGGACTTCACGCTGGCCGAGCTGAAGACCCTGCGGGCCAAGGAGCGCATCCCCGCGATCCGGCAGGAGAACACGCTGTACGACGGGCGCTTCGAGGTGCCGACCTTCGACGAGGTGCTCGCCCTGCGGGCGCGGATGTCGAAGGAGCTGCACCGCGAGATCGGTGTCTACCCCGAGACCAAGCACCCGACGTACTTCCGCGCCCAGGGCAGGCCGCTGGAGGGGCTGCTCATCAAGGCCCTCGACCGCGCCGGCCTCAACCGGCGCGGGGCACCGGTGTTCGTGCAGTCCTTCGAGCTGAAGAACCTCGTCGACCTGAACGCCGGGCACCGGCTGCGCACCCGCACGGTCTTCCTGACCGGCGCCTCGGGCACACCGTTCGGCGACACCCGCACCTACGCCCAGCTGACCACGCGGGCCTCGCTGCGCTCGATCGCGGCGAAGGGGATCGACGGGGTGGGCCCGGACAAGAACCAGGTCATCGCGCGCACCGCTACCGGCGCGCTCGGCGCGCCCACCTCGCTCGTGGCCGACGCGCACGCCGCCGGGCTGCTCGTGCACCCGTACACGTTCCGTGCCGAGAACACGTTCCTGCCGACGGACTACCGCGTCGGCGCCGACCCGACGGACTACGGCCGGGCGATCGACGAGCAGCTCGCGTTCCTGCGCGCGGGGGTCGACGGGGTGTTCACCGACCAGGCCGACACCGCGGTGGAGGCCCGCCGCACCCGGTAGGTCAGACGATCCGGTGGTCCACGTAGCACCACC
>JBKJTJ010000227.1:0-5987 GCA_046590855.1 Actinomycetota bacterium
GTCTCCCTGACCGAGTCGCTGGCGATCGAGCTCGCGCCGTCGGTGCGCGTCAACGCGGTGGCCCCGGCGATCATCAAGACCCGCTTCGCGCAGGCGCTGTACGCCGACCGCGAGGCCGAGGTCGCTGCGCACTACCCGCTCAGGCGGCTGGGTGAGCCCGAGGACGTCGCCGGGGCCGTCGCGTTCCTGCTGTCGGACGACGCGGCCTGGGTCACCGGGCAGACGCTGGTCATCGACGGCGGCATCACCCGCGCCGGCGGTCTGGGGTGAGCCTGCCGACGACGATGCGCGCGTGGCAGGTGGTGCGCCACGGTGAACCCATCGACGCGCTCGAGCGCCGCGAGGTTCCGGTGCCCGCGCCCGGCCAGGGACAGGTGCTCGTCCAGGTGGCCGCCTGCGCCCTCAACTTCCCGGACGCGCTGCTGACGCGCGGGCAGTACCAGGTGCGGCCGCCGCTGCCGTTCACGCCGGGCATCGAGCTGTGCGGCACCGTGGTGGCGGTCGGCGACGGCGTGCCCGAGGCGCGGTTGGGCAACCGCGTGCTCGGCATGCCCGCCCTGCCGGACGGTGCGCTCGCCGACTACGCGATCGCCTCCGCCGCAACGGTTTTCACTGCCCCCGAGTCGTTGGACGACGCGTCGGCCAGTGCGCTGTACGTCGGCTACCAGACCGGTTGGTTCGGGCTGCACCGCCGGGCCGGACTGCAGAGCGGCGAGACCGTGCTCGTGCACGCCGCCGCGGGCGGTGTCGGTAGCGCCGCGGTGCAGCTGGCGAAGGCCGCCGGCGCGCGGGTCGTCGCGGTCGTCGGCGGCCCCGACAAGGCTGCGGTGGCGGCCACGCTCGGCGCCGACGTCGTCGTCGACCGGTTGGCGCACGACGGCGTGAGCGGGCTGGTCGAGGCACTCAAGGTCGCGTGCGGGCCGGGTGGCGCCGACGTCGTCTACGACCCGGTCGGGGGCGACGCCTTCACCGCCTCGACCAAGGTGATCGCCTTCGAGGGCCGCATCGTCATCGTCGGGTTCACCAGCGGGACGGTGCCGCAGGCCGCCACGAACCACCTGCTGGTCAAGAACTACGGCGTGCTCGGGCTGCACTGGGGCCGCTACCAGGACCTCGCCCCCGAGCTGGTGCGCCAGGCCCAGGACGAGATCACGGCGCTGGTGGCATCTGGTGACGTGCGGCCCCTGGTGTCGCAGCGGGTGGGCGGGGCCGACGTCCCGCAGGCCATCGCCGAGCTGGCCGCCGGCCGGACGACGGGACGGGTGGTGGTCGTCGGTGACTGAGCTGAGGCTGGACGGCGCCGGCGTCGTGGTGACCGGCGCCGGGTCGGGGATCGGCGAGGGTCTGGCGCGCGGGTTCGCCGTCCGGGGCGCACGCGTCGTCGTCAACGACCTCGACGCAGCTTCCGCTCACCGGGTCGCTGACGACATCGGGGCGCTGGCACTGGCTGGCGACGTCGCCCACCCCGCGGCCGTCACGAGGCTGGTCACGGACGCCCGCGAGCACCTGGGCGAGATAGACCTGTTCTGCGCCAACGCCGGCGTCGCGCCGATGGGCGGGGTCGAGGGGCGCCGCGCCGCGACGCCGCAGGGCTGGGCTGCGGCGTTCGACGTCAACGTGATGGCCCACGTGCACGCGGCGACGGCACTGCTGCCCGCCTGGCTCGAGCGGGGGCAGGGTCGGTTCGTTTCCACCGCGTCGGCGGCCGGGTTGCTGACCATGCTCGGCAGCGCGCCGTATGCCGTGAGCAAGCACGCGGCCGTGGCCTTCGCCGAGTGGTTGCGCATCACGTACTCCCACCGCGGGATCGTCGTCCAGACGCTGTGCCCGCAGGGTGTGCGGACGCCGATGCTCGAGGGGTCGGGCAAGGTCGGGCGGGCCCTGCTCGAGCCGGACGCGATCGAGGTGTCGGTGGTCGTCGACGCGGTCGTCGCAGCCCTCGCCGATGACCGGTTCCTGGTGCTGCCGCACCCCGAGGTCGCCGGCTACCTCGCGGCCAAGGCGACCGACCCCGACGCCTGGACCGCGCAGATGAACCGGCTTCAACAGCGGCTCGAGGCACCGCCGGTACGCCGCCCGTGAGGGCCCGGCTGCGCAGAGCCACCCGGATGGCCCCGTAACTTCCGGCACCAGGGTGCCGATGGGGGATCAGGCGCCGGCACGGGCGCCGCCCCGACACCGTGAGGTCACCATGCGCAGCGTCCGATCCACCCTTGCCGTCAGCGCTGTCACGCTCGCCCTGGTCACCGGCGGCGCTGCCGCTGCGTTCGCGGACGATGCGCCCCCGGCGCCGGTCGCGGCGTCGCACGAGGCTCCCGAGACCGCCGCCGAGGCGGCCGAGGAGGCGGCTGAGGCCGCTGAGCACGCCGCCGACGCTGCCGAGGACGCCGCCGAGGCCGGCGAGCACGCCGAGGCAGCCGAGCACGCCGACGAGGCGCAGAACGCCGCCGAGGCCGCCGTGCACCAGGCCGCCGTCGCCCGGCACGACGCCGTGGTGGCCGCGCACCAGGCGCGCAAGACGGCCCGCATCGCCGAGCACGCCGACGCCAAGGTCGCCCACGCCAAGGCGAAGGCTGATCGCAAGGCGGCCCACCAGAAGGCCACGGCCGCCCACCGCGCCGACGCCGCCGCCCACCGGGCTGCGGCCCGGGCGCACCACGACGCCGTCGTCGCGAAGCGCACCGCGGCCAAGGCCAAGCGCGCTGCCGACCGGGCTGCCGCTGCCGCTCACGCCTGACCCGTCCCGACCGTTCTCGGACCGAACCCCCGTCGCGCCCCTGCCCCTGACCGAACTTGCGTCACCAACTGACGCCAGATCACCCCTGGGTGTCGGTGAGCACAGCAAGTGCGGGTCAGGCGGTGGCGTGGCGGCGCAGCTCGCGGCGGGCGAGGGACATCCGGTGCACCTCGTCCGGGCCGTCGGCCAGGCGCAGGGTGCGGGCAGCGACCCACAGCTGGGCCAGTGGGAAGTCGCCCGACACGCCGGCGCCGCCGTGCACCTGGATCGCGTCGTCGATGACTCGCTGAGCCATCAGCGGCACGGCGATCTTGATCGCCTGGATCTCGGTGTGGGCACCCCGGTTGCCGACGGTGTCCATCAGCCAGGCGGTCTTCAGCACCAGCAGCCGGGCCTGCTCGATCGCCACCCGGGCGTTCGCGACCTGCTCGCGCACGACACCCTGCGCGGCGAGCGGCCGTCCGAACGCGACGCGCTCGTTGGCGCGCTTGCACATCAGCTCGAGCGCACGCTCGGCCATCCCGATCAGCCGCATGCAGTGGTGGATGCGGCCCGGGCCCAACCGGGCCTGGGCGATCGCGAAGCCCTCACCCTCACCGACGAGCAGGTTGGACGTCGGTACGCGCACCTGGTCGAAGGCGACCTCCGCGTGACCGCCGTGCGGGGCGTCGTCGTAGCCGAAGGTGCTCAGCGGACGCACCACGGTGACGCCGGGGGTGCCGCGCGGCACCAGGATCATCGACTGCGCCCGATGGCGGTCGATGGTCTCGTCCGACGGGTCGGCGCTGCGGCCCATGACGATGAAGATCTCGGCGCGCGGGTCCATCGCGCCGGTCGACCACCACTTGCGACCGTCGACCACGTACTCGTCGCCCTCGCGGCGGATCCGGGTGGCGACGTTCGTGGCGTCGGACGACGCGACGTCCGGCTCGGTCATGCAGAACGCCGAGCGGATTCGCCCGTCCAGCAACGGTTCGAGCCATTGCGCCTTCTGCTCGGCGGTGCCGAACTCGGTCAGCACCTCCATGTTGCCGGTATCCGGTGCGGCGCAGTTCAAGGCCTCGGGGGCCAGGAACGGCGAGCGTCCGGTGAGCTCGGCCAGCGGTGCGTACTGGGTGTTGGTCAGGCCGGCGCCGCGGTCGCCCGGCAGGAACAGGTTCCACAGCCCCCGCTCGCGAGCGAGCGCCTTGAGCTCCTCGACGACGGGCGGGCGCGACCACTCGCGGTCGGTGCCGCGGGCGGCGCGCACCTGCTCCTCGAGCACCGGCTCTGCCGGGTGGACGTGCTCGTCCAGGAACTGCCGCAGCGTCGCAGCGAGCTCGGTGGTGCGCGCGTCCTGGGCGAAGTCCACGGTCGGTCCTCTTCTCGATGGGGCGGGTCGGGCAGCGGGTCAGGGTCCGTCGAGCAGTCGCCGGACGAGCGCAGCGGCCTCGGACGGGCGCTCGAGCGTCGGCAGGTGCCCGGCCCACGCGAGCGGGTGCATGACGGCGCCCGGCACCGTGCGAGCGACGTGCTCACCGACCGAGGCCAGCGGGTCGTGGGCGCCGGTGACGACGACGGTCGGGACGGTCAGAGCCGCGAGGTCGACGTCAGGCTGGGGCGACCCGACGTCCTGACCGAGGGGCAGCTGGGCCACGAACGTCTCGCGCTGCCAGGTGGTGAGAGTCGCTCGGGTCGCGTCGTCCGCGTCGGGGCCCAGCCAGGTGCGTACGTTCAGCGCGGTGGCACCCTCGACGTCGCCGGCCTCGATCAGCGTGTCCTCGGCCCGCCCGAACGCGCGCACCTCAGGGCCCGGCTCGACCCCACCCGCCGCGGGACACAGGAGCAGCAACCGATCGACGCGTGCGGGTGCGGCTGCGGCCACCTCGAGGGCGACGCGGCCGCCGAGGCTGGCGCCGACGATCGCGACCCTCATGACGTCCACGTGGTCCAGCACTGCCAGGACGTCGGCGACGTCGTCCCACGTCGTGACACCGGGTGGGACGGTGCTCTGGCCGAACGCGCGCAGGTCGACGGCGATGACGCGGTGATCGGTGCCGAGCGCGCCGGCCATGACGTGCCACATCCGGCGGTCAGCGACACCGGCGTGCAGCAGCAGCACCGCGGGCGCGTCGGCGGGCCCCGTCACATCGTGCGCGAGCAGCGTCGTCATGCTGCGTCGCCCTGGTCGGCGGCGAGTGCCTCCAGGCCCGCGGCGACGAGCCCCGGGACGACGTCGCCGACCTGGTCGAAGCCGCTGCCCACGGTCAGGCCCTGGGTCCAGCGGAAGTGGATGCCCTCGAGGATCACGGCGAGCTTGAAGTAGCCGAAGGCGACGTACCAGGGGATCCGCGCGAGGTCGCGGCCGGTGAGCTCGGCGTACCAGCCGGCCAGCGTCGCGGCGTCCGGGTAACCGGGGACGGTCGTGGGCAGGGCGGCGACCGGGCCGAGTCCCGCGTGCGCAGAACCGGTGCCCCAGTAGACGGCCAGCAGCCCGACGTCGGCCAGCGGGTCGCCGAGGGTGGCCATCTCCCAGTCGAGCACCGCGGCGATGCCGTGGTCGTCGGGGCGCACGAGCAGGTTGTCGAGCCGGAAGTCCCCGTGCACCACGGTGGTCGAAGACGCCGGCGGCACCGAGCCGCCCAGGCCGTCGCGCAGCCGCTCAATGCCCGGCAGGTCGCGGCTGCGGCTGGCGTCGAGCTGGCGCGACCAGCGCGACACCTGACGGGCCATGAACCCGTCCGGGCGCCCGAAGCCGGCGAGGCCGGCTGCGTCGACGTCGACACCGTGCAGCGCGGCGAGCGTGCCGACCAGGGCCCGCGACAACGACTCGCGGTGCTGCATGGGCACGCCCAGCAGGTCGTCGCGGGTGCGCAGCACCTGGCCCTCGACCCGCTGCATCACGTAGAACGGCGCCCCCAGCAGGTCGGGGTCGGCGTGCAGCAGCACCGTGGCGGGGACGGGTACGGCGCTGCCGGCCAGGGCGCTGATCACCGTGTGCTCGCGGGTCATGTCGTGGGCCGTGGCGAGGACGTGCCCGAGCGGCGGGCGGCGCAGCACCCAGCGGTGCGCGTCGTCGTCCAGCGCGTAGGTGAGGTTCGACCGGCCGCCCGCGACGAGCGACGCGCGCAGCGGGCCGGTGCGCAGGCCGGGGCGCTCGGCGTCCAGCCAGGCGCTCAGCGCGGCGACGTCGAGCCCGGGCAGCTCGCCCGAAGCGGGGGCGTCGTCGTCGTGACCCACGTCGGCAACCTACCCCGCGGTGCGGCAGCAT
>JBKJTJ010000354.1:0-6701 GCA_046590855.1 Actinomycetota bacterium
GTCGCCGAGTTCGAGCGGCCCGTCCTGCTGTTCAGCGGCGGCAAGGACTCGGTCGTGATGCTGCACCTGGCGGCCAAGGCGTTCTGGCCCGGACCGGTTCCCTTCGCGCTGCTGCACGTCGACACCGGCCACAACTTCCCCGAGGTGCTGACCTACCGCGACGCCGTCGTCGAGCGGCTCAGGGCGCGGCTGCACGTCGCGTCGGTGCAGGACTACCTGGACGACGGACGGCTGCGCGAGCGCGCCGACGGGACCCGCAACCCGCTGCAGACCCAGCCGCTGCTGGACGCGATCGCCGAGCACCGGTTCGACGCCGTCTTCGGCGGCGGCCGCCGCGACGAGGAGAAGGCGCGGGCCAAGGAGCGCATCTTCAGCCTGCGCGACGAGTTCGGCCAGTGGGACCCGCGCAACCAGCGGCCCGAGCTGTGGAACCTCTACAACGGTCGGCACCGCCCCGCCGAGCACGTGCGGGTCTTCCCGCTCAGCAACTGGACCGAGCTGGACGTGTGGCGCTACATCGCCCGCGAGCGGATCGAGCTGCCGTCGCTGTACTACGCGCACGACCGCGAGGTGTTCGAGCGCGACGGGATGCTGCTCGCCGTCTCCCCGGTCTCGCAGCCGCGTGAGAGCGAGCCGGTGAAGACGGTGCAGGTGCGTTACCGCACCGTCGGCGACATGTCGTGCACCGGTGCCGTCGAGAGCGACGCGCTGACCGTCGAGGACGTCGTCGTCGAGGTCGCGGCCACCCGCATCACCGAGCGGGGCGCCACCCGCGCCGACGACCGGATGACCGAGGCAGCCATGGAAGACCGCAAGAAGGAGGGGTACTTCTGATGGCCACGCTGCTGCGCCTCGCGACCGCCGGGTCGGTCGACGACGGCAAGTCCACCCTGGTCGGGCGACTGCTGCACGACACCAAGTCCGTCCTCGCCGACCAGATGGACGCCGTCGAGCGGGTGAGCCGCGACCGGGGGCTGGCCACTGCCGACCTCGCGCTGCTCACCGACGGCCTGCGCGCCGAGCGTGAGCAGGGCATCACCATCGACGTGGCCTACCGCTACTTCGCCACTGCTGCACGGTCTTTCATCCTCGCGGACTGCCCCGGCCACGTGCAGTACACCCGTAACACCGTGACCGGGGCGAGCACTGCCGACGCGGTGCTGGTGCTCGTCGACGTCCGCAAGGGTGTGCTCGAGCAGACCCGTCGCCACCTGGCGGTCGCGGCACTGCTGCGGGTGCCCCACGTGCTGGTGGCGGTCAACAAGATCGACCTCGTCGATTTCGACGAAGCCGTCGTCGCCGGCGTCGTCAAGGAGATCGACGACCTGGCGGCCGGGCTGGGGCTGCCGGACGTGCGCACGGTGCCCGTCAGCGCCCTCGCCGGTGACAACGTCGTGGACCGCTCGACCCGGACCCCCTGGTACGACGGGCCCAGCGTCCTCGAGCTGCTCGAGCAGCTGCCGTCGGCCGACGACCCGCGGGCCGAGCTGTTCCGGATGCCGGTGCAGCTCACCCTCCGACCGCAGGCTGCAGCGCGCGACCCGAAGAACACCGACTACCGCGGGTACGCCGGACAGATCGCCGCCGGCGTCGTCCGCGTCGGCGACCGGGTCGTCGTCCTGCCGTCGGGCGTGCACACGTCGGTCGCGGGCATCGACACTGCCAACGGCGAGCTGGACGAGGCGTTCGCGCCGCGATCGGTCTCACTGCGGCTCACCGACGACGTCGACGTCTCGCGCGGTGACCTGATCGCCGCCGCCGAGGACGCCCCGAGGCCGACGAACGACCTCGAGGGCACCATCTGCTGGCTCTACGACCGCGACCTGGTGCCGGGAGCGCGGGTCCTGGTCAAGCACACGACCCGCACGGTGCAGGCCGTCGTCAAGGACGTCGTGGGCCGTCTCGACCTCGACAGTCTCGACCTGCAGCCCGCAGAACGCCTGCAGCTCAACGACATCGGGCGCGTGCAGCTGCGGCTGGCCTCGCCGCTCGCGGTCGAGGAGTACGTCGACCACCGACGCACCGGTGCGTTCCTCGTGATCGACGTGCACGACGGCGCGACGCTGGCCGCGGGGATGGTCGGTGACCCGCTGGTCGCGCGATCTCCCCGCGACCGCGCATCGCTGTACTCCATCTGACCCACCCGAGAGCGAGACCGGCATGAGCAGCAACCCGCAGTCCCTCCCCTCGGTCGGCCCGCCCGCGCGTCGACGCACCGTCCTGTTCGCCGCCGCCGCCGCCGTGGCCGCCCTGGCCACCGCGTGCGGCCCGAGCTCGACCGCCGCGTCGGCGCCGGCCGGCCCGGCGAAGGAGCTGCGGCTCGGCTACTTCGCCAACGTCACCCACGCCCCGGCCCTCGTCGGTGTCTCGCAGGGTTTCTTCGCCAAGCAGCTCGGCGCGACGAAGCTGACGACCCAGGTGTTCAACGCCGGGCCGGCCGCGATCGAGGCGCTGAACGCGGGCGCCATCGACGCGGCGTACCTCGGCCCGAACCCCGCTATCAACGGGTTCGTCAGGAGCGACGGCGAGTCGCTGCGGATCATCGCCGGTGCTACCTCCGGCGGCGCGCAGCTGGTCGTCAAGCCCGAGATCACCTCGGCGGCCCAGCTGAAGGGCAAGAACCTCGCGACCCCCCAGCTCGGCGGCACGCAGGACGTCGCTCTGCGGGCCTGGCTGGCCGGTCAGGGGTACCAGACCAACCGCGCCGGCGGCGGCGACGTGGCGATCACCCCTACCGAGAACGCCCAGACGTTCCAGCTGTTCCAGCAGGGCCGCCTGGACGGCGCGTGGGTGCCCGAGCCATGGGCGTCGCGGCTGGTGCTGGACGCCGGCGCGAGGGTGCTCGTCGACGAGAAGGACCTGTGGCCCAAGGGGCAGTTCGTCACCACGCACCTCATCGTCTCGACCACGTTCCTGAAGCAGCACCCCGAGACGGTCGCGGCCCTGCTGCGCGGACACGTCGAGGCGGTCGACTGGATCACGGCAAACGCGGCGAAGGCACCGGCCGTCGTGAACGCCGAGATCGCCAAGACCGCCGGCAAGCCGCTCAGCGACGCGGTCATCGCCCGGGCGTTCTCCGGCATGACGGTGACCGTCGACCCGCTGGCGTCCTCGCTGCAGAAGGACCTGAGCGACGCAGTGACGGCGGGCCTGGTCAAGAAGGCCGACCTCAAGGGCGTCTACGACCTGCGGCCGCTCAACGCGGTGCTCACGGCCACGGGGCAGCCGACCGTGTCGACCGCCGGCCTGGGTGACCAGTGAGCCCCAGCAGCGAGACCCTTACTGCACCCGCGGTGCGGCTCTCGGGGGTCGGCAAGCGGTTCACGGCGGACGGCGCGCCGGTGCTCGACGGCATCGACCTCGCCATCGCCCCCGGCGAGTTCGTCTGCTTGCTCGGGGCATCGGGCTGCGGCAAGTCCACCCTGCTGTCGATCATGGCCGGGCTCGAGCCGGCCACCAGCGGGTCGGTCGACGTGGGTAGGGAGGGCGCGGCGCTGATGTTCCAGGAGCCGGCACTGTTCCCGTGGTTGACAGCCGGCGCCAACATCGAGCTGGCGCTGCGACTGCGGGGCGTGCCGGCGTCCGGACGTCGGGCCCGGGCCGGTGAGCTGCTCGACCTGGTGCGGCTCGGCGGGGCGGGCGACAAGCGGGTGCACGAGCTGTCGGGGGGCATGCGCCAGCGGGTGGCACTGGCCCGCTCGCTGGCCCAGGAGCGTCCGGTGCTGCTGATGGACGAGCCCTTCGCGGCGCTGGACGCGATCACCCGCGACCTGCTGCACGACGAGCTCGAGCGGATCTGGCGCGAGACCGGCCGCACGATCGTGTTCGTCACGCACAACGTGCGCGAGGCGGTGCGCCTCGGTGAGCGCGTGCTGCTGATGTCCTCGCGCCCCGGCCGCATCGTGCGCCAGTGGCAGGTCGACACGAGCGGGCAGCGGCGGATCGGTGCACCCGAGGTCGCGGCCCTCGCCGACGAGATCACCAACGACCTGCGTACGGAGATCCGCCGTCATGCCGCCTGAGACCACGACCGGCCTGGCTGCCACGTCGACCCGGGACGACGCGCGCGACCTCGAGTCGGGTCTGGACGCGCTGCAGACCGACGGCACGCTGGGCCGACGCACCTGGTCGGACCGGCTGCGCTGGTCGGTGCTGCCGCCGCTGGTCGCGGTCGTCGTCCTGGTGGTGCTGTGGCAGCTGGTCGTGTGGTCGGGGGTGCGGCCCAGCTACACCCTGGCCTCGCCGCAGGACGTGTGGACCACGCTGCGCTCGCTGTTCGCCGACCGCACGGCGCTGACCGCGATCGGCACGAGCGTCGAGCGCGGGGTCATCGGCTTCGTCGTCGCTGTCCTCATCGCCACCCCGCTGGGCGTGCTGATCTCGCGGGTGCGGCTGCTGCGGGCCAGCGTCGGGCCGTTGATCACCGGCCTGCAGGTGCTGCCGTCGGTGGCGTGGGTGCCGGCGGCCATCCTGTGGTTCGGGATCTCGGACGCCACGATGTACTTCGTCATCCTGCTCGGCGCGGTGCCCTCGATCATCAACGGCCTGCTGAGCGGCGTCGACCAGGTGCCCCCGTTGTTCCGCCGGGTCGGCACCGTCCTCGGGGCCGGCCGCTGGCAGATGGTGCGGCACGTGATCCTGCCCGCCGCGATGCCGGGCTACGTCGCAGGTCTGCGCCAGGGCTGGGCGTTCTCGTGGCGCTCGCTGATGGCGGCCGAGCTGATCGTGGTCGGCGGCCGGCTCGGATTCGGTCTGGGCGCGCTGCTCGACCAGGGTCGTCAGCTGTCCGACACCAGCGTGGTCATCGCCGCGATCCTGCTGATCCTCGTCGTCGGCATCGCCGTCGAGCTGCTGTTCTTCGCGCCCGTCGAGCGGCGCATCCTGCGCAGCCGCGGCCTCGCGGCCGACTCCACCCGCTGAGCGTTCCTCCCCCCACCCTGCTTTTCTCCCCCCGACCGGGCCCATCCGGCCCATATCGGGCGCCGGAGACCGGTCAGGGGGAGGAAAGGCGGTCGGGGGGAGGAAGGTCAGCTGCGGACGTCGCGACGCGGGGCGGGCCGGCGCTCGCTGCCCGGGCGGGCTGAGGCGGGACGCGCGGACGCCGGGCGGCCGGCGTCGCTGCGGTAGCCGCCCTCACGGCGGGGGGCAGCATCGCGGTAGCCACCCTCACGGCGTCCCGTGCCCTCGCCGCGGAACCCACCGCTGCGACGGGGACCACCGGTGCGGCTGGACCCGCGCGAGGGCGGGAACAGGTCGCGCTCCTCGACCTTGACCCCGCTCGGCACGGCGCCGCCCGAGACCGACAGCACGTTCGCGTCGTCCGGGCTGACCGCGACGGCGCGGACGTCGACGCCGGCCAGCGACGTCAGCCGCTCGACGGTGCGGCGCTGGTGCGGCAGCGCCAGGGTGATGACCGCCCCGGTGCCGCCGGCGCGGGCGGTGCGGCCGGCGCGGTGCAGGTAGTCCTTGTGGTCGGCCGGGGGGTCGACCTGGACGACGAGGGCCACGTCGTCGACGTGGATGCCGCGGGCCGCGACGTCGGTCGCGACGAGCACCGGCACCTTGCCGTCCTTGAACGCGGTGAGCGTCTTGTTGCGCGCACCCTGGCCCAGGCCGCCGTGCAGGGCGGCCGCGCGCAGGCCCTGCTCACGCAGCTGCTCGGCAACGCGGTCGGCTCCCAGCTTGGTGCGCACGAACACGATCGTGCGTCCCTCGCGGGCGACGAGCGCGGCGGTGACGGGGGCCTTGTGGGCCGGCTTCACCAGCCACACGTGGTGCGCCATGGTCGTCACCGACGCGCGAGCGTCGCTGGTCGAGTGGGTGACCGGGTTGACCAGGTACTTGCGGACGAGCTTGTCGACGTCGCCGTCGAGCGTGGCCGAGAACAGCAGCCGCTGGCCACCCCTGGGCGTGTGGTCGAGCAGCTCGCTCACGGCAGGCATGAAACCCATGTCGCACATGTGGTCTGCCTCGTCGAGCACCATGACCTCGACCTGGTCGAGGATGCAGTTGCCGCGGTCGACCAGGTCGGTGAGCCGGCCCGGCGTCGCGACCAGGACGTCGACACCGCGGTCGAGCGCCTGGATCTGCTTGTAGTAGGGCAGGCCACCGGCGACCAGCTTGACGCGGATGCCGAGGACGTGGGCGAGCGGCTCGATCGCGTCGTGCACCTGCATTGCGAGCTCGCGGGTGGGGACCAGCACCACGGCGCGCGGACGGCGCGGGGCACTGGTGCGGCCGGCGAGACGAGACAGCACGGGCAACCCGAAGGCCAGGGTCTTGCCCGAGCCGGTCTGGCCACGGCCGAGGACGTCGCGCCCGGACAGCGCGTCCGGGATCGTCGCGGTCTGGATGGGGAACGGCTCGGTGATGCCGTCGCGCGCGAGCCGCTGGACGATCTCGTCCGGCAGGCCCAGGGCGGCGAAGGCGTTGGTGGTGGGGGTTTCGGGGGACTGCTGAGACAAGGAAGGACTCGTTTCCGTGACACGGCGCGCCGCGCTGGGCCACGGTGGTGGCCAGGCGTCGACACGCCGGGTGCTCCAGGGGCACCCTCGGCACCGGACGGCAGCGGTTGCTGGCCCGGTGGGGTGTCGGAGCGCCTAGATCAAGAAGTGCCTGGGGGCCGCTGCGGTGGTGCGTGCTGCGACGATGCAGCACTGACAGCGGCGCGCGCCGACTGGCTCAACTGTACCGGCTCGACG
>JBKJTJ010000066.1:0-2640 GCA_046590855.1 Actinomycetota bacterium
GCAGATCCCGCCGACCGGCGCCGCGTCGCCCAGCATCCGGCTGACCACGGACGGCCGGTAGCCTCACCCCGTGCCGACGCCAGCCGGTCTGCGTCCCGCCACCGCCACCGGGTCCTCGCTCGCCGCACTCGCGGACGTGGCCCGCGGTGTGGTCGCGGGCGCCCACCTCGTCCCCACCTCCCGTGGCAGCCAGCTCGTCACGGGGGTCAGCCTCGACTCGCGGGCGGTCGGCCCCGGTGACCTGTACGCCGCCCTGCCCGGCGCCAGCGCGCACGGCGCTGACTTCACCGTCCAGGCGGCTGCGGCCGGCGCCGTGGCGGTGCTCACCGACGAGCGCGGCCAGGGCCTGGGGCGGGCGGCCGGGCTGCCGACCCTGGTCTGCTCGACACCCCGCCTGGTGCTCGGGGCGGTGTCGGCGCAGGTGTACGGCCACCCCGCGGACGCGCTGCAGGTGCTCGGGGTCACCGGCACCAACGGCAAGACCACCACGACCTTCCTGCTGGACGCCGCGCTGCGGGCCCTGGGCCGGGTGACCGGCATGATCGGCACCGTCGAGACGCGGGTCGCCGACCGGGCCGAGCCCAGCGTGCGCACCACCCCCGAGGCCCCCGACCTGCACCGGCTGCTCGCCACCATGCGCGAGCAGCACGTGCAGGTCTGCTCGATGGAGGTCTCGAGCCAGGCGCTGGCCCAGCACCGGGTCGACGGCGTGGTCGTCGACGTCGCCGGGTTCACCAGCTTCAGCCAGGACCACCTCGAGCTGCACGGTGACATGGCCACCTACCTGGCCGCCAAGGCCATGCTGTTCACCCCCGCCCACAGCCGCCGCGGCGTCGTCGTCGTGGACGACGAGGGTGGCCGCGCCGTCGCCGAGCGCTCAGAGGTCCCCGTGACCACCGTGTCCGGACGCCGCGACGCCGGCGCGGACTGGACCGTGCGCGACCGCGTGCCCGACGGGGCGACCACGACGTTCGTCCTGCAGCACGCGGACGGGCTGCGGCTGGCGCTGCGCTGCCCGATGCCCGGTGGGTTCAACGTCATGAACACGGCGCTGGCCGCCGTCATGCTGCTCGTCGCCGGGGTCGATGCCGACGACGTCGTGCTGGGTCTCGCGCAGGCCGGTGGCGTGCCGGGACGGATGCAGCAGGTGAGCGTCGGCGCTGGGCCACTGGCCGTCGTCGACTACGCCCACACCCCCGACGCGGTGGCGGTCGCGCTGCAGGCGCTGCGCCCTGCGGTCGCCGCCGGTGGCCGCCTGGTCGTCGTGCTGGGCGCCGGTGGCGACCGCGACCCGGGCAAGCGGCTGGGCATGGGCGCAGCGGCCGCCGCGAACGCCGACGCCGTCGTCGTCACCGACGACAACCCGCGCAGCGAGGACCCGGCCCGGATCCGTTCGGCGGTGCTCGCCGGAGCCCGGGAGGGTGCCCTGGGCACCGGGGCCGAGGTCGTCGAGGTCGCCGACCGGGCGGCCGCGATCCGGCACGCCGTCGCGCTGCTCGGCCCCGGTGACGTGCTGCTCGTGGCCGGCAAGGGGCACGAGCAGGGTCAGGACGTCGGCGGCGTCGTCCACCCGTTCGACGACCGCACCGAGCTGGCCGCCGCGCTCGCGGGGGGCCGGCCGTGATCGCGCTCACGCTCGACCAGGTGGCGGCAGCCGTCGGCGGCCGCGTCGTGGGCGACGGGTCGGTCCTCGTCAGCGGCCCGGTCGTCACCGACGCGCGCCTCGCCGAGCCCGGTGGGCTCTACGTCGCGCGGCGCGGCGAGCACGCCGACGGGCACGACTTCGTCGAGCAGGCTGCCGAGCGCAGTGCCGTCGCGGCCCTCACCGACCACGAGGTCGCCGGCCTGGCGTGCGTCGTCGTGCCGGACGTGCAGGCCGCCTTCGCGGCGCTGGCCACCGACGTCCTGGCACGGGTGCCGGGGCTGCGCGTCGTGGCCGTCACGGGGTCGTCGGGCAAGACCAGCACCAAGGACCTGCTTGCCCAGGTGCTGGCCACCCACGGGCCGACCGTCGCGTCCCAGGAGTCGTTCAACGGCGAGGTCGGCGTACCGCTGACGGCGCTTCGGGTGCAGGACGACACCCGATACCTGGTGCTCGAGATGGGCGCCCGCGGCGCCGGCCACCTCACCTACCTGACGCGGATCGCGGCGCCGGACGTCTCCGTGGTGCTCAACGTCGGCACGGCCCACGTGGGCGAGTTCGGCTCGGTCGAGGCGATCGCCACCGCCAAGGCCGAGCTCGTCACCGACCTGGCACCCACCGCGCTCGCGGTCCTGAACGCCGACGACCACCGGGTCGCCGCGATGGCGGCACTCACCCGGGCACGGGTCGTCACCGTCGGGCAGTCGGCCGGGGCCGACGTCCGGGCGGACGACGTGCGGCTGGACGAGCGCGGGCGCGGGTCGTTCACGCTGGTGGCGCCGCCCGGCTCGGCTCGGGTGACGCTGCGGCTGCACGGCGAGCACCACGTCGCCAACGCGCTGGCGGTGGCCGCGGTCGCCCTCGAGCTCGGCCTGGACGTCGACGCCGTGGCGGCCGCGCTGTCGGCGGCCGGCCCGGTCAGCCGGTGGCGGATGGAGGTCACCGACCGCCCCGACGGCGTCACCGTCGTCAACGACGCCTACAACGCCAACCCCGAC
>JBKJTJ010000257.1:0-3030 GCA_046590855.1 Actinomycetota bacterium
GACGTACGTTTCTCGGACACGAGAGAGGAGGTGGTTCGAGTCGTGAATGACTTACGGACACGTGAGGTGGCTACCCGCTAGCCGTCGGACATCGGACGGGTTGCCCCGCATCCCTGACCGGCCGACCGGCCGGCGAGATCCAGGTAGCCACCGCAGCCCACGGGTGCACCGCTGACGTCCACAGCGGTCCGGGCCGCTCTCGAGCGGCCCAGCCCGTGGGCTGTTCCGTGCCCGCGTGCTCCAGCCCAGCGGTCTCAGCACTCCACTCGACGCAGGGCCGCTGCTACCCGGGCCAGCGCCTCGATCCGGTCCCAGTCCCCCGTCGCGACCGCGTCGGCCGGGGTGAGCCACGAGCCGCCGACGCAGCCGACGTTGCGCAGCGCCAGGTAGTCGCCCGCGTTGGCCGGCGAGATCCCGCCGGTGGGGCAGAACCGCAGGTGCGGCAGCGGCCCGGCCACCGCGGACAGGTACGCCCGCCCTCCGCTGGTCTCGGCCGGGAAGAACTTCATCGCCGCGAGACCCCGCTCGGCCAAGGTCAGCATCTCGGTCATGGTGCTGGCCCCGGCGAGCAGCGGCACCCCGCTGTCGAGGGCGGCGTCCAGCAGCTGCGGCGGCGAGCCGGGGGTGACGATGAACTGCGCCCCCGCCCGACGCACCGCGTCGACCTGAGCCGGCGTGGTGACGGTGCCGGCGCCGGTCACGATCTCGGGGACCTCGGCGGCGACCCGCTCGATCGCGGCCAGGCCGTGCTCGGTGCGCAGGGTGATCTCGATGATGCCGACGCCGCCGCGGGCCAGGGCGCGGGCCAGCGGGACCGCGGTGTCGACGTCCGTCACGACCACCACGGGCACGACGGGCGAGACGGCCAGCAGGTCGATGCTCATCGAGCCACCTGCGCGAAGGCCGGGGCGGGCTGTGGCTCACCGAACACATGGGCACCCTCGTCCGCCCGGCCGACGGCGAGACGCATCGCGGCGAACAGCTCGCGGCCGGTGCCGTGGGTGTCCTGGTGCGAGGGCGGTGCGGCCTCGCGCCCGGCCCACTCGGCGGCGTCGACCAGGACGTCGAGCCGGCCGTTGTCGGCGTCGACCCGCACGAGGTCGCCGTCGCGCAGCCGGGCGATCGGCCCAGCGTGCACCGCCTCGGGCGTGACGTGGATCGCGGCGGGGATCGAGCCGCTGGCCCCCGACATCCGCCCGTCGGTGACCAGGGCCACCTGGTGGCCGCGCTTCTGGATCGCCGACAGCGACGGGGTCAGCGCGTGCAGCTCGGGCATGCCGTTGGCCGACGGCCCCTGGTCGCGGATCACCACCACCACGTCGCGGTCCAGCTCACGACGCGAGAACGCGACGAGGAACGCGGCCTGGTCGGTGAAGATGCGCGCCGGCGCCTGCACCAGCCGGTGCTCGGGGGCCACCGCCGACACCTTGATGACGGCGTGGCCGAGCGTGCCGCGCAGCACCCGCAGCCCGCCGTCCGGCGCGAACGGGTCGGACGTCGGTCGCAGCACCGTCCGGTCGCCACTGACGGCCGGGGCGTCGACCCACCCGAGCCGGCCCGCGTCGTCCAGCACGGGCGTGCGGCGGTAGCGGGCCAGGCCCGGGCCCGCGAGGGTCAGCACGTCGCCGTGCAGCAGCCCGGCGTCCAGCAGGGTGCCGACGAGGAACGGCGTGCCGCCGGCGTCCCGGAAGTGGTTCACGTCCGCGGTGCCGCTGGGGTACATCCGGGCCAGGGTCGGCACGACGCGCGACAGGTCGTCGAAGTCCTCCCAGGTGACCTGGACGCCGGCGGCGGCAGCCATCGACACCAGGTGCATCGTGTGGTTGGTCGACCCACCGGTGGCCAGCAGCGCGACGATCCCGTTGACGACGACCCGCTCGTCGACGACCTGGCCGATGCCGTACGGCGCGGGGCCGGCGGCGATCTCGGCGACGCGATGGGTGGCCGCGACCGTCAGCGCCTCGCGCAGCGGGTCGGTCGGCGCGACGAACGCGGCGCCGGGCAGGTGCAGGCCCATGACGTCCATCAGCAGCTGGTTGGAGTTGGCGGTGCCGTAGAAGGTGCAGGTGCCTGCTGAGTGGTACGACGCGACCTCGGCGGCGAGCAGCTCGGGCTCGCCCACCTCGCCCTCGGCGTGCCGGCGGCGCACCGCCGCCTTCTCGGCGTTCGGCAGGCCGCTGGCCATCGGGCCCGCCGGCACCAGGGCGGTCGGCAGGTGGCCGAACACCAGTGCGCCCGCCACCAGGCCGGGGACGATCTTGTCGCACACGCCCAGCATCAGCGCCGCGTCGAACACGTCGTGCGAGAGCGCGATCGCCGTCGACATCGCGATGACGTCGCGGCTGAACAGGCTCAGCTCCATGCCGGCGCGGCCCTGGGTGATCCCGTCGCACATGGCCGGCACTCCCCCGGCGACCCGGGCCAGGTGGCCTTCGTCCCTGGCGGCGGCCTTGATCAGCGCGGGGTAGGTGTCGTAGGGCGCGTGCGCCGAGAGCATGTCGTTGTAGGAGGTGACGATGCCGATGCTCATGCCGCGGGCGCCGGTCATCACCGCGCGGTCCCCGTCGCCGCAGGCCGCCGCGGCGTGGGCCAGGTTGCTGCAGCCCAGGGTGGTGCGGGCCGGGCGAGCCGCCTTCGCGGCCTGCGCTGCCAGCAGTCGCGCGAGGTAGGGCTCTCGCGTGGCGCGGCTGCGGTCGACGACGCGCTCGGTGACGTCGACGACGACGCGGGGGGTGGGGTGGGCCATGGCGGGGCCTCGTGGTCGCCGGCGGCCCGGGGAGCGGGCCGGCGGACGGCGACGGTGTCGCCCGCGATCGATGTGACGCCCATCACGTTACTGCAATCCCAGCCCACCCCCTTCAGCACTTGCCTCACTAACTGTCGTCGCGCTCGCGCACGGCGCGGCACTTAGTGCAGCAAGTGCTGGGAAGGGGGGTCAGGGTTGGAGTCGGGTGAGGGTCCAGGACGTCGGGTCGTCCAGGTCGCCAGAACCGGTGCGCGAGAACAGGATCCGGTCGTGCAGCCGAGAAG
>JBKJTJ010000047.1:0-6925 GCA_046590855.1 Actinomycetota bacterium
CCTGCGTGCCGTCGCCGCGAACATCTTCACCGACCCCGAGATCGCGACGGTCGGGTGGTCGAAGCAGGGGCTCGACGAGGCCGGGATCGCCTGCGAGGCGATCATGCTGCCGCTGGCCACCAACGCCCGGGCCAAGATGCAGAACGTGCACGACGGGTTCGTCAAGCTCTTCGCCCGAGCCGGCACCGGCATCATCATGGGCGGCGTCGTCGTGGCCCCCCGCGCCAGCGAGCTGATCTTCCCGGTCGCGCTCGCCGTGCAGACCAAGCTCACCGTCGACCAGGTCTCGGCCGCCTTCACCGTCTACCCCTCCATGTCCGGCTCGATCGCCGAAGCCGCCCGCCAGCTCCACACCCGCGCCTGACCCCGCCCCCTTCCGGGAACAGTCCACCTTCGCCACAAGGTGCGCCCAGTTGGCACGTCCAAGCGCACCTTCGCCACAAGGTGCCGTTTAGAGGCCCCGAAAACCGCACCTTCGCCACAAGGTGCGGTCGCACCGGACGTCCTCCACAGGCGGACGGGTGCGCTGGTTGTCCACAGGCCCGGTGAGGGATCTTCCCGGTTGGCGCCACGTCGGTAAGCCTGACGGGCATGCCCTCGAACCGAGTGGTCCTCATCGACCTCCCGCGCGTCTTCATCGGCTCAGCCGCCGTCGAGCAGGGGCTGGTGACAGCGCGGCAGCTCAGAGGACGTGGCGTCGTGCCGGTGCTGCACGGCGTCTACCGGCCTTCTTGGGTGGAGCTGACCCACGAGCTCCGCTGCGAAGCCGCTTCGCTGGTCCTGCCGAGGCAAGCTCGTGTCACCGGTCGTTCGGCCGCGACAGTCAGGGGTGTCCCGCTCGCCGGTGCGCGAGACGACGTCGAGGTCATCGTTCCGTTCGGCATGCGGGCTCCCCGGCTCCGAGGGGTCGCTGTCCGGCAGACGATGACGCCGGGGCCACCTGACCTGACCGTGCACGGTGTCCGCTTGGCGCACCCGCTGCGGATCGGGTTCGACCTGGCGGCCAGACGAGCGCAGCCGCGAGCCGTCGCCTACCTGGATGCGCTCGCGCGTGCGGGCGTCCTCGACCTTGACGCGCTCCGGACCTGGCTCACCACCTGCCACGACAACGACGTGGTCGCCGTCCGCGACGCGCTGGAGCTGACCGACCCGCGGGCCGAGTCGATCCCGGAGTCCGAGATGCGGGTCATTCTCCGCCGCGCGGGGTTCGAGCCTGAGGTGCAGTACGTCATCTGGAACGGCGGACGACGCATCCTGCGAGCAGACCTCGCACTTCGTGAACTGCGCATCGCCATCCTGTACGACGGGGCCTGGCACGCTCTTCGCGAACAGCTGGAGAAGGACCGGGCGCAACAGCGCCTCCTGCAGCAGGCCGACTGGCTGACGGTGCACGTGACCGCGGACCTGCTGCGTACGCCGTCCGCACTGATCGCCGCGGTGGCTGCGACGGTCGAACGACGGTTGTCGGCCCGCTGATCCAGCGACACCCGACCACCGCACCTTGCGGCGAAGGTGCCGCCTTCTCGCCCCGCCAGGAGCACCTTGTGGCGAAGGTGCCGTCTGAAGCCCCCGTATCGGGCACCTTGTGGCGAAGGTGCGGGGTGGATGGGGCGGGGAGCAGGGGTGGGGGGTCAGTCCTTGAGGTCGAGGAGGGGGGTGCCGCTCGCGACGGTCTGGCCGACCTCGGCGGCCAGGCCGCTGACGGTGCCGGCCTTGTGGGCGGTGATGGGCTGCTCCATCTTCATCGCCTCCAGCACGAGCACGAGCTCGCCGGCCGCGACGACCTGACCGTTCTCGACGGCGATCTTGATGATCGTGCCCTGCATCGGCGCGACCAGCGCGTCACCGCCCACCGCTGCACCGGCGCGTCCGCCATTGCTGCGTCGAGGGGCGGCAGGGCGCGTCGAGCCAGCGCCGGTGCCCGCACCGAGCCCGGCCGGCAGCACGACCTCGAGGCGCTTGCCACCGACCTCGACGACGACCCGTTCGCGCGGTGCGGCGTCGGCGGGGACGTCGTCCGCCGCGTTGTGCGCCGGGATCGTGTTGTCGAACTCGGTCTCGATCCAACGGGTGTGGACGGTGAACGGGGCGGTGGCGTCCGCCGGGGCGAAGGCCGGGTCGCGGACGACGACCCGGTGGAAGGGCAGCACCGTCGGCATCCCCTCGATGACGAACTCGTCGAGGGCGCGGCGGGCCCGCTCGAGGGCCTGCTGACGGGTGGCGCCGGTGACGACGAGCTTGGCGAGCATGGAGTCGAACGCCCCGCCGATCACGTCGCCGGACTCGACACCGGAGTCCAGCCGGACGCCGGGCCCGCTGGGTGGGCGGAACGACGTGACCACGCCCGGGGCCGGCAGGAAACCCCGTCCGGCGTCCTCGCCGTTGATCCGGAACTCGATCGAGTGCCCGCGCAGCGGCGGATCGTCGTAGCCGAGCTCCTCGCCTGCGGCGATGCGCAGCTGCTCGCGCACCAGGTCCAGGCCCGAGACCTCCTCGCTGACGGGGTGCTCGACCTGCAGGCGGGTGTTGACCTCCAGGAACGAGATGGTGCCGTCCTTGGCGACCAGGAACTCGCAGGTGCCGGCGCCGGTGTAGTCGGCCTCGCGCAGGATCGCCTTCGACGCGCGGTACAGCTCGGCCGTCTGCTCGTCGGTGAGGAACGGCGCGGGGGCCTCCTCGACCAGCTTCTGGTGCCGACGCTGCAGCGAGCAGTCGCGGGTGGAGACCACGACGACGTTGCCGTGGGTGTCCGCCAGGCACTGGGTCTCGACGTGCCGGGGCTGGTCGAGGTACTTCTCGACGAAGCACTCGCCGCGCCCGAACGCCGACACCGCCTCGCGCACGGCGGAGTCGAACAGCTCGGGGATCTCGTCCCTCGTGCGGGCGACCTTCAGGCCGCGGCCGCCGCCACCGTACGCGGCCTTGATGGCCACGGGCAGACCGTGCTCGTCGGCGAACGCCAGCACCTCGTCTGGGCCCTCCACCGGCTCCTTGGTGCCGGCGACCAGTGGCGCCCCTGCGCGCTCGGCGATGTGGCGCGCCTTGACCTTGTCGCCGAGGGCGTCGATCGCCGCGGGCGACGGTCCGATCCACACCAGCCCGGCGTCGTCCACCGCCTGGGCGAAGGCGGCGTTCTCGGCGAGGAAGCCGTACCCGGGGTGGACGGCGTCGGCCCCGGACTGCAGTGCGACCTCGATCAGCTTGTCCTGCAACAGGTAGGAGTCGGCGGGTGTCGTCCCGCCCAGGGCGAAGGCCTCGGTCGCCACCTTCACGTGCAGCGCGTCGCGGTCGGGGTCGGCGTACACGGCGACGGAGTCGATGCCCGCGTCGGCGCAGGCCCGGGCGATCCGGACGGCGATCTCACCGCGGTTGGCGATCAGCACCTTGGTGATCACGCGGTTGCCGTGTCGGCCCATGTCGGCTGCTCCGTCGAGTGTCGGCGTCCCGGTTGGTGCGGTCATCGTCAGTGCTCCTCCGGCTCGGCCGCGAGCCTAGCGAGATCGGTGCGGCACCGGCGCTCGAGGTCGTCGAGCTCGGCCAGTGCTGCGTCGATGTCGCGCCGGCGGAGCCAGAGGTCACCGCGTCGGTCCTCGATCTGGTCGAGCAGGTAGGACAGCTGACCGGACTCGCCAGGCTGCTGGTCGTACAGGTCGACGATGGTGCGGATCTCGTCGAGGGGGAAGCCGAGGCGCTTCCCGCGCAGCACCAGTCGCAGACGCGTGCGGTCGCGGGGGTGGAAGACGCGCAGGGTGCCCCGGCGCTCGGGCGTCACGAGTCCCTTGTCCTCGTAGTACCGCACCGTCCGGTGCGTGATGCCGAACTCGTCGGCGATCTCGGCGATGGTCCATGTCCGCGCTGGCACGGTCGCAGCCTGCTTGACGTTGACGTAAACGTCAAGCAGCGCGACCATGAGCGCATGACGTTCGAGCTGAGCAAGGAGCACGAGGACTTCCGTGCAGTCGTCCGTGAGTTCGCGGCCGAGCAGGTGGCGCCGCACGCGGCGCGCTGGGACCGGGAGCACCACTTCCCGACCGAGCTGGTGCCGCAGATGGGCGACCTCGGCCTCTTCGGCCTGGTCGTCCCGGAGGAGTACGGCGGCGCGGGCGGCGACTTCACCTCGCTCTGTGTCGCGATCGAGGAGCTCGGCCGGGTCGACCAGTCGGTCGGCATCACGCTCAGCGCCGGCGTCGGCCTGGGCATCAACCCGATCCTGACCTTCGGCACCGAGGAGCAGAAGCAGCGCTGGCTGCCCGACCTGGTCAGCGGCCGCGCCCTGGCGGCGTTCGGTCTCACCGAGCCGGACGCCGGCTCCGACGCGGGTGCGACGCGCACCAAGGCGCGGCTGGAGGGCCAGGGCGACGACGCGCACTGGGTGGTCGACGGCGCGAAAGCCTTCATCACCAACTCCGGCACCGACATCACGTCTGTCGTGACGGTGACGGCCCGAACAGGAACGACCCCCGAGGGCAAGGCCGAGATCAGCGCGATCATGCTGCCCGCGGGCACCCCAGGGTTCACGGTCGAGCCCGCGTACGACAAGCTCGGCTGGCACGCCAGCGACACGCACGGACTCAGCTTCGACGGCGCGAGCGTGCCCGCCGACCACCTGCTGGGCGAGCGCGGATCGGGGTTCCGCCAGTTCCTCAAGACGCTGGACGACGGGCGCATCGCGATCTCGGCCCTGGCCCTGGGCCTGGCCCAGGGGTGCCTGGACGCAGCGTCCTCGTACGCCTGCACCCGGATCGCCTTCGGTCGCCCGATCGGAGCCAACCAGGGCGTGTCCTTCGCGGTCGCCGACCTCGCGGTCTCCGTCGAGGCGGCCCGGCTGCTGACCTACAAGGCGGCGTGGCTCAAGGACGAGCTGCACGCCGGACGCACGTCCGTCGCGACCGTCAAGCAGGCGGCGGCGATCGCGAAGCTCTACAGCACCGAAGCGGCTGTCACGGCGACGCGCATCGCGACGCAGGTGTTCGGCGGCAACGGGTTCATGGAGGAGTACCCCGTCGCGAGGTTCTACCGCGACGCGAAGATCCTCGAGATCGGTGAGGGCACGAGCGAGGTGCAGCGCATGGTGATCGCGCGAGGCCTCGGGCTGCCCGCGTGAACCACCCGGGCGACCCGCGGGTCACCGACGTCCGCGACCGCCTGGCGAAGGCGCACGAGGCCTCGCAGGCGCCGTCCGACAAGGCGGCTGCCAAGCTCGCCGACCAGGGCAAGCTGTACGTGCGCGACCGGATCGCGCTGCTGCTGGACGCCGACAGCTTCGTCGAGGACGGCCGATACGCCAACAGCCTCTCGACGGGCCTGCCCGCGGACGGCGTGGTCACGGGCCGCGGCACCGTCGAGGGTCGGCCGGTGCTGGTCGTCGCCAACGACCCGACGGTGAAGGCGGGCTCGTGGGGCGCGCGCACCGTCGAGAAGATCGTCCGCGCCACCGAGTCGGCGCTGCGCGAGGAGCTGCCGGTGTTCTGGCTGGTCGACTCCGCGGGGGCGCGGATCACCGACCAGGTCGACCTGTTCCCCGGGCGGCGCGGCGCAGGGCGGATCTTCAAGAACCAGGTGGCGCTGTCCGGGCGGGTGCCGCAGATCTGCTGCCTGTTCGGGCCCTCGGCCGCCGGCGGGGCCTACATCCCTGCCTTCTGCGACGTCGTGATCATGGTCGAGGGCAACGCGTCCATGTACCTCGGCAGCCCGCGGATGGCGGAGATGGTCGTCGGTGAGACGGTGTCGTTGGAGGAGATGGGCGGGGCTCGGATGCACTGCACCGTCTCGGGTTGTGGCGACCTGCTGGCCGTCGACGACGCCGACGCGATCGAGCAGGCGCGCCTGTTCTTCAGCTACCTGCCCGGCAGCTGGCGCGACCAGCCGCCGTCGTACGCGACGCAACCGCCCCGACATCCGCTCGACGACACGGTCGTGCCCGAGGTCGAGAGCCAGCCGTTCGACGTCCACGAGGTGGTCGACGCCCTGCTGGACGACGAGTCGTTCTTCGAGGTCAAGCCGCTGTTCGCCGCCGAGGTGGTGGTCGGGTTCGGCCGGCTCGACGGCGAGGCGGTGGGCGTCGTGGCCAACAACTCGGCGGTCAAGGGCGGCGTGCTGTTCAGCGACAGCGCCGACAAGGCGGCCCGGTTCATCTGGCTGTGCGACGCGTTCAACGTCCCGCTGCTCTACCTCGCCGACGTGCCCGGCTTCATGATCGGGTCGGAGGTCGAGCGCGGCGGCATCATCCGGCACGGCGCCAAGATGATCACCGCGGTGAGCGAGGCGACCGTGCCGCAGGTGTCGGTGGTGCTGCGCAAGGCGTACGGCGCCGGGCTGTACGCCATGGCCGGCCCGGGGTTCGGGCCAGACGCCGCGTTGGCGCTACCCACGGCGCGGATCGCGGTGATGGGCCCCGAGGCGGCCGTCAACGCCGTGTACGCCGCCAAGATCGAGGCGATCGACGACCCGGCCGAGCGGGCGGCGTACGTCGCGGCCCGGCGCTCGGAGTACGAGCAGGACGTCGACCTCGAGCGGCTGGTGAGCGACCTGGTGCTCGACGGGGTGGTCGAGCCGCACGACCTGCGCGATGAGCTGGTGCGCCGGTTCCGTTACGCCGCAGGGCGTGATCGGACGTTCAGCGACCGCCGCCACGGCGTCCCGCCGGTCTGACCGAGCCTCACCAGAGGGTGGTCCAGAGGACGCCGCAGTCGGCGAGCAGGGCGCGCAGCAGGGGCAGGCTGACACCGACGACGTTGTGGGGGTCGCCCTCGATGCCGCTGACGAAAGCCCCGCCGAGGCCGTCGGTGGTGAACGCGCCCGCGACCGACAGCGGCTCGCCAGTGGCGACGTACGCGTCGATCTCGGCGTCGGTGACGTCGGCGAAGTGCACCGTGGTCGACGCGACCGCGCCCAGGGTGGCGCCGCCGCCGTCCTCGCGCAGGTC
>JBKJTJ010000166.1:0-5372 GCA_046590855.1 Actinomycetota bacterium
GTCGGGCGCTCGCCGGATCGCCGTCCCAGGCTGTTATCCCCCGGCGTGCACGTTGGCGGTGGCGCCTGGGTTCGTCTCGGGCATCCTCGAACCAGCCGACGTGGTCATCGTTGCGGCCAGCGGCATCTCTGGTGCCGGCCGGTCCCTCAAGCCGCATCTACTTGGGGCGGAGACCATGAGCTCCATGTCGCCCTATGGCGTCGGCGGGGTCCATCGGCACACTCCGGAGATCGAGCAGAACCTCAGTGCGGCGGCCGGGGGTTCGGTGTCCGTCTCGTTCACGCCGACGCTGGCGCCGATGCCGCGCGGGATCCTGGCCACCTGCACCGCCCGCGTGCGGCCCGGCGTGACCGCGGCGCAGGTCCGGGCCGCCTGGGTCGCGGCGTACGCCGACGAGCCGTTCGTCGAGGTGCTGCCCGAGGGGCAGTGGCCGCGCACCGCCGACACCCTGGGCGCCAACACCGTGCACCTGCAGGTGGCGCTGGACGAGCGGGTCGGCCGGGTGGTCGCCGTCGTGGCGGTCGACAACCTCACCAAGGGCACCGCCGGAGCGGCCCTGCAGTGCCTCAACCTGGCGCTCGGCCTGCCCGAGACGCTGGGCCTGCCGACGATAGGGGTCAGTCCGTGAGTGTCACCGCCTTCATGAATGTCACCGTCTTATGAGTATCACTGCGGCGCAGGGGTTCCGGGCGTCCGGCGTCGTCGCGGGGCTGAAGGCCAGCGGCGGGCTCGACGTCGCGCTGGTCGTCAACGACGGCCCGTCGTCGACGGTCGCCGCCGTCTACACCGGCAACCGGTGCAAGGCCAACCCGGTGCTGTGGAGCGAGCGGGTGACCGCCGACGGCACCGCCCGCGCGGTGCTGCTGAACTCCGGCGGCGCCAACTGCTACACCGGGCCGCAGGGCTTCGCGACCACCCACGCCAGCGCCGAGCAGGTGGCCGAGCTGGTGGGCGTGGACGCCGGCGACGTCGTCGTGTGCTCGACCGGTCTGATCGGCGAGCAGCTCGACCAGCCGCGGCTCACCGCCGGAGTCGCCGCCGCCGTCGCCGCGCTCGACGTCGACGGGGGTGGGGCGGCAGCGGCCGCGATCATGACCACCGACACGGTGAGCAAGCAGGCGCTGAGCCACGGTGCGGGCTGGGTCGTGGGCGGCATGGCCAAAGGGGCGGGCATGCTGGCGCCGGCGCTCGCGACGATGCTGGTGGTGATCACGACGGACGCCGAGGTCGGTGCCGTCGCCCTCGACGAGGCCCTGCGGGCCGCCACCCGCGTCACCTTCGACCGCCTCGACTCCGACGGCTGCCAGTCGACCAACGACACGGTGGTGCTGATGGCGAACGGCGCCTCCGGCGTCCGACCCGACGCGCACGCCTTCGCCGACGCCGTGCGGGCGGTGTGCCACGACCTGGCCCAGCAGCTGATGCGCGACGCCGAGGGCGCCGACCACGACATCGCGATCGAGGTCGTCCGCGCTGCGGACGAGGCCGACGCGGTCGAGGTCGGCCGGTCGGTCGCGCGCAGCAACCTGTTCAAGGCCGCCGTCTTCGGCCGCGACCCCAACTGGGGGCGCATCCTCGCGGCGGTGGGCACGACGTCGGCGGCGTTCGATCCGACCGACCTGGACGTCGCCGTCAACGGCGTGTGGATCTGCCGGGACGGCGGCCCGGGGGAGTCCCGCGACCTGGTCGACCTGACATCCCGCGAGGTGAGCGTGACGATCGACCTGAAGGTCGGCGAGGCGACCGCGACCGTGTGGACCAACGACCTCACGCACGCGTACGTGCACGAGAACTCGGCGTACTCGTCGTGAGCGGCCGCTGGGGCACCACGCGGGCGATGCGCGCCGCCGACGCCGACTGGGACGCGACCCGCGCCGCCGTCCTGGTCGACGCCCTGCCGTGGCTCAAGGAGTTCTACGGTCAGGTGGTGGTGATCAAGTACGGCGGCAACGCGATGGTCGACCCGACCCTCAAGCGGGCCTTCGCCCAGGACATCGTCTTCCTGCTGCACGTGGGCATCCGGCCCGTGGTCGTCCACGGCGGCGGCCCGCAGGTGTCGGCGATGCTCAGTCGGCTGGGGATCGACAGCGAGTTCCGCGCCGGACTGCGGGTCACCACGCCCGAGGCGATCGAGGTGGTGCGCATGGTGCTCGTCGGTCAGGTCGGCCGCGAGCTGGTCGGGCTGGTCAACGAGCACGGGCCGCACGCGGTGGGCATGAGCGGCGAGGACGGCGGCCTGTTCGTCGCCGAGCGCACCCGCCCGATCGTCGACGGCGAGCCGGTCGACGTCGGCCTGGTGGGCGACGTCGTGTCGGTGAACCCCGCTGCGGTCAGCGACCTGGTCGGCGCCGGGCGCATCCCCGTCGTGTCGACCGTCGCCCCCGACTCGGCAGGTCAGGTGCTGAACGTCAACGCCGACACCGCCGCCGCGGCCCTCGCCGTCGCCCTCGGCGCGGTCAAGCTGGTCGTGCTCACCGACGTCGAGGGCCTGTACAGCGACTGGCCCGACCGCGGCTCGCTCGTCGAGCAGATCGCCGCCGACGAGCTCGAGCAGGTGCTGCCCGAGATCAGCAGCGGCATGGCACCGAAGATGGCGGCGTGCCTGAGGGCGGTGCGCGGTGGCGTCGGACGCGCCACCGTCGTCGACGGACGGCTGCCCAACGCGCTGCTGCTCGAGATGCTCACCAGCGAAGGCACCGGGACGATGGTGGTCCCGTGAGCGAGATCCTGCCCAGCGCCGGCGACGGGGTCGACGGTCGGTCGAGCCAGGCTTGGCTCGACCGGTACACGCTGTCCGTGATGCCCACCTACGGTGTGCCGCAACGGTTCCTGGTGCGCGGTGAGGGCTCCTACGTCTGGGACGCCGACGGTCGGCGCTACCTCGACCTGCTCGCCGGCATCGCGACCAACGCACTGGGGCACGCCCACCCGACGCTCACCGGGGCCGTCAGCGCGCAGATGGCCACCCTCGGCCACGTGTCGAACTTCTTCGCAACCGGCCCGCAGGTGGCCCTGGCCGAGCGGCTGCTCGACCTGCTCGCCGCCCCGGACGGCTCTCGGGTGTTCTTCGCCAACTCCGGTGCCGAGGCCAACGAGGGCGCCATCAAGATCGCCCGGCGCACCGGCCGCCCGCGCATCCTGGCGCTCGAGGGCGCCTTTCACGGACGTACCCTGGGGGCGCTGGCCCTGACCCACAAACCCGCGTACCGCGAGCCGTTCGAGCCGCTTCCCGGTGGTGTCGAGCACCTGCCGTTCGGCGACGTCGAGGCGCTGCGCGCGGCCATGGCGGACGACGTCGCCGCGGTCGTGCTCGAGACGATCCAGGGCGAGGCTGGGGTGCGCCCGCTGCCCGAGGGCTACCTCGCCGCTGCCCGCGAGGTCACCAGCGCGCATGGTGCGCTGCTCGTCGTCGACGAGGTGCAGTCGGGCATCGGCCGCACCGGGCAGTGGTTCGCCCACACCCGGCACGGCGTCGTGCCCGACGTCGTGACGCTGGCGAAGGGGCTCGGTGGCGGCATCCCGATCGGTGCCGTCGTCGCCTTCGGGTCTGCCGCAACGCTTCTGGGCGCCGGTCAGCACGGCACCACCTTCGGGGGCAACCCGGTCGCCTCGGCCGCCGCCCTCGCCACGCTGCACGTCATCGAGCGCGACGACCTGCTGGCGAACGTGCGCGAGGTCGGCGCCCGGCTGCGCGACGGGGTGCTCGCCGCGGGCGCGCCGCTGGTCACCGCCGTCACGGGCGAGGGGCTGTGGCTCGGGGTGCAGCTGGCCCGCCCGGTCGCCGCGCCGCTGGCCGCCGCGGCGCTGTCCATGGGGTTCATCGTCAACGCGGTGACCCCGGACGTCGTCCGCCTGGCGCCTCCGCTGATCCTGACCGCCGACCAGGCTGACTCCTTCGTCGCCGCCCTGCCCGCCCTCATCCCCCCCGCACTTGCGTCACTAACTGCCCTCACCCCGGCCCCGGGAACGGCGGATAGCGACGCAAGTGGCGAGCTGACGAGCGAGAAGGACCCCCGATGACCCGCCACTTCCTGCGCGACGACGACCTGAGCCCTGACGAGCAGCTCGAGGTGCTCGACCTGGCCGACCGGGCCAAGGCCGACCGGCTCGGGCTGCGTCCGCTCGAGGGCCCGCGCGCCGTCGCCGTCCTGTTCGACAAGCCCTCGACGCGCACCCGGGTCTCGTTCAGCGTCGGCATCGCCGAGCTCGGCGGCTACCCGCTGGTCATCGACGCGGCCGGCAGCCAGCTCGGCCGCGGCGAGCCGGTCGAGGACACCACCCGCGTCCTGCACCGCCAGGTGGCAGCGATCGTCTGGCGCACCTTCGGCCAGCAGCGGGTCGACGCGATGGCCGCCGTGAGCCGGGTGCCCGTCATCAACGCCCTCACCGACGAGTTCCACCCCTGCCAGATCCTCGCCGACCTGCAGACCGTGCGCGAGCACCTCGGACGGCTGGCCGGCACCACCCTCACCTACCTCGGCGACGGCGCCAACAACATGGCCCACAGCTACCTGCTCGGCGGCGCCACCGCCGGGCTGCACGTGCGCATCGGCACGCCCGACAGCCACCAACCGGACGCCGCCGTCGTCGACCGGGCTCGTGAGATCGCCTCTGCCACAGGTGGTTCGGTGCTGGTCACCGGCGACCCGCGGACCGCGGCCGAGGGCGCCGACGTCCTGGCCACCGACACCTGGGTGTCGATGGGCGACGAGCTCGAGAAGGGCGAGCGGGTCGGTGCGGCCAGCCCGTTCACGCCGTACGCGGTCGACGACGCGGCCCTGGCCCTCGCCGCACCGGGTGCGATCGTGCTGCACTGCCTGCCCGCCTACCGCGGCCTCGAGATCAGTGCCTCGGTGATCGACGGGCCGGCCTCGGTCGTCTTCGACGAGGCCGAGAACCGGCTGCACGCGCAGAAGGCGCTGCTCACCTGGCTGCTCGAGCGCAGCGGATGATCGCCGCGACCAAGGTGGGTCGCCAGCAGCGGATCGTCGAGCTGCTGGGCAGCACGCCCGTCGGCTCGCAGGCCCGGCTGGCCCAGCTGCTGGCCGACGACGGCATCGACGTCACCCAGGCCACGCTCTCGCGCGACCTGGTGCAGATGGGCGCCATCCGGGTGCGCGGCGTCGACGGCCAGCTGGTGTACGCCGTCCCCGCCGAGGGCGGCGACCGCACCCCCCGCCCGGCCGACCCCAGCACCGACGCGCGGTTGGCCAAGGTCGCCAGTGAGGTGCTGGTCTCGGCCGAGGCGTCGGCGAACCTCGTGGTGCTGCGCACCCCCCCGGGTGCGGCCAGCTACCTGGCGTCGGCGCTGGACCACGCCGACGCCACCGACCTGCTGGGCACCATCGCCGGCGACGACACCGTCCTGCTGA
>JBKJTJ010000382.1:0-2921 GCA_046590855.1 Actinomycetota bacterium
AGCAGCTCGGCCGTCTCGTGGTCGGTGCACGCCACGACGCTGGCCGCCGGTTGCCGGACGGCGATCTCGTGGGCCAGGTTGGGGCCGGACACCACGGCGACCCGCTCGGGCGCCACCCCGGCGACCTCGACGATGACCTCACTCATCCGCCGCGTCGAGCCCAGCTCGACACCCTTCATCAGGCTGACCAGCGGCGCGGACGGCGGCAGCAGGTCGCGCCACCGCACCAGGTTGGCGCGCAGGGTCTGCGAGGGCACCGCGAGCACCACGACGTCCGCGCCGCGCAGCGCCACCGACGGGTCGCTGGTGGCCCGCACCGCTCGCGGCAGCTCGATCCCGGGCAGGTAGTCCCCGTTCACGTGGTCGCGGTTGATCCGGTCGGTGAGCTCGCTTCGTCGGCCCCACAGCGTGACGTCGGCGCCGGCGTCCGCGAGGACCATCGCGAACGTCGTACCCCAGCTGCCGGTGCCGAGCACCGCGGCGCGGGTCACCGCCTGCTCCCGCGCCGGCGGGCGGGGTCGCGGCGCAGGACCGCGCGCTCGTCGTGGAAGTCGAACCGTTGCGGCGGTGGGGTTCCGCCCCGCAACGGACGCAGCAGGTCGGTGATCGCGCTCATGATGCGCTCGGTGGCCTCGGTGAGCAGGGCGGCGTCGACGGGCCGCTCGCGCAGGTCGTCGAGGTCGACCGGCGGGCCGGCGACCACCTGGATCAGCGGGCGCGGCAGCAGCCGCAACCGCTTGGAGCTCGGCGACATCAGCATCTGCGGGCCCCACTGCGCGACCGGGACGAGCGGGCATCCCGTCTGCAGCGCCAGCCGCGCCGCACCGCTCTTGCCCACCATCGGCCACAGGTCGGGGTCGCGGGTCAAGGTGCCCTCGGGGTAGAGCACGATGCACCTTCCGTCCTGCACCGCCGCGACCGCGCTGGTGAGCGCCGCGGCCGCGTCGCTGGTCTCGCGGTGCACCGGAATCTGCCCGGCGCCGCGGATCACGCGGCCCACCACGGGGATCGTGAACAGCGACTCCTTGGCCAGGAAGTACGGCGGGTGCCCGTGGTCGAGCAGGTAGTGCCCGAGGGTCAGCGGGTCGCTGTGCGAGAGGTGGTTGGAGCAGACGATGAAGCCGCCGTGCGCGGGCAGGTGCCGGGCGCCGCACCAGCGTCGTCGGGTCAGCAGCACGAGCAGCGGGCGGACGACGGCGATGACGAACCGGTAGCTGCGGCCGAGGTCGCGGTGCGGCACGTCACCTCCAGACGGTCGGGTTCCGGGTCGAGACCGGGTCGGGCGCGTTCCCAGCGACGGGTCGGTGCTGGGAGCATCACCGTATGTCCTCAGCATCCGGTGCCGGTGCCCGCTTCACGCTGGTGCTGCCGGTGCAGAGCGCCGCGCGCGCCAAGTCCCGGCTCGTCGCGCCCGCGGGCGTCGACCACGCAACGCTTGCGCGGGCCATCGCGACGGACGCCCTGGCGGCCGTGCGCGCCTGCGACCGGGTCGTGCGCCGCGTGGTCGTCACATCCGACCCGGTGATCGGCCCGGCCGCGCGCGCGCTCGGCGACGAGGTCGTGGCCGACCCCGGCTCGGGGCTCACCGCCGCGGTGACCGCGGGCGCGGCCCGGGCCCGCCGGCTGGACCCGGACGGCGCCGTCGGCGCCCTGCTCGTCGACCTGCCGGCCCTGACCGCGGACGACCTCGCCCTCGCCCTGGACGCCGCAGCCGTCCACTCGCGGTCGGTCGTCGCCGACACCGAGGGCACCGGAACGGTTCTGCTCACGGCCCTGGCCGGTGTCGAGCTGAGGCACGCGTTCGGCACGGGGTCCGCGGCGCGCCACGCGGCTCTCGGCGCAGTGGCGCTCGACCTGGACCTGCCCCGGCTGCGCCGCGACGTCGACACCGCGGCCGCACTGCGCGTAGCGACGGCACTGGGCCTGGGCCCCCGGACGGCTGCGGTGCTGCACGACGCGCTGTGCGCCGAGACGTTCGCCATGACCCCGCGCTAGCCTCCTGGCATGCAGGCGAGCGTGCACGAGTTCGACCCGGCGACGGCCGCCGGGAGCGTCCTGCTGGACGACGGCCGGCGGCTGCTCTTCTCGCCGGAGGCGTTCGCGCACAGCCGCTTGCGCCTGCTGCGGCCGGGCCAGCGGGTCACCATCGACGTCGTCGACGACCAGGTCGTGGCCGTGCGGATCGTCGGGATCTGAACGGCCAGCCCGACCCTCAGCGGTGCTCGCAGCTCGCGCCGAGCGAGTCCAGCTTGTCCTGGAACCGCTCGTACCCGCGGTAGATCAGGTCGACGCCGTGCACTGTGGACTCGCCCTCGGCCGCCAGGGCGGCGATGAGGTAGCTGAACCCACCGCGCAGGTCGGGGACGGTGATCTCGGCGCCGTGCAGCTTGGTGGGGCCGGGGACGACGGCCGAGTGCATGAAGTTGCGCTGGCCGAAGCGGCACGGCAGTCCGCCCAGGCACTCGCGGTAGAGCTGGATCGTGGCGCCCATATCGTTCAGCGCGTGGGTGAACCCGAGCCGGTTCTCGTACACCGTCTCGTGGATGATCGACAGCCCGCTGGTCTGGGTGAGCGCCACCACCAGGGGCTGCTGCCAGTCGGTCATGAACCCCGGGTGGACGTCGGTCTCGAGCACCAGCGAGCGCTGGGCCTCGCCGCCGCGCCAGAACCGGATCCCTTCGTCGTCGACCTCGAAGGCGCCGCCGATCTTGCGGAACACGTTGAGGAACGTCATCATCTCGGGCTGGCGAGCCCCGCGCACCATCACGTCGCCCTGCGTCGCAAGGGCGGCGCAGGCCCACGAGGCCGCCTCGATGCGGTCGGTCATCGCCCGGTGCGTGTAGCCCTCCAGCCGCGAGACGCCCTCGATCCGGATCACCCGGTCGGTGTCGACGCTGATGATCGCGCCCATCTTCTGCAGC
>JBKJTJ010000201.1:0-12647 GCA_046590855.1 Actinomycetota bacterium
AACGCCACTTAGTGAGGCAAGTGCGGGAAGGGGGGTGAGGCTAGTGCGGGGAGGGGGGTGGGCTGGGGCTACCAGCGGGTGTGGACGTGCTGGCGCACGCGGTCGTCGTAGATGCGCTCGAGCGCGTCCAGGGACGCCTGCGGCAGAGGGTCGATGGTTCCGGCCACGGCATTGGCGCGCGCCTGCTCCGGCGTGCGAGCGCCGGGGATGACGACGCTGACCCCCGGCTGGTCGATGATCCAGCGCAGCGCCAGCTGAGCCGTCGTCAGGTCGGACGGCGCCAGCGCGCTCACCTCGCGAGCGGCGGCCAGCCCCACGTCGTACGGAACCCCCGAGAAGGTCTCGCCCACGTCGAACGCCTCACCCGACCGGTTGTAGGTGCGGTGGTCGTCCGCGGCGAACGTCGTCGACTCGTCGTACTTGCCGGTCAGCAGCCCGCTGGCCAGCGGCACCCGGGCGATGATGCCCACGCCCGCCTCGAGTGCAGCGGGCAGTACCTGCTCTAAAGGCTTGCGGCGGAACGCGTTCAGGATGATCTGCACGGTTGCGACGTTCGGCCGGGCGATCGCCGTCAGCGCCTCGGCGCACGTCTCGACCGACACCCCGTACGCGCGCATGCGCCCCTCGGCGACCATCTCGTCGAGGACGTCGAACACGGCGTCGTCGCCATAGACGGACGTCGGCGGGCAGTGCAGCTGCACCAGGTCAAGGGTGTCGACGCCGAGGTTGGTGCGGCTGCGGTCGGTCCAGGCCCGGAACGCGTCACCGGTGTACGCCGCAGCCTCGTGCGGGTCGGCGCGCCGTCCCATCTTGGTCGCCACCGTCACGCCCCGAGGTCCGGACTCGCGGATGAACCGGCCGATCAGCTGCTCGCTGCGTCCGTCGCCGTAGACGTCGGCTGTGTCCAGGAACGTCACTCCCGCATCGACCGCCGCTGCGAGCGTCGCCAGCGCGTCGTCCTCGCTTACCGACCCCCAGTCGGCGCCCAGCTGCCAGCAGCCCAACCCAACGACCCCGACGTTGCGTCCCGTGCGTCCCAGCTCTGTGGTGTCCATGAGGTCAATCTATGCCGACGTCCATGGGGTGCAGCTCGCGCAGCGGCGCAAGCCCAGCGCGTCCATCAGCGACCACGAGCCATCGATCGGCGTGGCCTAACGGGTTCGGATGATGCGTGACGACCGCCACCGCCACTCCCCGCGCTCGAGCATGTGCCCGCAGCGCGTCCATCACCGCGTCTGCGGCCTCGGCGTCAAGGTGCTCGGCCGGCTCGTCCAGCAACAGCACCTCGCTCTCGACGAGCATCGCTCGAGCGAGCAGGATGCGTCGCCGCTCACCCCCGGACACGCTGCCGGGATCGAGCAAGGTCCCCAGCCCGTCGCGCAGGCCGGCGGTCCACTGGCTGAGCCCGACTGCCTGCAGTGCTGCGGTCAGGTCTTCGTCGGTCGCGTCACCACGGGCGACGAGCAGGTTGTCGCGCAGTGTCGTCGTGAACAGGTGCGCATCCTGAGCGGTCAAGGTCACCCTGCGGCGCAACGCATTGGGGTTGATCTGCGTAAGGTTGGTGCCGTCGACCCACACGTCCCCCGCAGCCGGAGCGAGCAGTCCCGCCAGCGTCAGCAGCAGGGTCGACTTGCCGCCCCCGCTGGGCCCAGTGAACGCCAACACCTCGCCGGGGATCAGGTCGAGGTCGAGCCGGTTGATGACTGGTGCCGAGCCAGGCCATGAGCAGGTGAGACCTCGGGCGCTGAGCCCGACGCCGGTTGGGCTCGGCCCAGCGGGCCAGGTGCGGCGTCCCCCTGACCTCGTGGCCGCCGGAGCGGCCAGCAACAGCGGCGCAAGCCGCCTCGCTGCATCGCTTCCCCGGACCAGAGCCGCCGCGGCGGCGGGCAGCGACGCCACGACCTCGACCATGGCCAGGGGCATCAGGGTGACCAGCGCAAGCAGCACCGGCGCCATGGTGTTGTCGCGCACCGCGGCGGCCCCGACGACGAGCGAGCCCACCACTGCCGACCCCGTCGCGGCCGTCGACACGGCGGCGGCCCAGGCAGCGGGGCGAGCCGCACTGTCAAGGGCGCGGCCGCGGGCCGCCTCGACGACTGCCGCAGCGGCCAGGCGCTGGTCGACCTGCCCCGCGACGGTGAGCTCGGTGGCGTGGTCCAACAACTCGTGCGCGCGTGCGGTCAGCTCGCCGTTGGTCTCGTCAGCGGCCCGATAGGCTCGTGAGGCGGCGGCCCCGGCGAGCCATGGAGCAAGTCCGCCGGCGACCAGCAGGCAACAGAACACGATGGCGCCCGCGGCGGGCAGTACGACGGTCAGCAACCCCACGCCGGCGGCGCAGACCGTCAGGGCCACCGCGAACGGCAGCAGGCCGCGCACCACGACGTCACCCATCAGGTCGACGTCAGCGCCGACCCGTGCCATCAGGTCGCCGCGCCGAAGGCCAGCGACGACACCGGCATCGGCTGCGGCCAAGCGGGTGTACAGCCGCTCGCGCAGCCGGACCGTCCCGCGCAGCGCGACGTCGTGCGAGGTCAGCCGCTCCAGGTAACGGAACACCCCACGTGAGATGCCCAGGGCCCGCACAGCGACGACCGCGAGCGCTACGGCGGTGATGTTGGGGTGTTGGGCAGCCCGCGAGATCAGCCACGCCGACACGGCCGTCAGTGCGACTGCGCTACCCAGCGCTGCCGCTCCGAAGGCAACCGCCGCAGCACATCGGGGCGCTGACAGGCCCAGCGCCGCGAGGCCGGTCCGCAGCGCGTGCGGGGTGGACGCCGGGCTCATCGTGCCGCCGTCAGGTGCACTGGCTGCTCCTCTGCCGCTGTCGCGCCGGCCGGTGCGGCGTCCAGGGTGACGACCTCGTCGGCGACGTCGGCGAGAGCTTGCCGGTGCGCGATGACAAGGACGGTGCGTCCCGAGTCACGGAGCGCCCGAATGGCGTCGAGGACCACCGCCTCGGTGACCTCGTCCAGGTGGGCGCTCGGCTCGTCCAGGACCACGAGGGCGGCGTCCGCGAGCAGCACCCTGGTGAGTGCGAGCCGTTGCCGCTGGCCTGCCGACAGGCCGAGACCGCCATCGCCGAGCCAGGTGCTCCACCCGTGGGGAAGGTCAGCGAGGACGTCGGTCAACCCGGCCGCCCGCGCGGCGGCGTCGAGCTCGGCGTCCGGCACCTCGCCGGAGAACAGGGTCACGTTGTCGCGAACAGTGCCGGGTACGACGACCGGGTGCTGCCCCAACCACGCCGTCTGGTCCAGCCACGAGCGGGCCTCGATGTCGGCCAGCGCGGTCCTGCGCCCGGCGGCGTCAACAGCTGACACGACGCCTTGGTCGAGCGGACGCAACCCCAGCACGACCTCGGCCACGGTGGACTTCCCACAGCCACTAGGCCCCATCAGGGCGGTGACGGTACCCGGACGCAGGGTCAGGCTCGCGCCGTCCGGGGCCGGCCGGCTACGCCCGTCGTGCCGGACGGCGACATCGCGGACCTCGATGGTCGCGGTGCGCAGGTCAGGAGCCGGCATGGTGCCGCGGGCCGACAGCGGTCGGTGCAGGATGGTGAAGGCCTGGTCGATGGCGGCCAGCCCGTCGGTGCTGGCATGGAACTGGGTGCCGACCTGGCGCAGCGGCAGGTAGACCTCGGGAGCGAGGACGAGCACGACGAGCGCGGTGCGCAGGTCGAGTGACCCGGACAGCAGCCGAAGTCCCACGCCCACGGCCACCAGGGCCACCGACAGCGTGGTGAGCAGCTCGAGCACCAGCGAGGACAGGAACGCGGTGCGCAGCGTCCGGTTGGTGGCGAGCCGGTGGGCCTGGCCGAGGGCCCGGACCCTCGCCGCCGGTCCGCGCTCGCGGCCCAGCGCCACCAGGGTCGGCAGCCCGGCCAGCAGGTCGAGCACCTGGGCACCGAGACGCTGCATCGACACCAGCCCCCGAGCCGACGACGACTGGGTCATCCACCCCACCAGGGCCATGAAGAGCGGCACCAGCGGCAGGGTGAGGGCGATGACGAGGGCGGACAGCGGGTCGTTGACGGCCACGACCACCAGCAGCGCGGGCGTCACCACGGCCGCCAGCAGCAGCTGGGGCAGGTAGCGCGCGAGGTAGGGCCGCAGGTTCTCCAGCCCGACGGTCGTCAGCGTGACGACGTCCGAACGGGTGGCCGAGCGCAGGAACGACGGGCCGAGCGCCATCGCGTGAGCCAGCACCCGGTGCCGCAGGTCGGCGATGACCGCCGTCGCGGCCCGCTCGCCGTACCGCTCCTGCACCCACGCCAGCAGCGCGCGGACGGCGACGCACCCGACGAGCGCGGTGACCTGCCCCCGCCGGTCGGTCAGGGCCCCACCGGCGAACACGGTCGCGATGACGTCGGCGAGCAGGTACGCCTGCACCACCACCAGCGCCCCCAGCGCCGAGCCGGTGGCAGCGGTGAGCAGCACGTACCGGCGCGCCGGGCGCACCTCGCGCACCAGCCGCGGGTCCAGTGGTGGCACGCGGGCCTCAGCGAGGTCGGGCGAACGCAGACAGCCCGCCCGCCGCTGGCAGGTGGGTGGTGCTGATCCGCTGCCGGAACACCCAGTACGACCACCCCTGGTAGAGCACGACGAACGGCGTCAGCCCGAGGGCCACCCAGGTCATCACCGTCAGCGTGTACGGGGTGGACGACGCGTTGGTGGTCGTCAGGCTGTTCGCGACGTCGGTGCTGGACGGCATCACGTCGGGGAACAGGCTGCCGAACAGCAGCACCACCGCGCTGACGATGACCACGCTGGTCAGCACGAAGGCCACTCCCTCGCGGCCCTCGCGGGTGGCGGCCACCGCGGCCACCAGGGCCGCCGCGGCGACGAGGACCGCTGCCCAGGTCCACCCGGCGCCGTGGGCCAGCTGGGTCCAGACCGCGAACGTGCCTGCGACGACGAGCGCCGCCGGCGCGAACCGGGCGGACAGCACGCGGGCGCGCAGCCGGATCGGCCCGTCGGTCTTTAGTGAGATGAACACCGCGCCGTGCAGCAGGAACAGGGTGAGCGTCGTGAGGCCGCCGAGCAGGGCGTAGGGGTTGAGCAGCGTGAGCAGGGTGCCGGTGAACTGGTGGTCGGCGTCGATGGGGACGCCGCGCACGATGTTCGCGAACGCCACCCCCCACAGGACGGCGGGCAGCGCCGACCCGACGACGATCGCGCGGTCCCAGCGGGCCCGCCACACGGCGTCGTTCACCTTGCCGCGGTACTCGAACGCGACGCCGCGGGCGATCAGGGCCAGCAGGATCAGCAGCAGCGGCAGGTAGAACCCGGAGAACAGCGTTGCGTACCACTCGGGGAACGCGGCGAAGGTCGCGCCGCCGGCCACCAGCAGCCACACCTCGTTGCCGTCCCAGACCGGGCCGATGGTGTTGAGCATGACCCGGCGGTCGCCCTCGCGGTCGACGTCGTCACCGCCGCGGCTGAGCACCGGGAGCAGCATCCCGACCCCGAAGTCGAAGCCCTCGAGAACCAGGTAGCCGGTCCACAGCAGGCCGATCAGGACGAACCAGACGGTCGTGAGATCCACAGCAACCTCCGGTCAGTAGGCGAACGAGAGCGGGCGCTCGTCGTCCGTCGTGCGTCGCTCGGGCGCGCCGACCTCGGGCAGCCCCTCGTCGGCGTACCGGCGCATCAGGCCGAACCAGACGACGGCCAGGACGCCGTACATCACCGCGAACGAGGCGAGCGAGGTGATGACGTAGCCGGCACCGACCTTCGAGACGCCGTCGCGCACCAGCATCCGCACACCGTCGACGCCGCTCGGGTTGGGTGCGACCGCCCACGGCTGGCGGCCCATCTCGGTGAAGATCCAGCCGAACGCGTTGGCCAGGAACGGCGCGGGGACGGCCCACAGCGCCAGGTGGCCGAGGCTCGGGCTGGTGGGCAGGCGTCCGCGGCGGGTGAACCACAACCCGGCGACGGCCAGCAGAGCACTGACCGCACCGAACCCGATCATCAGCCGGAACGACCAGTAGGTCACCGGCAGCATGGGCTTGTAGTTGCCGGGTCCGTACGTGGTGACGTACTCGGTCTGCAGCTCGTCGACCCCCTTGAGGGTCGAGTTGAGGTCACCGTCGGCGAGATAGGAGGTGAGGCGCGGGATCGTCAGCTGCCGGACGTCGCAACGGTTCTGGACGTCACCGACGGCGATCAGGCTGAACCCGGCGCCGGTCTCGGTGTGGCACAACGCTTCTGCGGCGGCCATCTTCATCGGCTGCTGCTTGAACATCAGCTTCGCCTGGGCGTCGCCCGAGATGGCCACCGCGACGCCCCCGATCACGAGGGCGACCAGACCGAGGCGGATCGCGGAGCGGAACGTGTCGGCCACCTGCAGGTCGCCGCGGGAGTGCGCACGCACCGCCCACCAGGTCGAGATCGCGGCGACGAAGGTGCCGGCGACGACGAGCGCACCGGCGACGGTGTGCGGGAACGTGGCAAGCGCGGTGTTGTTCGTCAGCAGCTTCCAGATGCTCGTCAGCTCGGCGCGGCCGCGCTCGGCGTTGTAGCGGACGCCGACGGGGTGCTGCATGAACGAGTTGGCGGCCAGGATGAAGTACGCCGACAGCCAGGTGCCCACGGCCGCGGCCCAGATCGTGGCGAGGTGCACGCGACGGGGCAGGCGGTCCCAGCCGAAGATCCACAGGCCGAGGAACGTCGACTCGATGAAGAACGCAGCCAGGCCCTCGATCGCGAGGGGGGCGCCGAAGACGTCGCCCACGAAGCGGGAGTACTCGCTCCAGTTCATCCCGAACTGGAACTCCTGCACGATCCCGGTGACGACGCCGATGGCGAAGTTGATCAGGAAGAGCTTGCCGAAGAACTTGGTGAGCCGCAGCCACCGCTCGTCGCCGGTGCGCAGCCAGACGGTCTGCATGATCGCCACCAGCGGGGCCAGGCCGATCGTCAGCGGGACGAACATGAAGTGGTAGATCGTGATGATCCCGAACTGCCACCGGGCCAGGTCAAGCGCGTTCACGGGTCTCCTCAGGTCGGGGTGCGGCGACCACGCTGCCCGGCGTCGTCTCCGCAGCACAGGGGCGTAGGTCCCGGTTCGGCCGGGCAGCGGCGGGACCTTCGGCCCGTGACCCGCCGGCCCCGCTGGTGCACGCTGGGGGCGGGTGGTCGTCGAGGTCAGGAGCCGCTGGTGCTGGTGCGCGAGGTCATGTCGACGTCCGTCCGGGCGGTCAGCGCCGGCGCCACGGTCGACGAGGCGATGCGGATGCTGAGCACCCACCGCATCACCAGCCTGCCGGTCGTCGACGGGGCGCCGGACGTCGACGGCCGGGTCGTTGGGATCCTCAGCGAGGCCGACGTCCTGCGCCACGTGCTGTCCGGCGACCCGCGTGCCCACCTTCGCCCGGTCACCACCCGCGACCCGGCCCCCCGGGTCGTGCGCGACCTGATGACCGCCGGGCCCTACCTCACCCGACCCGGCGCGGACGTCCGCGAGGTGGCCGAGGCGATGCTCGCGCACGGCTGGAAGAGCGTGCCCGTGGTGGACGCCGGTCGGCTGGTCGGGGTGGTCAGCCGCAGCGACGTCGTCCGGGCGCTGTCGCGCGACGACGACGCGATCGCCGCCGACCTGGCCGGCGCGTACGCGTCGATCGGGCGGGCGTCGTGGCAGGTGCGCGTCGACGCCGGGGTCGCGCACGTCACCGGGCCCGTCACCGCCGCCGAGCAGGCCATCGCCGGCTCGAGCGCGCTGTCGGTGCTCGGTGTCAGGGACGTCGTCTGCCACGACGCGGTCGGTTAGGCTCGCCGCCGGGCAGCTGGCCCCCGACGACGTGGGGGGGCGAGGTGGGCGAGATCCGCACGACACGACCGCTGCACGCGCAGCCGCTGCTGCTTGCGGTGGTGGCCTCCGGCGGCGCCACGGGCTCGATGGCGCGCTACCTGACCGCCCGTGCCGTGCCCACCACCGCAGGCGGGTGGCCCGTCGCCACCCTGCTGGTGAACCTGACCGGGTCCCTGGTGCTGGGGCTGCTGCTCGAGGCACTCGCCCGGCGCGGGGCCGACCGCGGCCGGCGCCAGGTGCTGCGGCTGCTGGTCGGCACCGGCTTCTGCGGCGGCCTCACGACGTACAGCACCCTGGCGCTCGAGATCGACCTGCTGCTGCAGCACGACCGCGTCGGGCTGGCCGTGACCTACGGGCTCGTGTCCGTCGTCGCCGGGCTGGTCGCCAGCGCGGTGGGCGTGGGCCTCGCCGTCGCGGTGCGGCGATGAGCGGGCCGGGCACCGCGCTGCTGGTGGCCGCCGCCGGCGGGCTGGGGGCCGCGGCCCGGTTCGCCGTCGACAGCGCGGCCCGCTCGCGCTGGGCGACAGCGTTCCCGTGGTCGACGGTGCTGATCAACGTCACCGGCTCGCTGCTGCTCGGTCTGCTCACCGGCCTGCTGGTGACGGACGGCGCGCCCGGGCTGGTGCGCACGGTCCTCGGCACCGGGTTCTGCGGCGGGTACACGACCTTCAGCACCGCGAGCGTCGAGACGGTGCGCCTGCTGCAGCTGCGCCGGTACGCCGCCGCAGCCGGCAACGCCGCCGGCTCGCTGGTGCTGACCGTGGCGGCCGGTGGCCTCGGCCTCTGGCTGGGGACGCGATGAGGCGCGCCGGGGGTCTCGCGACCGTGCTCGCGGTGCTCATGGCTGTGCTCGCTGCCTGCTCCTCCACGACATCGGCTGCCCCGGCGACGACGTCGCCCGAGCCGACCGCTACTGCGACGACGACTCCGACGACGTCGGCGCCTGTCACGTCCAACCCCGCGTCGACCACGCCTGCACCGACTCCGACCCCGATCCCCACGCCGACCGCCACCGCACCGACGCCCGACCCCGTCGTGGCCACCCTGCGGGCGATGACCCTCGAGCAGCGGGTCGGCCAGCTCCTGATGGTCGGCGGCCCCGCGACCGGCGTGGGCCGGGCCACCCGGCGCGCCGTGACGCGCTACCACGTCGGCAACGTCATGCTCACCGGCCGCAGTACGGCCGGCGTGGCCGCGACCGCCAGGGTCAGCGCCGGCGTCCGTGCACTGGCCACCAGGTCGGCCACCGGCGGTGTACCACCGTTCGTGGCGACCGACCAAGAGGGTGGCGCCGTGCAGGTGCTGCGCGGCAACGGTTTCAGCACCATCGCGAGCGGTGTGGTGCAGGGGCGCTGGTCGGCGTCGACGCTGCGCCGGCGCGCCGCCCAGTGGGGGCGAGAGCTGCGTTCGGCCGGGGTCGACCTCGACCTGGCACCGGTCGCCGACACCGTCCCGCCCGGCACCGCGGCCAGAAACCCGCCGATCGGCCGGTTCGGCCGCCAGCTGGGAGACACGCCAAGCGACGTGGGCGACCGCGTGCTGGCTTTCGACGCCGGTCTGAAGGCATCCGGCGTCGCCGCGACGGTGAAGCACTTCCCGGGGCTGGGCCGGGTGCGGGCGAACACCGACGTCAGCAGCGGGGTCACCGACCGCACGACCACCCGCCGCGACCCCGCCCTCGCGCCGTTCGCCCGGGCCATCGACGCGGGGGTGCCGTTCGTCATGATGTCGACTGCCACGTACGCGCTGATCGACCCCGGTCAGCCCGCTGCGTTCTCGGCCGTAGTGATCGGCCAGGTGCTGCGCGGCGACCTGGGGTTCGACGGGGTGGTCATCTCGGACGACCTCGGCAGCGCCCGCCAGGTCGCGGCGGTGCCGGCCGGGCAGCGCGCGGTGCGGTTCGTGGCCGCCGGCGGCGACGTCGTCCTGACCGTCGATCCCGGCGTGCTGCCGACCATGCAGCGCGCCCTGCTGGCCCGGGCCCGCTCCGACCCGGGCTTTCGGGCGCAGGTCGACGCGGCGGCCACCCGCATGCTGACCGCCAAGCTGCGGCAGGGGCTGCTCACACCTCGGTCGTGACGTGCGCGGGGCCCCACGTCGTGTGTTTGCATGGGACGTGCCCACCTCGCTCGAGCAGGACCGCCAGCGCGCCGCCCTGTGGCTGCTGCTGGTGGCAGGGGGCTGCGCGCTTCTGGTGCTGGCCGTCGACCACGTCTTCGTCCTCACCGTGCGCGGTCAGCTGGTGGACAGCGCCGCCTTCGAGGGCGCCCAGATCGGCCGCGCGCGGATCATCGAGCCGGTGCACACGGTGCTGGACGTCGTCTCCGTCGGCGCGCTCGCCGCCGCCGGCCTGGTCGCCGGCGGAGTCGCGCTGCTGCGGCGCCGGCTCGCGCTGGCGCTGGTGGCCGTGGGCACCGTCGTCGGCAGCAACGTCACGACCCAGCTGCTGAAGTACGCCGTCCTGCAGCGTCCCGACCTCGGCATCGCGACCGAGGGCATCAGTGGCAACACGCTGCCGAGCGGCCACACCACGGTCGCGATGTCCGTGGCGGCTGCGGCGCTGCTCGTCGCCCCCGCGCGGTCGCGCGGCGTCGTAGCGGTGGTGGGAGCCGCGTACGGCGCAGCCACCGGCGTCGCGACGCTGTCGGCCGGGTACCACCGCCCCAGCGACGCGGTCGCCGCCGCGCTCGTCGTCGGCGCCTGGGCCGCTGGCCTGAGCGCGATCCTCGTCGTCGCCAAGCCGCCCCCGGGAGCGGACGACCCCGAGCCCGACGAGCACGAGGCCCGCCGCGGCCACCCCGTCGTCGGCACCCTGCTCGGCGGGGCCGCCGTCACCCTTCTTGCACTGGGCGCCGTCGCGACGTACGTCACTGCCCGCACGCTCCCCGGTGAGCTCGACCGGGCCGGCCTGCTGCTGGCCTACGGGGGAGGCGCAGCCCTGATCGCCGGTACCGCGGTCGCCGTCGTCGCCGCGCTCGTGGTGGTCGCGCACCGCATCGCGCCGCCGCTACCGGCGCGATCCGAGTCGGTGCTGGTGGGCTGAGCGGGACTGCCCGAGGACGGTGCGTGGGACGGTTGGGTCCGCGGGTTGCCCCGTTCGTGTCAGCGCGCGGCCGGCAAGGCTGACAGCTCGCGCAGCAGCCCGGGGTACGCCGGATGGGCGAGTCGAAGGGTCCGCCGGTGTCGTCGTCGATCCGGGCGCGCCACCGGTCTTCGCGGTCGTCGTCGTGCAGGACGCGTGCGCGCCCGGCTGGCGGACGTCCGTTGGCTGCTGGCAGTCCAGGTGGTGGCGCATGGTCTCGACCAAGGCGTCCAGGCGTCGTCGGGCCGCGGTGCGCCCGTCGATCAGCCCGTCCGGGGTGGGCGACCGTGGTGCGGACAGGGGGTCCAGCGTGGCGTTGATGACCGCCAGTGACTCGGGGTCCAGGTCACCCCTGGCGATGCCCGCCCCGTACAGGGTCGACGAGAACGTGATCCCCGACCGTTCGCGCTGCTACCGCTCGTCTCGGGCGATCCCGTGCGGGTCGACCCTGGAGGCGAAGTACCGGCCGGCCCGGGCCAGCTGCGCCGGGTCCAGCACCCGTGCGTGCTCGACCAGCGTGGCCTCACCCGCGGCGCGGACGTCCTCGGGCAACGCGCTCGGCAGGTCGATGATCACCTTGGCGATCACTTGCGCCTGGCCCACCCCGATCGTCCCAGCCGCAACGGCATCGGGCGTCGCGGTACACGTCGAACGAAGGGCGGTCGAGTCTTTACAGGCGCGATGCCTCCGAAGGCGACACCAGGCACGTCCCCCGCAGGAACGCCTTCGTCGACCCCGCCCCCACCACATCGGCCGCGCCGCGGGCGTGCACCTCACCGACCCGGCGAAGCCACTCGCCCCCGGCCTGGTCGGCCAGGCGCCGCAGGTCTGCCACGTCGGTGAGCAGCGAACCGGAGTCCACCCCGTGCAGGTCCTCGACCTGCCGACGTTCGACCGCGTCGCGCACCAGTATGAGTGACTCGCTCAGCTGCCCACCCGACTGGTCCATGACTCACACGCTAGAGGTCACCACCGACAGTCCAGGGTCCTCAGACTGATTCTCCCACAACGACTTTGAAGAACTTTGAGCAATGGACCGCTGCCGTGAGCGACACCTGCCCAGGAGTGAGGTGGGCTCCAGCAACCAGCCCACGTCGCGATGGCCAGTGACGCGGGCGTCAGGCGATGACTCGGTGGCTACGACAGTGGCGCGAAGCCGCTCACGTGGGCGCCCAGCCAGCGCAGGCTGCTCGGCAGCAGTCCCTGCCACAGTGAGACCCGGTGCCCCGCATGCTGCAGCACCGTCGCGTCCACGGCCATCGGGGCGCGGACCCCGCGCAGCAGAGCGGCGCTCGAGCCGTACGACACGGCGTCCGTGTGCGAGGTCTCGACCCACAGGGCCACCGGTGGTGGTGCCCGGCGCGAGAGCCGGATCAGGTCGTAGCGGGCGGTGAGGGGACTTCCGGCCGGGTAGGGCACGTAGGTGGGGCTGAAGTCGGGCCGGAAGTAGCCGCCCATGACGATGGCAGCCGCGTACTGCGCCGGGTGCAGCATCGTGGCCATCGCAGCGCACCAGCCACCGGCCGACAGGCCGATCGTCGCCCACGACGCCCGCTGCGGCGCCACCCGGAGGGTGCGCGCGACCCAGTCGGGGACGTCACGGGTCACCCAGGTCTCGATCGCCGGCGTGCCAGCCACGCCGTCGACGCACTCGGTGTCGACACCGGGCGGCACCTCCAGCTGCGGCGAGACGATCAGCAGCGAGCGGACCGTCCGCGCCGTCGTGGCGCTGTCGACCGCGTTCGCCAGGTCC
>JBKJTJ010000116.1:0-20003 GCA_046590855.1 Actinomycetota bacterium
CCGGGTCGCCCAGATCGTCACCTACGGCACGATCAAGGCCAAGCAGGCCGTCAAGGACGCCAGCCGGGTGCTCGGCTACCCGTTCGCGATGGGCGAGAAGATCACCAAGGCGATGCCCGCGGCGGTGATGGGCAAGGACGTCCCGCTCGCCGGGATCTTCGACACCAAGCACAAGCGCTACTCCGAGGGCGAGGAGTTCCGCCAGCTGCACGCCGGTGACCCCGACGTCGCCAAGGTGGTCGAGACCGCGCTCGGGCTCGAGGGCCTCAAGCGCCAGTGGGGGGTGCACGCCGCCGGGGTCATCATGTCCAGCGAGCCGCTCGCCGGGCTGGTGCCGATCATGCGCCGCGAGCAGGACGGCCAGATCATCACCCAGTTCGACTACCCGAGCTGCGAGACGCTCGGCCTGGTCAAGATGGACTTCCTGGGCCTGCGCAACCTCACGATCCTGGACGACGCCCTGGTCAACGTGCGGGCCAGCCGCGGCATCACCGTCGACCTGGACGCCCTGAGCAAGGACCTCACCGACCCGGTCACCTTCGAGCTGCTGTCCCGCGGCGACACCCTCGGGGTGTTCCAGTTCGACGGCACCCCGATGCGCGCCCTGCTGCGGCTGATGAAGCCCGACAGCTTCGAGGACATCTCGGCGGTCGGCGCGCTGTACCGCCCCGGCCCGATGGGCGCGGGGTCGCACACCAACTACGCCCTGCGCAAGAACGGCCTGCAGCCGATCACCGCGATCCACCCCGAGCTCGAGAAGCCGCTGGAAGAGATCCTGGGCGCCACCTACGGCCTGATCGTCTACCAGGAGCAGGTCATCCTGATCGCCCAGAAGCTGGCCGGGTACTCCCTCGGCAAGGCCGACCTGCTGCGCAAGGCCATGGGCAAGAAGAAGCGCGAGGTGCTGGACGCCGAGTACGTCGGCTTCGAGGCCGGCATGCTCGCCAACGGGTACTCACCGGCCGCGGTCAAGACCCTGTGGGACATCCTGGTCCCGTTCTCGGACTATGCGTTCAACAAGGCGCACAGCGCGGCGTACGGGCTGGTGTCGTACTGGACGGCGTACCTCAAGGCGAACTACCCGGCCGAGTACATGGCCGCCGTCCTCACCAGCGTGCGCGACGACAAGGACAAGTCCGCGCTGTACCTCGCCGAGTGCCGCCGGATGGGCATCAAGGTGCTGCCGCCGGACGTCAACGAGTCGGCCGCCGACTTCACCCCGGTCGGCACCGACATCCGGTTCGGGCTGACCGCGATCCGCAACGTCGGCAGCAACGTCGTCGACGGCGTCGTCGCGGCCCGCGAGGCCAAGGGCCGGTACGGCTCCTTCGAGGACTTCCTGCGCAAGGTGCCGGCCGTGGTGTGCAACAAGCGCACCATCGAGTCGCTGGTCAAGGCGGGGGCGTTCGACTCCCTCGGTCACCCGCGGGCCGGGCTGGTGCGCGTGCACGAGGTCTACGTCGACTCCCTCGTCGACGAGAAGCGCAAGGAGTCCCAGGGCCAGGACTCGCTGTTCGGCGGCTTCGACGACGAGACCTCGCTCGGCCTGGCCGTGCTGCCGCCGGTGCCGCAGCTGGAGTGGGACAAGCGCGAGAAGCTGAAGTTCGAGCGCGACATGCTGGGTCTGTACGTCAGCGACCACCCCCTGTTCGGCGTCGAGCACGTGCTCTCGGGCGCGTCGGACTGCTCGATCGCCCAGCTGATGGCCGACGAGTCGCGGCCCGAGGGCTCGAGCGTCACGATCGCGGGGATGATCAGCGGCCTGGCGCGCAAGATGACGAAGAACGGCAACCCCTGGGCCATCGCAACCGTCGAGGACCTCGAGGGCTCGGTCGAGGTGATGTTCTTCCCGCAGACCTACCAGACCGTGTCGACGATCCTGGCCGAGGACCTCATCGTCGTGGTGCGCGGGCGGGTCAACCGTCGCGACGACGTGCCGAGCCTGGCCGCCCAGGAGCTCACCGTCCCAGACATCAGCGAGGGTCCGCGCGGGCCGGTGGTCATCGCCTTGCCGCTGGTGCGCTGCACCCCGCCGGTGGCCGAGCGGCTCAAGGACGTCCTCGCCACCCATCCCGGGGTCACCGAGGTCCACCTGCGGCTGACCCAGTCGGGCAAGTCCACCGTCATGCGGCTGGACGACCGGCTGCGGGTGACGGCCAGCCCGGCCCTGTTCGGTGACCTGAAGGCGCTGCTCGGTCCGGCCTGCCTGATCGGCTGAGCGGGGCGCATCTCGCAGATCCGCACACGGTGGCGGAGCGTGGCCGCCTACGCTCGTAGAGCAACCAGACGATCGACCGTGACCACAGCCGGGGGACCGCATGACCAGCACGCCGCGCGACCCGTACGGCAGCGACGAGCCCGACGTCGTCGACCTCGGGGCGCCGGACGGCACCGTCCTTCCCGAGCGGACGACGCCCCGCGGTGGCCGCCGGCGCGCCGGTGTGCTCGTCGGCGGGGTCCTCGCCCTGGCGGTGGCAGGTGGCGCCGGCGCGTACGCGGTCAGCGCCCTCGGCGGTGGCGGCGACCAGCCCGAGGTCGCGGTCCCGTCGTCCGCCTTCGCGCTGGTGCGCGTCGACCTCGACCCCGCGGCGGGCCAGAAGCTCGACGCCCTGCGCTTCGCCCGCCGGTTCCCGGACGTCGGCTCGAAGCTGGGATCCGGCGACGACCCGCGGCAGGCGATCTTCGAAGCGCTGACCAAGGGCTCGACGCTGTCCGGGGACTACGCGCGCGACGTCCAGCCGTGGCTCGGCCAGCGCGCCGCGCTCGCTGTCGTCCCCGGCGTCCAGCCCGAGGACGACCCCGTCCCGCTCGTGGTGCTCGCCGTCACCGACGCGGGCGCGGCCCGCACCGGGCTGGCGAAGGTCGTCGGCGCAGGTCGGTGCGTGGTGTCGGGTGACTTCGCGGTCTGCGCCGAGGACGGCGGGCTGGCGCAGCGGGCGGTCACCGCCGCCGGGCGCTCCTCGCTCGCCGACGACGCTGGGTTCGCTGACGCCGTCGCCGCCAACGGCGAGGACGGCGTTGCGCTGGCCTGGGCCGACCTGGCCAAGGCCAAGAGCGCGCTGCCGGCCCTGGCCAGCGCGCTGCGCTCCAGCGGCGGACGGGCGGGGGCGCTCGGGTCGCTGGCCGGGGGCGGCGACCCGAAGGGCCGCTTCGTCGCTGCGGTGCGGTTCGACGGTCCCAACCTGGAGGTCGCCGGCCGGGTCGACGGCGCTCCGCTGCCGGCCGCATCCGGTGCGAGCGGGGTCGGCGACCTGCCCGCGGGCACGCTCGTGGCGCTCGGCACCGGTGGTGCGGACGGCATCGTGAGCAGCGCGTGGACCCAGCTGCGCACCGCGTTCGACGCCCAGGGCGGTGCTGACGCGCTGGACGGCCAGGTCGCCGCGATCAAGGACCAGTACGGCATCAGCCTGCCCGGCGACCTGTCGGCGGCCCTCGGTCGCCGCGCGTCACTGGCCTTCGGCGGGCTCAGGGACGGCGCCCCCGACGTCGCCGTGCGCACCTCGGGCACGCCCGAGGCCGTGGCCAAGCTGGTCACCGCGGTCAGCGCGCTCGCCTCGGGCGCCGCGACTATCAGCACGGTCCCGGCGGGTTCGGACACCGTCGTCGCGTCCTCGAAGGCGTACGCCGACGCGGTGGCGACGGGGTCGGGCCTGGGCTCGAAGAAGGTGTTCACGGACGCGGTGCCGGGCTTCAAGGACGCCCAGCAGGTCGTGTTCGTCGACGTCGCGGGGCTGGTCGCGCTGGCCAAGGGGTCGCTCGGCGCGGATGCTGCTGCGGTGCGCAACCTCAAGCCCATCTCGGCTGTGGGCCTGACCGGCTCACGTGACGGCTCAGCCGCCACCTTCGACCTGCGGCTGACCACCCGATGACCACCCGATGACGGCGTCGACCACGCTCGCGGAGCCGGCCACCGCGCCTGCGGGCGGACGGCGCCGGGCGGCGACGGTCGCTGTCGGCGTCCTGGTCCTCGGTGTGGCGCTGGGGGTGCTGTGGTGGGTGGCCGCACCGCTGGCCCGAGCCGACGTCGTGGACGGGCAGGTCTACCTCACCGGTCACCCCGAGCTGCAGGTCGCCCAGGACGGCTGGTTCGCCGCGATCACCGGGCTCACCGGGGTGCTCGCCGCGACCGTGGCGTCCCTGCGGCCCGCGCCCGCCGACGTCGCGTCCGCCGCGCTCGCACCGGTGCTCGGGCTCGTCGTCGCGGTGATCGCCTGGCAGACCGGGGTGCTGCTCGGGCCGGGCTCCCTGGCATCGCAGGTGGGCGCCGGGTCGGCGCACCCGCTGACCCCGCTGCAGCTGCACGCGTACGCGGCGCTGCTCGTGGGCCCGCTGCTGTTCAGCACCACCCGGTTCCTCGCCGTCCTGTTCAGCGCCGAACCGGCGCACTGACCGGTCAGCGGGGGTCGGCCGGTACCTGCGCCAGGTCGATCGCGGGCACGGACGGCACCACCTCGAGCATGGTGATCTCGCGGCTGAGCAGCTGCAGCGCCGCGCGCAGCCGGCTGCCGGCGTCCGGGCTGGCGAGCAGCCGCTGCCGGTCGGCCAGGTGCAGCAGCATCGTGCCCGTCACCAGGTACGACAGCACGGTCGGGTCATCGCGCAGCGCCTGGCTGCGCTCATCGGGCGCTGCGACCACGTCGGGGTCGCCGGTGAGCACGACCGCGAGGCGCTGGGTGTAGGTCGCGAACCGCGCCTGCACCCGCGCCACCAGCTCGGGGTCGACCCGCACGACGGGTTCCTCGATGAACTCGACGAGGCCGGTGAGGTACGGCGTCCCCGCGTCGGCGTCGATGTCGACCAGCCGGAAGCGCTGGCGACCGACCGCCTCGATCTGGCTGCCGCCGTCGGCCTGGCGACGCACCTCGAGCACCTCGGCGACGCAGCCGACGCCGTGCAGGGCGTGCAGCTGGTCGCGGCCGACCTCGAGGCCGGCGCGGATCGCGATGACCCCGAAGGTCATCCGCTGCTCACGCTCGCCGAGCGCGAGCAGGTCGTCGACCAGCTGGCGGTAACGGGGCTCGAAGACGTTGAGCGGCAGCACCTCGCCGGGCACCAGGACGGTGCCGAGCGGGAACAGCGGCAGCCGGGTGACCACCCCCGCACCCTACGGCCAGCCTCGGGGACGACCCTCAGGGGTGCAGGCGGTCGCGGGCGACCAGCTCGAGCACCAGCAGCACCGACACCGACTGCACCAGCAGCAGCCCGACGAGGACGACGAGCTGCACGGCCGCGGCCTGTGCCGGCGTCGCGCCACCGAGCAGCATGCCGACGAAGGCCCCCGGCAGGGTGACCAGGCCGACGGTGCGGGTCTGGTCGAGCCCGGGCACCAGCGCGAGCGCCGTGTCGGCGCGGGCCACGAGCAGCGCGGCGTCGCGCGGCAGCAGCCCGATCGCGAGGCCTGCCTCGTACTCGCCGTGCCGGGTGCGCAGCGCGTCCAGCGCCCGCCGGCCGGCGAGCACCGTCGCGGTCATGGCTCCGCCGATGAGGATGCCGCCGATGGGCACCAGGGCCGTGCCGGTCAGCGGCACCAGGCCGCTGGCGACCAGCAGCACGACCACCGGGACGGACGCCGCGACCACCGGCAGCGCCGCCCAGGCACCGCTGCGGCCTCGGGTGAGCCGGCGCGCGGCCGTGCCGCTGGCCACCGTGGCCATGAAGGCGAGGAACGCGAAGGTCAGCGGCAGCGACCCGAGCACCGCGCCCACGACGAGCGCCACCAGCAGCAGCTGGACGACCGCCCGCCCGCTGGCGCGCACCACGGCCCAGGCCTGCCCGAGCCCACCGGCGACGTTGACGGCCGCTGCAGCAGCGGTCGTCAGGATCACGACCACCACCAGGGCGACCCGCTGCGGGGTCGTGTCGATGCTGATCAGCGATGCGGCCCTCACCGAGCGTCCAGCCGCGACCGCACCAGACCCAGCGCGACGTCGTCGGCCACGCCGATCCCACGGGTGGTGGCGACGTACCGCTCGGCCGCGGTGACGGCGTCCGCGACCGCCCGGTCACCCCCGGCGCTGACGACGGTGCCGGCCCGGCCGCGGGTGTCCACCAGCCCCGCCTGCTCGAGCTCGCGGTAGGCGCGGGCGACGGTGTGGGGGGCGACGGCGAGGTCGGCGGCCAGCGCGCGCACCGTCGGCAGCCGGGTGCCCGCGGCCAGTGAGCCGTCCGCGATGCGCTCGGCCAGCGTGGCGCGGACCTGCTCGTACTTGTCGAGCCCGCTGTCGTCGTCCAGCACGATCGGCGTCGCCAGGTTGCTCACGCGACTGGTGTACCAGAGGCGTGCTCGTATCCTGGACCGGTGATCTCACGCATCGACCTGCGCGGACAGCGCCTCGACGGCCGTTCGCTGCACGAGACGCTGCCGCGCGCAGCCTTCGACGTCGAGGCGGCCGTCGAGACGGTCCGCCCGATCTGCGAGGACGTGCGTCATCGGGGGCTCGACGCCGTGCTCGAGCTGGGCGAGCGCTTCGACGGGGTGCGCATCTCGCAGATCCGGGTTCCGGCGTCCGCCATCACCGAGGCGCTCGAGCGGCTCGACCCGACGGTCCGCGCCGCCATCGAGGAGTCGATCCGCCGGGTGCGGATCGTGCACGCCGACCAGCGGCGCACCGACGTCACGACGCAGGTGGTGCCCGGCGGCACCGTCACCGAGCGCTGGGTGCCGGTCGACCGGGTCGGCCTGTACGTGCCCGGCGGGCTCGCGCCGCTGTCGTCCAGCGTGGTGATGAACGTCGTGCCGGCGCAGGAGGCCGGCGTGGGTTCGCTCGCCGTCACCAGCCCGCCGCAGCGCGAGTTCGGCGGCCTGCCGCACCCCACGATCCTGGCGGCGTGCGCGCTGCTCGGCGTCGACGAGGTGTACGCGGTCGGGGGCGCGCAGGCGATCGCGATGTTCGCCTACGGGGTCAAGGCGGACGACGGCAGCTGGCTGTGCGAGCCGGCCGACCTCGTGACCGGGCCCGGCAACATCTACGTCGCCGCCGCGAAGCGCCTGCTGAAGGGCGTCATCGGCATCGACGCCGAGGCCGGCACCACCGAGATCGCGATCCTGGCCGACGACAGCGCCGACCCCGTGCACGTCGCCGCCGACCTGATCAGCCAGGCCGAGCACGACCCCAACGCGGCGTCGGTGCTCGTGACCGCCTCGACCGCGCTGGCCCAGGCCGTCGAGGCCGAGCTCGCCGTCCAGGTCGCCGCCACCAAGCACAGCGAGCGCGTCGCCACCGCCCTCGGCGGCCCGCAGTCCGCGATCGTGCTCGTCGACTCGACCGACGCCGGGCAGGAGGTCGTCGACGCCTACGCCGCCGAGCACCTCGAGATCCAGACCGTCGACGCGCGCTCGCGGGCCATGCGGATCCGCAACGCCGGCGCCGTGTTCGTCGGTCCGTTCGCGCCGGTGTCGCTGGGCGACTACGTCGCGGGGTCGAACCACGTGCTGCCCACCGGGGGCTGCGCCTGCCACTCCAGCGGGCTGTCGGTGCAGTCGTTCCTGCGCGGCATCCACGTCGTCGAGTACGACGAGGCCGCCCTGCGCGACGTGGCCCACCACGTCGTCGCGTTCGCCGAGGCTGAGGACCTGCCGGGTCACGGTCAGGCCGTCACCGCCCGCTTCCGGGACTGACCTCTCGCGCTCGTCGAGGCCGCTGGTCTCGGCGAGCGGGGCGTCACGGTCGCGCGGCACGCCATCGGCTGGCCAGCCTGGCATCGCTGACAGTAGCGGGACGTTGCCCAAAGTTCTCGAAAGTCGTTGTGCGAGAACGGGTCTGAGGGGCCTGGACTGTCGGTGGTGACCTCTAGCGTGTGAGTCATGGACAGCACCGGGGCGTTGAGCGAGGCGCTGGTCGCCGTGCGCTGCGCGGTGTCCGTGCTCCAGGCCGAGGACCTGCACCGCGTGGACTCCGGTTCGTTGCTCACCGACGTCGCGGACCTGCGGCGCCTCGCGGACCAGGTAGAGGGTGAGTGGCTTCGGCGGGTGGGTGAGGTGCACGCGCGCGGGGCGGCCGATGTCCTGGGTGCCGGGTCGACGAAGGCGTTCCTGCGCGGGTCGTGCCTGGTGTCGCCGACGGAGGCGTCGCGGGCTGTGTTCACCGCGACCGCCTTGCGAAACACCTGCGCAGCAACGGCCGACGCCGTGGCCGCCGGGGTGATCGGGATCGGTCAGGCGCAGGTGGTCACCAAGGTCATCACTGATCTGCCGTCGGCGTTGCCCAAGGACGTCCGGCTCGCCGGGGAGGCGACCTTGGTCGAGCACGCACGGGTGCTGGACCCGGCGCAGCTGGCCCGGGCGGGCCGGTACTTCGCGTCCCGGGTCGACCCGCACGGGGTCGCCCGGGACGAGCAGGAGCAGCGGGAGCGGTCCGGGATCACGTTCTCGTCCACCCTGTACGGCTCCGGGATCGCCCGCGGTGACCTGGACCCGGAGTCGTTGGCAGTGATCTGCGCGGCGCTGGAACCGCTGTCCGTCCCACGGCCGCCGACCCCGGACGGGCTCATCGACGGGCGGACCGCGGCCCGCCGGCGCCTGGACGCCCTGGTCGAGGTGTCGCGCCATTACCTCGACTGTCAGCAACCCGCCGACATCCGGCGCCCGGGCGCGCACCTGACCGTCGTCACCGGCGCGAGCACCCTGGCCGGACAGCCCGGCGGCTCCTCCCTGGACTGGGGCGGCGTCATCTCCGGTGAGACCACCAGGCGCCTGGCGTGCGACGCCACGATCACCCCGGTCACGGTCGGACCGGTGGGTCAGGTGCTGGACGTCGGGCGCCGCACCCGCACCGTGAACGCGGCAATGTGGACGGCCCTGATGGTGCGCGACGCCGGGTGCACGTTCCCCGGCTGCGACGCCCCGATGTCCCGGTGCGACGCGCACCACGTGGTCCACTGGGCCGACGGCGGCCCGACGGCCCTTTCGAATCTGGCCCTGCTGTGCCGGTACCACCACCAGCGCGTGATTCACGACGACCAGCACCACGACCGGTGGTCAGTCCGGATCGACGACGACACCGGCCGACCGGTGTTCACCCCACCCATCTGGACGGGACGACGTGGGATACCCCTGCCTCCCCTCTGGCAACCCGACGACCGACGACCACCACCCGACGGCTGAGAAGTCGGTTGCGCGTGCCTGCGAGAGCGCAGCGGTGAGTGCGACCGTGCCAGCAGTCTCGGCCATCCGTCCGGAGCAGCCGGGTGACCACGACGTCGTGCGGACGGTCGTCCTGGCCGCGTTCGCCGATCAGCCCGAGGTGAGCGGGTTGGTCGACGCGCTGCGCAGATCACCGGTGTTCGTGCCCGGGCTGTCGCTCGTCGCCACAGTCAACGACGCCGTCGTCGGGCACGTGATGCTGACGAGGGCTGAGCTCGTGGACCAGGACGACGCCCGCCACGACGTCCTGGTGCTCTCACCCCTGTCGGTGTCGCCACGGCAGCAACGACAGGGCATCGGCGCCGCACTGGTCGCTCGCGCTCTCGAAGCCGCAGAAGCGATGGGCGAGCACATCGTCGTCCTGCAGGGCAGCCCGCGGTACTACCCGAGGTTCGGTTTCCGCGACAGCCGGACCCTGGGGATCACCATGGACCTGCCCGACTGGGCGCCACCTGAAGCGGCGATGGCGTGCCCGCTGACGGCGTACGCGCCGTCGACGCGAGGCCACCTCGTCGAGTCCCAGCCCTTCCTCGACCTCACCCGGGGTAGGAGCCGGTGAGTGCGTCGTCCGTGAGCGTCCACCTCGAGTTGCCGGACAAGAGCGACTGCGCGTTCTGCGCGTACCTGGACGGACGTCGGCCCTACACGATCCTGCGTCGGGACGACGTGGTCGCCACGCTGGTCACCCGCGAGCAACGCGGGGTCTCGCACCTGCTGGTCATCCCGGTGAGGCACGCACCCACGATCCTCGACCTGACCGACGTGGAGGCGACAGCGGTCATGCGGGCGGTCAGGGGGGCAGCAGGGCTCATCGACGCGGTGGAGCGGCGACCTGGCAGCGCCGTCTGGCAGAACAACGGCGTCCCGGCGGCCCAGACGGTCCCGCATCTGCACGTCCACGTCGCTGGCACGCTGCTGACCGGCGGAACCGAGTGGGGGAGGGTGCCGGAGCTGTCGATCGCTGAGACCGACGCCATCGCCGAGCGGCTTCGTCGATCCGAGACTGTCGATCCCGGGTCTGCTCGTTCGTCGTCCTGGTAGAGGGCAACCCGTCCTCGTCGCCCTGGGAGGCCGTGATGGCACGCCACGAGACAGTCACATCATCCGTGCACGTCGAGCGGCCGCCGGCGGAGGTGTTCGACTACCTCGCCGACGTGACCAGACACGGGGAGTGGTCGCCCAAGCCGTACCGGGTCGAGGGCGTGGCAGCCGGCCAGCCGGTCGCACCCGGGAAGCGCTTCACCAGCTACGGCTGGCTGCCCGGCGACAAGGACCACCGCAACGACGTCGAGGTGACCGCGGTCCAGGCCCCGAGCCGGCTGGCGCTGAGCAGCACCGACAAGGGCCAGCTGACGCTGAACACCTTCACGATCGCCGCCGACGGCACCGGCTCTCGGGTCGAGCGGGTGATGGAGGTGCAGCGGCCCGGGGGCGTCGTGGGCCTGGTGTTCCCGCTGATCGCGGCGCTGCTGATCCGGCCCGACATCGCCAAGGGCCTGGCCCGGCTGAAGTCGAACCTCGAGGGCCGCGCCTGACCCGACCGGGGCCGGCCCGCCGATCCGTAGACTGGGCCGGTGAGTACCGTGCCCGCCGTCAGCCTCGACGACCTGCCGCTGCGCGACGACCTGCGCGGCAGCACGCCGTACGGCGCGCCCCAGATCGACGTCCCGGTGCGGTTGAACACCAACGAGAACTCCTACGACCTGCCCGAGCCGGTCGCGCTGGCGGTGGTCGAGGCGGTGGCGCGCGAGGTGCGCACCCTCAACCGCTACCCGGACCGCGAGTTCACCGCCCTGCGCACGGCGCTGGCCGACTACCTCGGCCACGACCTGCGGCCCGAGCAGCTGTGGGCGGCCAACGGGTCGAACGAGGTGCTGCAGCAGGTGCTGCAGGCCTTCGGGGGCCCCGGCCGCACCGCGCTGGGCTTCACCCCCGCCTACTCGATGCACCCGATCATCAGCGCCACCGCCAGCACCGCGTGGGTCGACGGCAAGCGCGGCACGGCGGACGGCGACTTCGACCTGGCCGCCGACGGCGTCGCCGAGCAGGTGGCCCGCGTCGACCCCGACGTCGTCTTCCTCTGCTCACCCAACAACCCCACCGGCACGGCGCTGTCGCTGGACGTGGTCGAGGCGGCGTACGACGCGTCCGGGCACGCCGTCGTCGTCGTCGACGAGGCGTACGCCGAGTTCGCCCGCACCGGCACGGCGAGCGCCCTGACGCTGCTGCCCGGCCGGCCCCGCCTCGTGGTCACCCGCACGATGAGCAAGGCGTTCGCGCTCGCCGGGGCGCGGGTGGGCTACCTCGCGGCCGACCCCTCGGTCTGCGACGCGCTGCGCCTGGTGCGGCTGCCGTACCACCTCTCGTCGGTGACCCAGGCCGTGGCCGTGGCGGCCCTCGCCCACGCCGAGCCGCTGCTCGCGACCGTCGATGCCATCCGCCAGCAGCGCGACCGCATCGTCGGCGAGCTCACCGCGATCGGGCTGCGACCGGTGGCCAGCGACGCCAACTTCGTCCTGTTCGGCGGCCTGACCGACCAGAGCGCCACCTGGCAGGCGCTGCTCGAGCACGGTGTGCTCGTCCGCGACGTCGGGCTGCCCGGCCACCTGCGCGTGACCGCCGGCACCCCTGACGAGACCTCTGCCTTCCTCACCGCCCTCGCCACGACCCTGGAGTCCGCATGACACGCAAGGCCCGGGCCGAGCGCGGCACCAGCGAGAGCAAGGTCGTCGTCGAGCTCGACCTGGACGGCACCGGCCGCGCGTCGGTCGCCACCGGCATCGGGTTCTACGACCACATGCTCACCAGCCTCGCCAAGCACTCGCTGATCGACCTCACCGTCGAGGCGACCGGCGACACGCACGTCGACGCGCACCACACCGTCGAGGACGTCGCCATCGTCCTCGGCCAGGCCCTGCGCGAGGCCCTGGGCGACAAGTCCGGCATCACCCGCTTCGGCGACGCCCTCGTGCCGCTGGACGAGTGTCTGGTGCAGGTCGCCGTCGACGTCAGCGGCCGGCCGTACTGCGTGCACACCGGCGAGGCCGACGGGCAGGAGTACGTCGTCATCGGCGGCGACTACGTCGGGTCGCTCACCCGCCACGTCTTCGAGACCCTCGCCCACAGCGCCGGCATCGCGCTGCACGTGCGCGTGCTGTCCGGCCGCGACCCGCACCACGTGGTCGAGGCCCAGTTCAAGGCCGTCGCGCGTGCCCTGCGCGTGGCGATCGCCCCCGATCCGCGCGTCGCCGGCGTCCCCAGCACCAAGGGTGCCCTGTGACGCGGCGGTCTCGAGGGTGCTGACCCCCAGCGCGGTCCTGCTGCTGCACGGCAGCGTCGACGCCGTCCGCACCTGGGCCCGCAAGGGGTTGCTGCCCGTGTGGGTCGTGCCGGGCGCCACGTGGACCCTCGTCGTCCCGGCCGACCAGCCGAGGTCGGGCCCGCCGTACGACGACCCGGTTGCCCTGCTCGGCGGACGCCCGGTGCCCGCCCGGCTGCGGCCATCGATCTGCCTGGTCGCCGACGGGCAGCGGGCGGTCGTGGCGATCCACGAGCCGGCGCGCGCCGCCGTCCCGCGCTGGCTGGTCTGGACCGCCGGTGTCGGGCCCTCGCGGATCGAGGACCTGCCGTACGCCCCCGTCGGCCTGCTGGCCCACGTCGCCGGTGCCGCGGGGCGCGAGCGCCTCGACCAGGCCCTGGCGCCCGACGGACGCACCGGTGCGGACGTCGTCGACGACCTGCTGCGCGCCCTCGAGCTGCCCGGTGCCGGCGTCCCCCTCGGCGCGGTGCCGGCCGCGGAGCTGCCGGACGCCGTCCGCGTGGACCCCGACGAGCGCGTCGTCGAGCGGTTCGAGGCGTTCGCCGCGCACGAGTCGCGTCTGCAGGCCCAGCTGGACCAGACGTGAGCCGCCGCGTGGTCCTGCTCGACTACGGCTCGGGCAACCTGCACTCGGCCAGACGCGCGCTCGAGCGGGTCGGTGCGCAGGTCGAGGTGACCGCCGACCGCGCCGCCGTGATGGCTGCGGACGGGCTCGTCGTGCCCGGGGTCGGCAACTTCTCGGCGTGCGTCGCGGGGCTGCAGGACGTCCGCGGCGGCGAGCTGGTCGGACGTCGCCTCGCCGGCGCCCGCCCGGTGCTCGGCATCTGCGTCGGCATGCAGGTGCTGTTCGACGCCTCGACCGAGGCGTACACCGCGGGCGCGCTGCCGGGTCTGGCCGAGTGGCCGGGCACGGTCGAGCGGCTGCCCGCGGCCGTCGTCCCGCACATGGGCTGGAACACCGTGCAGACCCCCGACGGCACTCGGTTGTTCTCGGGGGTCGAGGGCGAGCGGTTCTACTTCGTCCACTCGTTCGCCGTCCAGCGCTGGACCCTCGACCCCACCGGCACGGTGTTCGCACCACCGCTGGTCACCTGGGCCGAGCACGGCGCGCGCTTCGTCGCGGCGGTCGAGAACGGGCCGCTGTCGGCCACCCAGTTCCACCCCGAGAAGAGCGGCGACGCCGGTGCGCAGCTGCTCGAGAACTGGGTCACCTCCCTATGACCGCCTCAGGAGCCCTTGTGTCACCACGCCTTCAGCTGCTGCCCGCCGTCGACGTCGCGGACGGCCAGGCAGTGCGCCTGGTGCAGGGTGAGGCCGGCAGCGAGACGTCGTACGGCGACCCGCTGGCCGCCGCGCTCGCCTGGCAGGACGCCGGCGCCGAGTGGGTGCACCTGGTCGACCTGGACGCCGCGTTCGGCCGGGGCTCCAACCGCGAGCAGCTCGCCGAGGTGGTGGGCCGCCTCGACGTCGACGTCGAGCTCAGCGGCGGCATCCGCGACGACGCCTCGCTCGCGGCGGCGCTGGCCACCGGCTGTCGCCGCGTCAACCTGGGTACCGCCGCGCTGGAGAACCCCGAGTGGACCGCCCGGGTGATCGCCGAGCACGGCGACCGCGTCGCCGTCGGCCTGGACGTGCGCGGCACCACCCTCGCCGCCCGCGGCTGGACGAAGGAAGGCGGCGACCTGTGGACCACCCTCGAGCGTCTCGACCGCGACGGCTGCGCCCGGTACGTCGTCACCGACGTCACCAAGGACGGCACCCTGCGCGGCCCCAACCTCGACCTGCTCGCGCAGGTGTGCGCGCGCACCAGCGCCCCCGTGGTGGCCAGCGGGGGCATCTCGAGCCTGGCCGACCTGGTCGCGCTGCGCGCGCTGGTCGGCCAGGGGCTGGAGGGCGCGATCATCGGCAAGGCGCTGTACGCCGAGGCGTTCACGCTGCCCGAGGCGCTCGACGTCGCCGGACGACCGTGAGCGGCGCCGCGTGAGCGACTCGGCGGGGACGCCCTGGACCGGGCGCACCCTGCCGACCGGGGACTTCGCGGGTGACGACGGCGCTGCCGACCCGGCCCTGGTCGACGCCCTCGGCGTCGCCGGCGCGGGTTTCGCCGACGACAGCCTGGTCGTGGCAGCGGTCGCCGCGGCCCGGTTGTTCGTCGCGGTGGTGGCCGTGCTGGGTGAGGGCGAGCAGACCGCCCACGGCACGGCCGACAAGGAGGCCGACATGGCGCTGGTGACGCTCACCGGCCCGGACGGGCGCCGCGCGCTGCCGGTGTTCAGCAGCATCACCGCCCTGTCGTCGTGGGACGCGCGCGCCCGGCCGGTGCCGGTCGACGCGCGGCGGGCCGCCGTCTCGGCCGTCGCCGAGGGGTGCGAGCTGATGGTGCTCGACGTCGCGGGTCCGGTCACCTACGTCGTGTCGCGCCCCGCGCTGTGGGCGATCGGCGCCGGTCGCCGGTGGCAGCCGGCGCACCGCGACGACAACGTGCTGGCCGCGATCGGCGCTGCGGTGGCGCCGCACCCCGACGTCGTGCGCTTCGGTGCCGGGCCGGGCCGACAGGCGCAGCTGCTCGTGACCCTGGTGATGCGTGCAGGCCTTGCTGCAGAGCAGGTGCAGGCGCTCGCGCAGCAGGTCGGCGCGGCGTTGATGGCCGAGGACGTCGTCCGCGAGCGGGTCGACGGGCTCGAGCTGAGCGTCGAGCGCGGCTGACCGGGCGCCCTCACCCGAGGCCGGCGGCTACCAGCGCCTCGGCCCGCGCCCGCTCGTCGTCCGTCAGCGGCCGAGACACCCCGCGCTCGACGTCGCGCAGCACGATGACGACCCGCCCGCGCGACACCACCCGGCCGTCGCGCACCCGCATCGTCTCGGCGAGCGTCAGGCTCGACGTGCCCACCCGCTCCAGCGCGATCTCGGCGCAGACCGCCTCGTCGGCCGCGACGATGCTGCTCACGTAGTCGAGCTCGACCCGGGCGATGACGTGGTCGGACGGCCGGTCCAGCCGCAGCACGTCGCGCAACCAGGCGGTGCGGGCCTCGTCCAGCAGCGTGAGGAACGCGCCGTGGTAGACGTGCCCGAACGCGTCGACATCGCGAAAGCGCAGCGGCACCCAGAACGTCTCGTCGCCGGCCACACCGCCATCCTGCCCCGTCGGTTGAGTCAACCGCGGGCGGACGCGAGCACCTGCATGACCTCGGGCCCGCGGGCCGCCCACTGCCGGGCCGCTGCCCGTCGCAGCAGGCCCCCGACGACCAGCCCGTACGCCGGCCCCACCACCAGCAGCGCGAGCCCCCAGGCCACCGAGTGCCTCACCAGCGCCGGCACCAGCAGAGCCAGCAGCGGCAGGCAGATCACGACCTCGACGGCGAGGGCCACGAACGTCAGCGCGGACGCCGCGCAGCCCTGTCCCGCGTTGCCGCTGCTGAAGAGGTTCTGTGACGCGGGCACCGAGTACGGCGCCCGCACGGCCACCAGTGCCGACAGCCCCACGCCGACCCCGAACAACGCTGCCGCGACCCCCAGCGCCGGCAGCACCTCGACCCAGCCGCCGGTCACCGCCGCGAGGGCGAGCACCAGGATCAGCGCGAACGGGGCGGTCACGACCGCGTTCGCCAGGTCGCCCCCGACCAGGTCTCGGCGCGCGTCGTCCTCGTCGGTGGCGCTGCTGAGCAGCATCCAGGTTGCGGTCCCGTCCAGTCCGAACCGGTTGATCCCGGCCAGCCCGGTCAGCAGGCCGACCCCGCACACGGCGAAGACCGCCCCGGGCGAGGGGCGCGATCCGAAGGCGAGCGGGCCGAGCACCACGATCAGCGCCGGCAGCAGCCAGCTGGTCAGCAGCGCCACCAGCCGGCGCGGCTCACGCCCGAGGTAGCGCAGGTCCTTCGCGGCGAGCGCACCGATGCGTCCCGCTGGCAGCGGCAGCCGCTGCGGCACCAGGGCGGTGCTGCGCCGGCGACGGCGGGCACTGTCGTCCACCCGCTCCAGCGACCGGCGCACCAGGCGCTCCCAGACCAGCAGCACCAGCGCGACGACCGCGGCCACCGCGGCCAGCGCAGCCAGGCCCTCGGCCGGGGGGCGGCCGGACGCCGTCGCGAGCAGGGCGGTCGGCGTCCAGCGCAGGAACCGGGCGACCCCGTGGGCGGCGCCCGCGGCCCCGTCCGAGCGCGAGGCCACCAGCTGCAGCGCCGGGTTGATCAGCTGCACCGACAGCGCGACGACCGCGGTGAGCCCCACCCCGAGGTCGCGCCCGCGCCGCGAGCGCAGCACCCCCGACAGGGCCGCGGCGCTGGCCCGGCTGGCCCCGACGCACAACGCGAGCAGCAGCACCGCGGCCAGGGCGGCGACGGCGGACGACGCCGGGCTCGTGCCCGTCGCCGGCACCAGCCCCAGCGCGGCCACCAGCGTGGCCAGCGGCGCGACGCCGATCAGCGCGCCCACGCCCATGACGACCAGCAGCTGGCGGCGGGTCAGCGGCAGCAGCGCCAGCCGGGCCGGGTCGAGCAGGTCGTCGCTGCCGAAGGTCAGCACCGGCAGGACGACCCACCCGAGCAGCAGCGCCGTGTAGACCAGCACCGACAGGTCGGCCGGCAGCGCGCCGTGACCGCGTGACGCGGCCAGGCCGGCGAAGGCGACGACGGCCAGCCCCGTGCCGAGCGCCGCCCCCACCGCGAGCCCGGCCCGGCGCGCGAGCGCGCTGGGTCCGCCGCGCAGCGAGCCGCGCAGCAGGGCCAGACGCAGCGCGGCCGCGGTGCGCACCGTGGTCGAGAACGCGCCGGTGCCGCTCAGCGCGAGCCCAGCCAGTCGAGGGAGCCCTGCCCTGCCCGACCCCCACCACCCACCAGCTCGACGAAGACCTCCTCGAGCGGGCGCCCGTCGCGGATGGCGTCGACCGGCCCGGCCGCCAGCACCCGGCCGGACGCCATCACCGCGACGTGGTCGCACAGCCGCTCGACCAGCTCCATCACGTGGCTGGACAGCACGACGGTGCCGCCGCGGCCGGTGAAGGCGCTGAGCACGTCGCGGATGGTGCGCGCCGAGACGGGGTCGACGGCCTCGAACGGCTCGTCCAGGAACAGCACGGGCGGGTTGTGCAGCAGGGCCGCTGCCAGGGTCACCTTCTTGCGCATCCCGGTGCTGTAGTCGACGACGAGCTGGTCGCGCGCGTCGGCGAGGCCCAGCACGTCGAGCAGCTCGGCCGCCCGCGCGGCCACCTCGCCGGCGTCCATGCCGCGCAGCCGCCCGGTGAATGTCAGCAGCTCGGTGCCCGAGAGCCGCTCGAACAGCCGCAGCCCCTCGGGCAGCACACCCATCCGCGACTTGGCGAGCAGCGGCTTCGCCCAGACGTCGATGCCGTCGACCCGCGCACCCCCGGCGTCCGGGCGCAGCAGCCCGGTGACCATCGCCAGCGTCGTCGTCTTGCCGGCGCCGTTGGGGCCGACCAGGCCGAGGAACGAGCCGCGCGGCACGTCCAGGTCGACCCCGTCGACGGCGACGACCGCGCCGAAGCGCTTGGCCAGCCCGCGCAGCTGCACCGCCATCTCGCGCTCGTGCGCCCCGGGTCCGTCCACGGGCCCACCCTCTCAGGACGCGCGAGCGCTCCGCCGTCGCCCCGATGCGAGGGTTGCCGGCCGCGACGGCCAGACTGCTCCCATGCCGTTCACGCCGTACCGCCGGGTGCTCGCTGTGCCCGGCGTCAGCCGGCTGACCCTGATCGGCGTCGTGGCCCGCATCCCGCACACGGCGATGGGGCTGGTGCTCACGGTCCACGTGACGCAGACGATGGGCCGTGGCTACGCGACCGCCGGCCTGCTCGTCGCTGCCCTGACCATCGGCATGGCGCTGGGCGCGCCGTGGCGGGGCCGCAACGTCGACCGGCTGGGCGTCCGCCGCGCCCTGCTCCCCTCGGTGCTGGCTGAGCTCGTGCTGTGGACGGCGACGCCCTGGCTGCCGCTGCCGTGGCTGCTGGCCGCGGTCGTCGTCGCCGGCGCGATGGGCCTACCGGTGTTCACCGTCGTGCGCCTCGCGCTGTCGGTGATGGTGCCCGACGAGCAGCGCCGGGCTGCCTTCGCGCTGGACTCCGTCGCCGTCGAGCTGTCGTTCATGGTCGGCCCGGCCCTCGGGGTGCTGGTCGCGGTGCACCTCGGGACCACCGTGGCCCTGATCCTGATCGGGGTCTGCGAGGCGCTCGCCGGCCTGGCGCTGATGGCGGCCGACCCCCCGACCCGGTCGGTCGAACCGCAGGTACCCGACCAGGACACCGCGGGTCCGGCACCCACGCCCACCCGCCGGGTCAAGGTTCCCGTGACCGCGGCGATGGTGGCCGTGCTCGGCGCCACCGCCGGCGCGACCATCGTGCTGTCCGGCACGGACGTGTCGATCCTCGCGACCCTGCGCGAGGGCGGTCACCTGGAGTCGACCGGCCTGGTGCTGGGGGTGTGGGCCTTCGCCTCGCTGCTGGGGGGACTGGTCTACGGTCTGCTGCCGCGCAGCATCCCGCCGCTGGTGCTGCTGCTCGTGCTCGGCGTGCTGACCGCGCCGGTGGGCTTCGCGACCACGCCGCTGACCCTCGGCCTGGCGGTGCTCGCGGCGGGCTTCCTGTGCGCACCGGTGGTGACGGCGACCGCCGAGGTGGTCACCGAGCTGGTGCCCGAGGCGGTGCGCGGCGAGGCGATGGGGTGGCACGGGTCCGCGCTGACCAGCGGCGTCGCGCTCGGGGCGCCGGTCGCCGGCGCGGCCATCGACCACGTCGCCCCGTGGGCCGGGTTCACCGTGGTCGGTGTCGTCGGGGTCGTGCTGGCCCTCGGCGGGCTCTCGGCGGTCGGGGTCCGGCGGCGCATCGTCGCCGCCGGCTGAGGTCTCGCGTGCCGGCCCGGCTCAGGCGACCGGCCCGGTGAGCCGCTCGCCCGGGCCCTGACCCGGGGCGTCGGGCACGGGCAGCGCCTCGCGGAAGGCCAGCTGCAGCTGCTTGAGCCCGTCGCGCAGCAGGCCCGCGTGCTGGCTGCCGATCTCGGGCGCCGCGGCGGTGACCAGTCCGGCCAGCGCGGTGATCAGCTTGCGGGCCTCGTCCAGGTCGAGGTGGTCGGCGGCGTCGGCGTCCTCGGCGAGCCCGCACTTGACGGCCGCCGCGCTCATCAGGTGCAGGGCCGTCGTGGTGATGACCTCGATGGCCGGCACCTCGGCGATGTCACGCACGTCGGGGGTGGCGGGAATGTCGGACGCGGAGGTCATGCTGCTACCCTTGCAGACTGACCGACCAGCCCTGACCGCGATCCTGTGGTCGCACCAGGGGCTGGTGCGCAAGTGGAGTCACCTCCCACCCGAGTGACCGCCTCCTCACCGAGAGCGGTGGCCGGGTCCCGGTCCGCTCGGCCCCCGTGGCCGGGTTCGCGTGCTCCGGCGCGTCCGCACCCAGGTGCGTGGCGCCGTCCGCATGCGTCGGGCCGTGGTGGTGGCTCCCTCGCGACGGCGACGGGAGCCTTTCTCGTCTCCTGCGGTCTCACGTGGACACCCGAAGGAGCAGCACATCAGCGAGCCCCGCATCAACGACCG
>JBKJTJ010000230.1:0-4931 GCA_046590855.1 Actinomycetota bacterium
CTCACCCGGTCGCGGTACCGCTCGAGCGGCAGGAACGCCAGCAGCATCACCAGGTGCGGCCAGAAGGCGATGGTGATCGTCGCGTAGGTGACGGCGTGGAAGAGGTACCAGGCGAGCACCATCAGGCGCCGCCACCGCTCGGGCAGGAAGAAGATCATCCACGAGGTCAGCTCGGCCGCCATCAGCACCCACTGCATCGCGTGCAGGACGAACGGCACCTGGGCGAACACCTCGCCGACCGGTGAGCCGCGGCGCACGACCGCCCGCAGCAGGGTGGCGCTGTTGACCCAGCCCGGGCCGCCGAACCGCAGCTTGGCGACGCCCGACAGCAGGTAGGTGGCGATCGCGCCCAGCTGCACCGCCCGCAGCGCGAAACCCGCGGCCTGGCTGCGGCGCTCGTCGCTCAGGTGCGCGATCCCGACGGTGGGCAGCAGCAGCAGCGCGACGACGAAGTCACCGCGGTCGTGGTCGACCTTGCCGTAGCTGAAGGCGATGTACTGGTACCACGACCACGCGAGCGCGACGGCCCACCCGGCGGTGCGCGGCGCCCGGCCGGTCATCGCGACGAGGGCGGCGCCGACCGATCCCCACTTCAGCACCTCGACCAGGACCACGGTGGCGGCAGGCAGCCCGACGAGCCGGCCGGCCTGCAGCGGCTGGTACCAGACCGGATCGGCGAAGCCGTGGTACCACCCGGAGGTGTGCAGGGCCAGGACGTCGACGACGACGAAGGCGTAGACGGCGACCCGCAGCAGGGCCACCCGCGCGAGCGGCGCCGGCTCGAACAGCCACCGCGAGAACCGGCTCACGGCGCGGCCCAGCGCGCGACCTCGGTGGTGCGCACCTCGCCGGTCGGACGTCGGTCGACCACGACGGTCTCGTGACGCACCAGCCGCACGGCCGTCCACGCGGGAGCCGAGGGGCGCAGCCGGGCGTGCGAGGAGGCCAGGGTGGCGAGCAGCGAGGGGTCAGCGACGATCTGGCCGGACCGCCCCTCGACCTCGGCCCGGTTCAGGCCGACCGTCTCGGGCGTGATGGGCGCCGGGACCCAGGTCGGGTCGTCACCCGCGCGCACCTCGAGCGCCATCGCGATGACGGCCCCCGTCGGTGCCTGCGACGTCGAGAACATCCGCCACGGCGAGAACGGCCACCAGTCGTCCTGACCGACCACCGACCCGGCGACGAACAGGGCGGTCAGGGCCGCCAGCGCCGCGACCCGCCAGGCGCGTGAGCGGACGCCGAGCTCGTCGTCCGCCGGCGCCGCAGGCCGCGTCGTCCGCGCCCGCCCCCCGATCGCCACGACCGCGATGCTACGCGTCGCCCGCTCCCGGATCGCTAGGATCACCGTGGGGCGCCGCCCCCGGCAGCGCCGCCACGCGGCCCGTCATCGACCCCCTGCCGACCGGAGCCTGATGCTCAACCGCTTCGCCCGCGCCCTGTTCACCCGGCTGCTGACGCCCATCGCGCGCCTGCTGCTGCGGCTGGGTGTCAGCCCTGACGTCGTCACCCTGGTCGGCACGCTCGGGGTGGCGGTGGGCGCGCTGGCCTTCTACCCCGGCGGTCACCTGCTGGCGGGCACGCTGGTGATCACCGCGTTCGTGTTCGCCGACACGGTCGACGGGATCATGGCGCGGACGTCGGGCCGGTCGAGCTCGTGGGGCGCCTACCTCGACTCGACCCTGGACCGGGTCGGTGACGCGGCCGTGTTCGGCGGTCTCGTGCTCTGGTTCACCGGCGGGGGTGACGACCGGCTGGCCGCGGTGCTGGCGCTGGCGTGCCTGACCCTGGGCAGCATCGTGTCGTACGCCAAGGCGCGCGCTGAGGGGCTGGGCATGACTGCGAACGTCGGGATCGCCGAGCGCGCCGACCGCCTCGTCGCGGTGCTCGCCACGACCGGTCTGGTGGGGCTGGGGCTGCCGGAGGTCGTGCTCACGGTCGTGCTCGCCGCCCTGGCGCTGGCCAGCCTGATCACCGTGGTGCAGCGCATCCTCGAGGTGCGCCGGCAGGCGTTCGCGGTCGAGCCGCGGGCGTGAGTCCCGGCTCGGTGGCCTGGCGTGAGCGGGCCGCCCTCGAGGTCTACCGCCTCGGCTGGGCCCTGGTGCGGCGGCTGCCCGAGCGGCTGGCGTACCGCCTCTTCGACGTGGTCGCGGACGTCGCCTGGTGGCGGGCGGGTACAGGCGTGCGGCGGCTGGAGGCCAACCTGCGCCGGGTGCGCCCGCAGCTGGACGACGGCGGGCTGCGAGCCCTGTCGCGCCAGGGGATGAGGTCATACCTGCGGTACTGGTGCGACACCTTCCGGCTGCCCGACTGGGACGAGCGGCGGATCACCGACGCGGTGCGGGCGGTCGGCGACGGCCCGGTGCGAGCGACGCTGGAGTCGGGGCGCGGGGTGGTGATGTTCCTCGGGCACCTGGGCAACTGGGACCACGCCGGCGCCTGGTCGACGCTGCGCCTGGCTCCCGTGACGACGGTCGCCGAGCGCCTTCGGCCGGTGCAGCTGTTCGACGAGTTCGTCCGGTTCCGCGAGCACCTCGGCATGACGATCGTGCCGCTGGGCGGGGCTGACGTGTTCCGGCGGTTGATGTCCACGCTGCGCGACGGCGGTTTCGTGCCGCTGCTCGCCGACCGCGACCTCACCGACGGCGGGGTCGAGGTGAGCTTCTTCGGCGAGCCGGCGCGGATGGCGGTCGGGCCGGCTGCCCTGGCCCTGCAGACTCGCGCCGCGCTGCACCCGGTGAGCATCCACAGCGAGCGCCGCCCCGGTGGCGGGTGGGGGATCGTTATCACCTGGCACGACGAGGTGCGGGTGCCGGACGGCATGACCCGGGGTGCCACCGGCACCCGGGCAGCGGTGGCTGCGATGACCCAGGCCTGTGCCGACGTCCTGGCCGGTGCCATCGACGAGCACCCGCAGGACTGGCACATGCTGCAGAGGGTGTTCTCGGCCGACCTGGGCGGTGCCGCGCGATGAAGGTGGGGATCGTCTGCCCGTACTCGTTCGACGTGCCCGGCGGGGTGCAGTTCCACGTCCGCGACCTCGCTGAGTTCTTGATCGGCCGCGGCCACGAGGTGAGCGTCCTCGCGCCCGCGGACGACGACACCCCGGTGCCGGCGTACGTCGTGCCGGCCGGGCGCGCGGTTCCCGTGCCCTACAACGGTTCTGTGGCCCGGCTGAACTTCGGACCGGTGTCGGCGGGCCGGGTGCGAAAGTGGCTCGGGGACGGCGGCTTCGACGTCCTGCACATCCACGAGCCCGTCACCCCCAGCTTGTCGATGCTGGCGCTGTGGCAGGCCACCGGGCCGATCGTGGCCACCTTCCACACCTCGACCCTGCGGTCGCGCGCGATGCAGGCGGCCTACCCGGTCATGCGGCCCAGCCTGGAGAAGATCTCGGCGCGGATCGCGGTGTCCGAGGACGCCCGCCAGACCGTCACGACCCACATCGGCGGGGACGCCGTCGTCATCCCCAACGGCGTCTACGTCGACGTCTTCGCCCGAGCCGAGCCGGCGCCGCGGTGGCAGGGCACCGCCGACGCGCCGACGGTCGCCTTCGTGGGCCGGCTGGACGAGTCGCGCAAGGGGCTGCAGGTGCTCTGCGACGCGGTGCCGCAGGTGCTGGCCACGGTGCCGGGCGCGCGGTTTCTGATCGCCGGTCGCGGGGACGTCGACGCCGCGGTCGAGCGGCTCGACCCGGTGGCGCGCGCGGCGTGCACGTTCCTCGGCGAGGTCAGCGACCACGACAAGGCCGCTCTGCTGCGGTCGGTCGACGTCTACGTCGCGCCGCAGACCGGGGGCGAGAGCTTCGGGATCGTGCTGGTCGAGGCGATGAGCGCGGGGGCCACCGTGCTGGCCAGCGACCTCGACGCGTTCCGCCGGGTGCTGGACGACGGCGCGCTCGGCGTGCTGTTCGCCGCCGGGGACGGCGCTGGGCTGGCCGACTCGTTGCTGGCCCTGCTCGGCGACCCCGCCGGGCGGACCCGGTTGCGCGCGGCGGCCGGGGTCGCCGTCCGGCGATACGACTGGTCGGTGGTGGGGGCCGAGGTGCTCGAGGTGTTCGAGACCGTCGCGGACGGCACCCAGTCCGTGGCCGAGGACCCGCAGTCGGGGCGCTTCGCCCGCTGGCGCCGGTCGTGAGCCGCGCCATGACCCCCCGCCGGACCCCCCGTCGCGCACCTGGCCTTCGGGCATGAACCTTCCCGAGTGGCTGCTCGGCCTGCTCGTGCTGGCCCTGCTGGCCTGGTACCTGTCGTTCTCGGCCGCCCGGATCGACCGCCTGCACCACCGGGTCGAGGGCGCCCGCAGCGCGCTGGACGCCCAGCTCGTCCGCCGGGCCGAGGCCGCCGTCGAGCTCGCCGCCAGTGGGGCGCTCGACCCCGCGAGCGGACTGCTCGTCGCGGGGGCTGCGACCGATGCCCTGGACGCCGGTGAGCCGGCTGAGGTGGACTCGCCGGCGCCGACCCATGCCCGGGAGCCGCGCCGCGAGACCGCCGAGAGCGACCTGTCGCACGCCCTGCAGCTGGCGCTGGACCCCGACCTGGTCACCGCCATGCGCGAGGACCCGATCGGCGCGGCGCTGCTCGAGCGGCTGCGGGCCAGCTGCCACCGGGTGCAGCTGGCGCGGCGGTTCCACAACGACGCGGTCACGGACGCGACCCGGGTGCGCGCCAAGCGCATCGCCCGCTGGGCCCGGCTCGCCGGCAGAGCCGAGGCGCCGCAGACGTTCGAGATGGACGACGAGCCCCCCGTGGCGCTCGCCCGCTGATCGCGTCGGCAGTCGAGCCACGCCCGGGGCCGCCGTACAGTGGAGGCACCCGAAAACCCTGACTCCAGTGAGGTCCGTCGTGTCAACGCTCGAGCACACCCCCGCCGCACCGTCCGTCGGCAGCGCCCGCGTCAAGCGCGGCATGGCCGAGATGCTCAAGGGCGGCGTC
>JBKJTJ010000007.1:0-12095 GCA_046590855.1 Actinomycetota bacterium
CACTACCGTCGTCACACGCATCGCAGCCGCAGACCGGCTGGGCGATGAGAACGACCTGTGGGTTGGCGTACCCGATGACGACGCCAGGCAGGTGCTGGTGGGTGAAGTGGACGAACACCGGCTCGACACGCGCACGCGTCGGGATGATGGACGTGGTCGCCACAGGACCCCACGGCGCCAGGTCCCGCGGCCCTAGGGAGCTGGTGTTCGCGACCCCCGCACTGGTCAGTGCAGTTGCCCAGGCTGTCACGCGCTGCTGGGTGATGACGTACCTCTCCGGGTGCAGACAGCGTGAGTACTCCTCGTCAGCAGGACGTTCAAGCATTCCCCGCGGAGCGGGCCACGGTTGAGGGCCGGCCGCCAAGAACCCCAACTCCATCTCGCCACGCAGGGCGGCGAGCGTCACAGGCGCCATGGCCGGGACCTTAGGGGGAACCAAGACGACCGCGCCCCCCAATTGCCCACGCGCTCGGCACACCACGGTCGACTTGCGGGGAAGTGACACACACGCGCGCCGGCGTCACGCGCTCGGAACTGAGAGCGGTCTCGGTTTGCCCGGTGCTTGCCGGCGCGGCACGGACCTCGCCTATGCCCGGATCGGGACTTTGTGGTCAGCGGCTGTCATCATCGAGAGCATGCGCGGACGTCTGCACCACGTCATCCTCGACTGCCCTGACCCGCGTGAACTAGCGCATTTTTACTCCACCCTCCTGCGCCAGCCCATCACGTACGCAACAGACGATTTCGTAGTCGTCGCGGACAATGAGACGAGCTCGGGGCTCGCGTTCCAGCTCGCCCCTGAGCACCGTAGGCCGACGTGGCCAGGCGCTGTCGTCCCACAGCAGATTCACCTCGACATCATGGTCGAGGATGTGGCCCGAGCGGCGCCCCATGTCCTGGGCTTGGGCGCGACCAAGCTCCGCGGCGAAGGAGTGTTCGCTGACCCGGCAGGGCATCCGTTCTGCCTGGTGAGGCGTCCTTCTTGGTCTAACCCAATCCCTGACTGAAAGCTCCGGCAGTCGGGGGTTTCGTGAGTCAGATTGACTCACCATCATCGCGGTTACGTCGGGGCCAGACGTACGACAGCGTGACGACTCTGTACGCCCTTGGCATTGGCCCTCTGAGGCATCCACTCGTGCAGGATGCGTAATTGCCCGAGGTGGACGTCGGCCGGCGACCGCGTAGGGTCCCAAACGTGAGTGTGTCCGCCGACGACGTGACCGCGGCAGTTGCCTGCGCCGTGGATGCTCTGAAGGCCGCCGCTGAGGCTGACTGGTCCGTGGGCGCCGGTGACCTGGATTGGGACTGCTGGGAAACCGCCGAGCACGTCGCCGACGATCTCTTCTACTACGCCGCACAGCTCGGCACCCCCGGCTACTCCGACTACCTGCCGCTGCGGGCTGAGCCCAATCTCCCCGGTGGCGAGCCGAACACCATCCGGGTGGTGGCCGAGGCAGGACCAGCGGGCCTATTCACCGCCCTGTCGGCCATGGGTGCTCTGCTCTCCTCGATGGTGCGTACCGCGGAGCAGGGGACCTGCGGGCACCACTCGTTCGGCGCGGCCGACGCGTCGGCGTCAGCCGCGATGGGTGTGCTGGAAGTCCTCGTGCACACCTACGACCTCGCCGCCGGTCTGGGGGTGCCCTGGGAGCCCGACCGCGACCTGTGCGCGCGGGTCCTGGCCCGCCTGATGCCCCAGGTGCCACGCACCGCCGACGCCTGGGCGGACCTGCTGTGGGCCTGCGGCCGGATCGAGCTCGACGGTCGCGGGCGCCGTCCCGACGGCTGGCGGTGGCAGAACTGACCCCTGGCGGCGCGTCGGAGCTGGCCAAGATGTGCCAACCTCCGAGGGTGAGTGACGGGTTTGCCGATGGCGGCCCTGGGTCGAGGCAGGGGCCGTATCGACGCACCCGAACGGACTCAGCGACTCGAGGTGAGTGACGCAACTCGTGGCAGAGGCCGGCTCGCGGCGTGGCGGACGCTGGCTCGCGGCACTGACGAGCCCTAGGCCAAGGGCCACGGAGGGTAGGTCGACCTGCCCGGTGCCGGCGTTATCCTCGGCTCATGTCAGAGGCCACCTTCACGGGACTGCACCACGTGCAACTCGCTATTCCGGTCGATAGTGAGCCCAAAGCCCGCGGCTTCTACGTTGGGGTCTTGGGAATGGTTGAACTGGACAAGCCTTCCGTGCTCGCTGCCCGAGGCGGTTGCTGGTTCCGGGCAGGCGGCTGGGAGGTGCACCTGGGCGTCGAGACGCCCTTCGTTCCCGCACGCAAAGCCCATCCCGGTGTCCTGGTCAAAGGTATCGACGGACTTGAGGCCCGGCTGACGGCTGCCGGCGTGCCCGTGCACTGGGACGACAACTTCCCGGGACACCGCCGCCTCTACGCCAGCGACCCGTACGGCAACCGGCTGGAGTTTCTGGAGCCGTTGTAAGGGCTTGTAGCTGGACTACCCCCACGCCTGCAGGTTGGCCGCTACGTGCTTCCCGTATTGTCTCAGGGGCACCAGCCGCCTCACAGCACGTGCCCGTTCCGCCTGCGCCTCGCACGACTAGGCGCACGCCCAGCTTGTGCGGCGGCTACTCGGGGATCTGCGTGGACAGGCAGAACGGATGCCCCGCCGGGTCCAGCAAGACGCGCCAACGGCCCGGCTCCGGCTGGTGGGGCGCCCGCGTGGCCCCCAGTCGGAGAGCTTCGGACTGTGCAGCATCGAGATCGGCAACAGCAAGGTCGAGGTGCATCTGCTTGGGCGTCAGTCCTGACGGCCAGGAGGGCGGCTGGTAGTCCTCGACGAACACGGCCGCGAGCCACAGCCCCCCGATCTTGACCCCTACGAAGGAGTCGCTACTGAAGGCGATCTCGCCCCCGAGCAGCTCGCACCAGAACGCGCCCAAAAGGGCAGTGTCAGAGCAGTCAAGAGCGATGGACCCCAAGCGAGCGACAGCCATGACCGGAGCCTAGATCTCCGCACAGCCACACGATAGAGATGTCAGCGATCGGGCCTTGCTTACCGGCGTGTGCGCACGGATCGAGTGTTACCCAGCCGCGTCCAACTGGCATTCTGCACGCCCGGCTCGCGGTGGTTAGACGCACCTCCGCGCGGTGTCCAGGCCATCAGGCGTGCTGGTGCCATCACGCGCATCGGCCTCGGTGCCGCTCGCCGCAGCGTTCGCGAAGCAGCCGTCCTGCAGCACCGGGACGAAGGTGCACCTGTCGATCTCGACGGCCACGGCGACGTCTTCCGCGAAGCCCCCGTTGACAAGTTCCTGACCGGACCCGCACGCGCGAACGGCGTCCGCGACCTGGGTCTTGGTCAGGCCGGTGTACACGGATCGTGCCAGCGCGGCCTCGGGTGAGTGCGCGGACGCGGATGCCTCCAAGGCGTGCAACACGGCCCCGGCGCCCAGCAGGTCTTCCACCGCTGGCCGCAGGGAGCCGTCCGGCCAACGCTCCCCGGCAGCGATCACTGCGACGGGCCTGTCGTAGCCGTAGCCACGGTCTCGGAGCCATCGGCCGACGGCCGCGGCGTTGCGCAGGCAGGCAGCAAGGACGAGGCCGGTTGCCGTAGCTGCTATCGCGGAGCCGTTCGGCGACGGCAGGACCAGGCGCTCGACGGCGGGCGCTCGCCGCAGCGCAGCCGGGGAGAGCGACCACGGGGCGTCGGCCGTGACCTCGCGACGGCCGACCGCAAGCGCCGCCCCGGACGTCGTCGCCACCTCCTGCGCCCTGACGTCGCGCCAGCCACTCGGGTAGACCCGGGTCCCGCGCTCGACAAGCACGGACACGGAGGTGGTGAACGACAGGACATCGACGACGACAACGGCTGCGCCGTGGGAGATGCGTTCCGCCCCGACCGGTCCCCAGTCGAAACGGACCAGGTGGGCGTCCTGCCGCCACGCCTGGGCCGCGGGGTCCTGGGTCACAGAGTGAGGCTAGGGCTAGCCCAGCCAGGGGCCGAACGGGACTGAACGCGCGACCGGCGGAGATCAGGCGGCCCGAGGTCGACTGGCGGGGGTAGGACGCTGCCTGACCACGGCCAGTTGGTGCCGCAGGAGGGTTGTGAGAGACACGGCGATCCAGCACCCGCGTGCCTCGAGCTTCGTAGACAGGTTCGGCAACGCCCGCGTAGCGTCGTGCTTGGGACGGAGACTGGATTGAGGTGCCCGAGATGAAGCTTCTACGTCAGCCATGACGGGGTCTGACCTGCTTGCGGGCTCGACGTGGGTGACCGACGGCGGTCTCGAGACTGATCTGATCTTCAACTACGGAATCGACCTCCCGGAGTTTGCCTCGTTCCCGCTCGTCGAGAACGCCGACGGTGTCGCCGTGCTCGAGCGCTACTACGCCGGGTACGCCGCGATCGCGGCCGCCGCAGGCGCCGGTCTGCTGGTGGAGACGCCGACCTGGCGCGCCAACCCCGACTGGGGCCAGGTGCTCGGCTACAACGCAGACGGCCTGGACCGCGCCAACCGTGCCGCGGTCGGCCTGGCGCGGCGGGGTGCGACGGCGTCCGGGCTCGACAGCTCGCTGGTCAGCGGCGTCGTCGGACCCCGTGGCGACGGATACCTGGCGGGCGGCGAGGACCCGGACGAGGCTGCCGAGTACCACGCCGCGCAGGTGCGATCGTTCGCCGCCGCTGGTGCCGACCTGGTGCACGCGATGACGATTACCGGGCCGGCCGAGGGGATCGGGGTGGTGCGCGCCGCTCGGGACTCCGGGCTGCCGGTGGCGATCTCGTTCACGGTCGAGACCGACGGGCTGCTGCCCGACGGCAGCACCCTGGCGGCAACGCTGGGTCGGCTGGAGGCTGAAGCGCCGGCGGACTGGTACGGCGTGAATTGTGCCCACCCGACGCACGTGCTGCCTGCCCTGGACGGCGGTGCCTGGCAGCAGCGGCTCCTGTTCTTGCGACCGAACGCCTCGACGATGTCGCACGCCGAGCTCGACGAGATGGAGGTCCTAGACACCGGCGACATCGGCCTGCTGTCGTCCTCGGCGAGCACTCTGCGGGGCAAGGTGCCGACGCTCGACGTCATCGGCAGGTGCTGCGGAACCGACAGTCGGCACGTGGCTGCGCTCTGGGGCGTCTTACCGGGGTCCTAGACAGCGAGGGCTCTGATCCCAGGTTCGTCGTCACGCTGGATTGTCCGTTGGAGCAGCGCGTCATTGTGGAGCCGAAGGAGTGCGCCCGGCACGCGGGGGAATGGGGCACCTTGCCGAGAGTGCTGACGTGGGTGCCTCGGCTACTCAGCCGGTGCTCGGTCTTTCTCCTCAGCCCGCCGACGCACTTCCTTTGCGATTCAGGTTGCCTCGGTTGGCTTGCGCCAGACAGAGACGTGACTCGGGCTGTCGGAGGTGAAGGGTGACCGGTCCCAGTCGGCCCACCGGCCGGTGAACTGCAATCCGGCGAGCTTGGCCATCAGGTCGCACTCGGCCGGCCAGATGTACCGGAAGTTGCTGGTCGAGTACCGGTGGCTGCCGTCCTCCAGCCGGGAGAAGTGGTGCGAGGTGCCCTGCTGGGTGGTCATGTCGTAGGTGTCGAAGCCGGTGTGCCGCTCACTGACTTCAAAGGGGACGGCTGCTTGTCCTGGCGGAAACCGTCGAATGCCCGGGACCCAGAGCTCGATGACGAAATGGCCGCCGGGACGTAGATGGCGGGCGGCGTTTCGAAAGCAGGCGACCTGCTCGTCTTGGGTGCGGAGGTTCCCGATGGTGTTGTAAACCAGGTAGACGAGCGTGAACGCGCCGTCGATACGCGTTGTCGCCATGTCGCCGATCGCGACGGGGATCTCGTCGGGGGAGGCCTTGCGGCGTAGCTGGTCGACCATGGGCTGCGCCAGCTCGATGCCCTGGACGCTGATCCCGCGGTCGGCCAGCGGGACTGCCACCCGACCGGTGCCGATGGCGAACTCCAGCGCCCGGCCCTGCCCGGCGAGGTCACTGAGGAAGTCGACGGTCAGGTTCAGCACCTCGGCGCTGAACATCGGCGCGGAAGGGTCGTCATACCTGGCGGCGGTGTCAGCGTCCCAGAGATCACTTGACGTCACCGGGTCGACACTGCCTCCCGTGCCTAGATCGCGCAAGGGACATAGGGGCAGGCGGTCTGCAGGCGATCAAGCGTGGGCCGAGGCGGATGGGCGCACCTTATTCGGTAGCCAGGTGTCCTTGACCGCAGACGGCTGCGGGTCCAGGACCGGCAGCGTCGGCCAGCGCTGACTCGCCCACTGGGCCCACGTCTGACATAAGCCCGGCGGTTCTGGAACGGGACCGTAAGCGAGCTCGTCGGCCGTCGGCGGTTGACACAGCGACACGAAGCGGTCGTGGTCTGCGCCCGACATGGCGAACGTGGTCTCTGGCGACTCCAACCACCGCTTGTCACACCGTGCACGGCGAACTGTCTCGGCGACCTCGACGTACTCCAAGGCAAAAGACGCGCGCGCGAGGCCGGCGATGACGCGGATGGCGTAGCGCTCCCCCGGCGACCAGCATCCGAAGTCCAGGATCACTGAGGCTCCGCTCATGAGGACTGTGAAGTCGGTGTCTAAAATAGCGTTCATCGTCAAGATTCAGGCGCCAGCCAAGCCCCTGTCGTCGTCAACCGCAAAATAAGCACGCAACACGACACGCCCGAGCGGGACGCCCGTCCAACTCGTACGTCGGCTGCGACCAGTGCATCCCGCAGGTTCCCTTGTCGGGGAGGGTGGACTAACCCCGAGGCAATGGGCGCACCCCGTACCGCCGCCACGGGTCAGCCTGCAGGGGATGCTGGGTCACGCCGTGGGGCTATGCCGAAGTTCAGCAACGCGACGAAGGCCGGCTATGTTCGCGAGGCGCGCTCCCAACGCCTGCCCAGGCAGCCTGACTCGCGCTCAGCGCCGCCGCAACAAGCGACCGACCGCGAACAACAGCAACGCGAGAAGCGTCATGACGATGAGAAGCGCCCAGCCGAAGGCAATACCGAAGTCGGCGAACGGGTTGTTAGCGCGGTTCGAAGCGCTGGAAGCGCTCATTGCGACGAACAGCCCAAAAGCTGCACCGGCCGCGGCCGCACTCGCGAGGACGTATGAGACCACCTCACCGATCCGACGCACTCGGCTTCGTGGTTCCTGCACATAGACCCGCACGCGGGCGACGGTAGCGCGCTTGCTCCGAGGGTGGAAGGCGCGTCTCGGCAGTCAGGAAGGCCGGCTAGCCGCGTGCGTTGCCCTGCACAGGCCGTGCCGCTCGACCTCGGTACGCCAGCGCCCGGTAGCGGAAGCGCCCAGTCACCTACGACTAGAGATGACGGAGAACACCAACACGTCGGACGACCCGCCTGGACCGCTGAGGAAGTTGCGGAGCCGACCCTCCTGCTTGAAGCCAGCGCTGCGCAGCACACGAGCAGAGGCAAAGTTCTCCGGCTCGACCCACGCCTCGATGCGCCGCAGGTCCAAGACGTCCAGCGCCCATGGGACGACCAATCGCACAGCAGACGTCGCCGCTCCCCGACCCCGCTGGCCCGGCACGATCCAGTAACCAAGTCCGCCGACGTGGGCCTGAGGCCGCAGGGCCACCCACATCAGGCCGATGGCACGCCCGCTACGCATGTCGACGACCGCTTGGGACACGCCTTCGCCGTCTTCCGCCCGAGCCAGCTGACGGCGGATGAACGCGACGGAAGAGCGATGTTCACGTCACTTCCATTTGAAGTGGACGAAGATCCGACCGAAGTTGTCGCTGTCCTTCTCGACCCGGTGGTAAAGGACCTTGATGTCCGGTTGATCGAGGAACTTCAGGACGTGCTTCTTGAGCGCACCCGACCCCTTGCCTGGAATGATCTCCACGGTCTTCGCCTTGATGCGGCGAGCTTCGTCGATCACATCTCGCAGCGCACGGTCGATCTCGCCGCTGCGGTTGTAGATGTCATGGAGGTCGAGCTTGAGCTTCACCAGGAGATCATCCTGTGTCGGGGTGGCCCGCAGTTACGGTCCCGCGCTGTTACCCCGTGCAATGTGCGAGCCAGCGGTCGTCGCCCCGGGTGCTTTACCTTCGGTGGCGCTACGGACGAGAAGACCTCACCGCACCATCACGTAGTTCAGGTCCTTACGCACGAACGCGGACAAGCCCTCGGCCTGGCAGCGCGGCTGGTTGGCGTCCACCTCGCTGCCGCCCTCGTGACGGTGGGGCACGGCCGCCTACGCGGTGAAATGACTGTCGCATGTCGTCCTCCTGCGCCCAACACGGCGGATGAGGATGCACCGCGAAGAGCTGAGCTGGTGTCCGCCAGCGAGGTTGCCCGACCGCCGCTACCGTCCCCCGATGGCCCGAGGCGCCACGCAAGTCGACATGCCTGTCGACCGCCACTCGACGCACAGGCACGCCCGCGAGCCGGGGACTCACGGGGGCGCCGAGGGCAAGTCCTGAGCAGCGCTGGTCGACGTCGTCCGTCCTGCTCGGCGCCTGGGTCCTGGGTCTTCCGCGGCGTCATCTTCGCCGTCCTGCTCGGCGCCTGGGGTCTGCGGGATCTCCTGGCCTGCCACCCGGACGACCGGGACGCTGCGAGAGGGTGCCGCACACGACCGGGACTTCGAGACGACCCTTCCCTCGCTGAGGTCACGGCCGCCTGACCACTTTGCGCCCCGCGGCGCCGCCGGTCGCGCGCGTGGCTGGCGTGGGTGGACCTTGTTCAGCGGCGGGGCCTGCCGCCTGATTACCTGTGCGCATGGGATGTCCCGCATGACCTCGGACCGTGTCGACGTCGTCGTGGTCGGAGCCGGCATCGCCGGGCTCAGCGCCACCGCCGCCCTGGTCGCCGCCGGTCTGCGCGTGCAATGCCTGGAGGCCCGCGGCCGGGTCGGAGGCCGGCTGCTGTCCGCGGCCGCCGACGACGGCAGTCGCCTGGACCTTGGGGCGTCGTGGTTCTGGGCGGGAGAGCGCCGTGTGGCTGCCCTGGTCGAGTGGCTGGGCCTGCAGACCCACGCCCAGCACCTGGCGGGGGACGCGGTCTACGACGACCCGCAGGGCGCGCGGCCGATGCAAGGCAACCCCGTCGACGTACCGGCTTTCCGTTTCAGCGACGGGGCGCAGACGCTGGCGGAGGCGCGCGCCGCAGAGCTGCCTGAGGGCACGGTGCGGCTTGGCAGCCCCGTTGTCGGCGTGCGGGCAGACCGCAGCACCACGGCGGTGCGGGTGGAGCTCACCGGGCGGGCTCTGCTCGCCGAGCACGTGGTGCTGGCCGTGCCGCCCGCGCTCGCGGTCGCAGTGATCGACCTACCCGACCTCGAGCCCGACGTCCGCGCCCTCGCGGCACGCACCCCGGTCTGGATGGGCAACATGACCAAGGTCGTCGCCCAGTACGACTCGCCGTTCTGGCGCGAGGCTGGGCTCGCCGGCTCGGGCGTCAGCCATGTCGGCCCGCTCAGGGAGCTGCACGACCTGTGCGGCGCCGACGGCTCGCCGGCAGCACTGTTCGGTTTCGCCCCCAGCCACGCCGGGAGCCCCGCGATCGAGGCGAACGACGTCGTCGCGCAACTCGTGCGGATGTTCGGGCTCAAGGCCGCGAGCCCCCGCCAGGTGCTCGTGCAGGACTGGCGGACACAGACCTGGACCTCGCCGACCGGGGTGGAGCACCTGGGGGAATACCACCTGTTTGGTCACCCGCTGCTGGCCCGGCCGGCCATGGCCGGCCGACTGCACTGGGCCACCACGGAGACCAGTGCGGACAGCCCCGGGCATGTGGAGGGGGCGCTGGCCTCGGCAGAACGCGCCGTGGCTGCGGTACTCGCCTCGGCGTGACCCCAAGGGGGGCGTCATGGGCCAGTGAGAGGAACAACAGGCGCCAACACCCAAGGCCCCACCAGACGTTGCAGCGGAGCGTGGCGCGATCATCGCGGCAAAGGCGGATACTCCTCCGCACCCTCGGCTGCGGGTGACACCGCGGCAGACGCTCCGTACGGTCAAGGGGTCACCACGGACCACCCAAGGAGTCAGACCATGCGCTTGTCCACCCGAAACCAGCTCGCCGGCACCGTGACCTCGATCCAGCAGGGCGAGGCTATGGCGGTGGTCAAGGTCGCTCTCGATGGCGGGGGTCAGGTGATCACCTCCTCCATCACCCGCGAGGCCGTCGCCGACCTGGGCGTGGCCGAGGGCAGCCCCGTTATCGTCCTGGTCAAGTCCACCGAGGTCACCCTGGCAGTCGACTGGCCCGCGGCCTGACGGACCGGATCGGACCGGAGCGGATCCGCGCCTATTGCCGGCCAGGATCTGCCCGTTAGCCATCCTTGAGCCTGACCCAACTCGCGTACAAGGCCGGACGGGCCTTCGCGGGGAAGTGACGCAGAGGCAGGGCAAACCTGGGCACTGCCGATCATTACCCGGGCATCGCCGCGATCGCGTCCAGGTCACGAACGGCGTACCAGTGATGCCACTCTTCGCCGATCGTGTGGAGGCAGGACAGAATAGATTCGTCGTGATTCAGGGAATGCGGGTTCCGGCGCGTGGCACGCAGGTCGTCGGGGACAGGTTCATCGGCTGGAAGGTGCGCGGTGACGTGCGTGTCGGTGACCTGCTCCTCGGTGTTTACGGTGAGCAGCGTTGCCGAACCGGTGTTGCATGTTCAGGGTGCCTGTTGGAACCACCCGTCGTGACGTCACGACAGACGTGTAAGCCACCCCCGTCTCAAGCCGTTCTTGGCCTACCTGAGCGTGAGGTCGGGCCGGTGATACCCAGTGCTATCCACTGCTACTTGACGTCGTGTTCGACCATACGATCGTGACGTTCCACCTGCGCAACGTGGTCCAGCAGGACCCAGGCGTACGTTCGGCACCAGTCCCGCTCAAAGGAGATCCAAGATGACCCTGGTCGAACCGCGGCTCACGTCCCCCGATTCGGTGGGGATGAGCGCCGACCGCCTCGAGCTGATCGGGCCCGCGCTGCAGAAGTACGTCGACGAGCGCGGGTACGCCGGCTTCACGACGTTGGTGTCGCGCCGCGGGCAGCTCGTCCACTCCGAGTGCATCGGTTGGCAGGACCGCGAGGCCGGTGTGCCCCTCGCGGAGGACACGATCTACCGCCTGTACTCGATGACCAAGCCGATCATCTGCACCGCGCTGATGACCCTGTTCGAAGAGGGGAAATTCCAGCTCGTCGACCCGGTCGCCAAGTGGATCCCGGCCTTCGCGGCGACGAAGATCGCCGGGCCGGGCGGGACGCTCGAGGACCAGTCGCTGCTCCGCCCGATGCAGGTCCGCGACGTGATGAGCCACACCAGCGGGCTCACCTACGACTTCCTCGAGGACTTCCCGGTCGCGGAGCAGTACCGCCAGAAGCGGATCGGCAACGACCCGACGCGTACCCTCGAGCAGTTCGTCGACGAGGTCGCCACGCTTCCGCTGGCCTTCGCGCCCGGAACGCAGTGGCACTACAGCGTCGGCATCGACGTCGCGGCCCGCCTGATCGAGGTGATCTCGGGCCAGAAGCTCGGGGAGTTCCTCTCGGAGCGCCTGTTCGGGCCGCTCGGTATGACCGATACGGGTTTTGGCGTGCCGGAGTCGGAGCGTGGTCGTCTCGCCGCCATGTACGGCCTCCCGGACATCGTCGGCAAGGACATGACGTTCACCAAGCTCGCGATCGCCTTCGCCACGGGCGACCTCGGCCGCCGGGAGGTGGACGCGACCTACCCGAGCGACACCCCGGACGTCTTCCAGCGCGGTGGCCACGGCCTGTTCGGCACCGGCTCGGACTACCTGCGGTTCGCGAACATGCTGCTCACGGGCAAGGCCGAGGACGGCACCCGCATCCTCGGCCGCAAGACGCTCGAGCTCATGCACACCAACCACCTCGCGCCGACGCTGCTCCCGTACACCCTCGGCGGAGTTGCAGCGCCCGGCTACGGGTTCGGCCTCGGCTCCCGCGTCGCGATGGACGTCGGCCAGAGCGCGCTGGCGGGCTCTGTCGGCGAGTTCGGCTGGGCCGGTGCAGCCAAGACCTACTTCTGGGTCGACCCGGTCGAGGAGATCGTCGGCGTGCTCATGACGCAGCACATGGTCGGCTTCGACCTGCCCGAGGCCGACTTCCGCGCGGTCGTCTACCAAGCCATCGAGGACTGACGTC
>JBKJTJ010000054.1:0-4404 GCA_046590855.1 Actinomycetota bacterium
CGCGAGCGCACCCGCAACGTCCTCGAGCGCTTCGACATCGACTTCTCGCTCTGCATGTACTGCGGCATCTGCATCGAGGTCTGCCCGTTCGACGCGCTGCACTGGTCGCCGGAGTTCGAGTACGCCGAGCTCGACATCCGCGACCTGATGCACGACAAGGACCGGCTCGGCGCGTGGATGCCGACCGTGCCGCCGCCGGTCGCGGCCGACGCGTCCGCCGCGACGCCCAAGGAGGTCGCGGCCGCCCAGAAGCCCCCGCGGCGGGCGGCCACCCCACCGGCCCCGGCGTGAGCGCTCGCGACGTGCTGTTCGCGCTGCTCGGCGTGGTGGCCGCGTCGTCCGGGGTGCTCGCCGTGGTCAGCCGGCAGGTGGTGCACGCCGCGCTGTGGCTGGTCACCGCGCTGGGCGCGCTGGCCGGCTGCTACCTCGTGCTGGGCGCCGAGGTCGTCGCGCTGGTGCAGGTGCTGGTCTACGTCGGGGCGATCGTCGTTCTCGTGCTGTTCGCGCTGATGCTCACCCGCGCCCCCATCGGGCGCTCGGCCGACCTCGACTCGTCCTGGCAGCAGCGCCTTGCGGCCGGCGTCGTCGCGGCCGGCACCACCGGGCTGCTCGGCGCGGTGCTGCTGACGGCGGTGCGCGGCCGGGTCGTCGACGTCGACGCCGCGCGCTCGGCGTCCCAGCCCCTGGCCCGGTCGCTGTTCGGCTCGTGGGTGCTGCCGTTCGAGGTGCTGTCGCTGCTGCTGCTCGCCGCCCTCGTCGCCGCCCTCGTCCTGTCCCGCGAGCGCACCGCGGCACCCCAGCCGGACGCCGACTGATGCACCTGGCGCTCCCGGTGGTGCTCGCGTCGCTCTTGGCGGGCACCGGCGTCTACGGCGTCCTCGCCCGGCGCAACGCGGTGCTGGTGCTGGTGGGGGTCGAGCTGGTGCTCAACGCCGCCGCGCTGCTGCTCGTGACGTTCGACGCGGCGTACGGCGACGCCCTGCACTCGGGCCAGGTGCTGACCGTGTTCGTCGTCACCGTCGCGGCAGCCGAGGTCGGCGTGGCCCTGGCCGTGGTGCTGCTGCTGTTCCGCCGCCGCGGGGACGTCGACCTGCGCGGCGCCACCGCGCTGTCCGAGGCCCGGGACGTGCTGTGACCGCGCGCCTGGTGGTGGTCCTACCGGCGCTCGCCGCCGTGGTCGGACTGCTCGTGCCGCGCGGCGCCCGCCGTCCGGCCGCTGCGGTGGCCGTCGTCGGCGCCGCGGGCGCGCTGGTGGCGGCGCTGGCCGAGCTCGTCGCCGGTGGTGTCACGACCGGGATCACCCTGCTCGGCCCGGTGCCGACGGGCGCGGGCGCGGTGAGCCTGGACCTGCGCGCCGACCGGCTCAGCGCCGTCGTCGCGGTCATGGTGGGCGTCGTCGCGATGTGCGTGCAGGTGTACTCGACCGCCTACCAGCACCACGACCCGCGCTACCGGGCGTACGCCGCGACCGTGTCGCTGTTCACCGCGGCGATGCTGCTCGTGGTGCAGGCCGACGACCTGCTCCTGCTGCTGGTCGGGTGGGAGGTCATGGGCCTGTGCTCGTACCTGCTCGTCGGTCACGACAGCCAGCGCGAGGCGGCGCGGCGCGCGGCGGTCAAGGCGTTCCTCACCACCCGGGTCGGGGACGTCGGCTTCGTCCTCGGCATCGTCGTCCTGCTCGCGGGCGCCGGCACCACGAGCATCACGGTGCTGCTGCAGGCCGAGACCCTGGCCGCTCTCTCGCCCGCCACCCGCACCGCCGCAGTCCTGCTGCTCGTCGCGGGCGTCGTCGGCAAGTCGGCCCAGTTCCCGCTGCACACCTGGCTGCCGGACGCGATGGAGGGCCCGACCCCGGTCTCGGCCCTGATCCACGCGGCGACCATGGTCGCAGCCGGGGGCTACGTGCTGGCTCGCCTGCTGCCGCTGGTCGCCACGGCGACGCCCGCCCGCGCCACCCTCGCCGTGGTCGCGTCGGTGTCGATGCTCGGTGCCGCGCTCGCGGCCCTGGCCCAGGACGACCTCAAGCGGGTGCTCGCGTGGTCGACGATCAGCCAGGTCGCCTACCTGCTGGCGGCCATCGCGGTCACCCCCGCCGACCTCGGCTCGGCGCCCTCGGTGCTGCACCTGCTCTCGCACGCGGGGTTCAAGGCGCTGCTGTTCCTCGCGGCGGGCGCCCTCGCGCACCAGGTGCACACGACGTCGCTGGCCGGGCTCGCCGGCTCGTGGCGGCGAGCGCCCCTGGTGACCGTCGTCTTCACGATCGGGCTCGCCTCGCTCGCCGGGCTGCCTCCGCTGTCGGGCTTCTGGAGCAAGGAGGCCGTCCTGGGCGCCGCCGAGGAGGCCGGTGGCTGGACCGGCCACCTGGTGCTCGTCGTCGGGCTGGTGACCGGGCTGGTGACCGCGGTCTACGCCACACGCACCTGGCTGCTCGTCGTCCTCGGCTCGCGTGAGCTGGGTGCCGACGGTGGAGATGGGGCCGTCGACGTCCCGGCCGAGCTGGCCGTGGTCAGCGCGGACGGCGGCGCCGAGCGGGCCGCGGACGGTGACCTGCGCCCACCCGAGGTCGGCGTGTCCGGCCCCGTCGCCGTCGAGGTGGTCGAGCCGGTGCCGGTCGCGATGCTGGTGCCGCTGGTGCTGCTGGCCGTGCCGGCATCGCTCGGCGGCCTGCTGCTGCTGGGGCCGGTCGTCCCCGGTGCGGTGCACCTGTCCGCCGTCACCGGTGGCCTCGCCGCCGGCCTGTCGCTGATCGGAGTCGTCGCCACCGCTCTCGTCGCGCGGGCCCGGCCCGACCCGGCGCTGGCCCTCGCGCCCCGTCTGCGCGGGGCGATGGCGACCGGCTTCGGCGTCGACGCGGCCACCCGGGCGGTCGTCGTCCGGCCGGTGCGGGCCCTGGCCCGGCTGGTGGCGGCGGGCGACCGCGACGTGGTCGACGCCTACGTCCGCGGTGCGGCCGCGTCGGCGCGCGGCGCGGGATGGGCGCTGCGCCGCACCCAGACCGGCGGCACGACCGGCTACCTCACCTGGGTCGCCGTCGGTGCCGTCGTCGTCGCCGTCGCGGGGGTGGGACTGCGGTGAGCCTGCTGCTGCTCTTGCTGCTCGCCGTCCCGCTCGGCGCCGCCGTCGCGCTGCTGCTGCTGCCGCGCGCCGTCGGCGAGCACCTGGCCCCCTCGGTCGGGGTCGCCGCCAGCGCCGTGACGCTGGGGGTCGCGGTGCTGACCCTCGCCGCCCGCCCGTGGTCGACCGGCACGCCGGTGCTCGAGCTCGACGCTGCGTGGATCCCCTCGATCGGCGTCCGGCTGCACCTGGTGCTCGACGGCGTCAGCGCGCCGCTCGTGCTGCTGACCGCCGGCCTGGGTCTGGCGGTCACCCTGCTGACCGCGCGCGAGGCGCCGTCCGGGGGGTCGGTGCGCTCGCTGGTGGTCTGCCTGCTGGTCGTCGAGGGCGGGGCGCTCGCGACGTTCACGGCCTCGGACCTGCTGCTCTTCTTCGTCGCGTTCGAGGTGGTGCTCGTGCCGATGTGGGCGGTGATCCGCTGGTGGGGCGACGCGCACGAGCCCGCCGTCCGGCACGACGCGGCCGCGCGCTTCGTCCTCTACACCGCCCTCGGCTCGGCCGTGATGCTGGCCGGGCTGCTGCTGGTGACCCTGACTGCCGGCACCAGCGACATCGTCGCGCTGACCGCGGCGCACGGGGCGGGGATGGGGCGCACGACCCAGGTCGTGGCGGCCGCGCTGCTGGTCGGGGGACTGGCCGTCAAGGTGCCGATCTGGCCGCTGCACACCTGGCTCGCCCCGGCCCACACCGCCGCCCCGACCGTCGGGTCGGTGCTGCTCGCCGGGGTGCTGCTGAAGATGGGCACGTACGGGCTGGTGCGGGTCGTCGTCCCGGTGGTGCCAGCTGGGTTCGCGGCGGTGGCGCCGACCCTCGCGGTGCTCGGTGTGGTCGGCATCCTGTGGGGAGGTCTCGCGTGCCTGGTCGAGCGCGACCTCAAACGGCTCGTCGCCTTCTCGTCAGTGGCGCACATGGGTTTCGTGGCGCTCGGCATCGCCACCGGCACCCCGCAGGGGCTGCAGGGCGCGCTGTTCGCGAACGTCGCGCACGGGGTGATCACCGGCCTGCTGTTCGTCGTCGCGGGCGGGCTGAAGGACCGGTTCGCCAGCGCCCGGCTCGCCGACATCGGCGGCGGGCTGCGCGACCGGTCGCCGCGCCTCGGGGGACTGCTCGCGCTCGGCTGCGTCGCCGGGCTGGGGCTGCCCGGCCTCGCCGGGTTCTGGGGCGAGATCCTCACCGTCTACGGCTCGTGGCGCGACGGCGCGTTCTGGAAGACCCTCGCGGTGCTCGCCGTGGTGGGCACCGCGCTGGCCGCGGCGTACCTGCTGCGCGTGCTGCGCGCGGTCTGGCACG
>JBKJTJ010000157.1:0-6112 GCA_046590855.1 Actinomycetota bacterium
CTCGTCCGCCTCGAGGACGAAGACGTCGCCGCTGCCGTGGTGGGCGTTGGTGCCGCTCTCGGTGAGCTCGCCGCCGATCGAGAACGACGGGTCGAGGCCGGCGTGCTGCAGCGTCACGGTGAGCATCGACGTGGTCGTGGTCTTGCCGTTGGTGCCGGCGACGGCGACGACGCGGTGACCCTGTGCCAGCGAGGCGAGCGCCTGCGAGCGGTGCAGCACCACGAGTCCCTGCTCGTGGGCGGCGGCGAGCTCGGGGTTGCTCGCGCGGATCGCCGAGTTCGCGACGACCGTGCGCGCGCCGGCCAGGTGCGCCGGGTCGTGGCCCAGGTGCACCCGGGCGCCCTCCGCGCGCAGCGCGGTGAGCAGCGCCGAGTCCTTGGCGTCGCTGCCGCTGACGGCCATGCCCCGGGCGAGCATGATGCGGGCGATCCCCGACATCCCCGCTCCCCCGATGCCGATGAAGTGCACCGGTGCCAGGTCAGCGGCCGCCGGCACGAGCACCGGGCTGTCGCTCACGCGCGGCCCGCTGGGGCCGCCGCGACGCTCGCCGGGGCGCCGTCGACCGCGGCCAGCACCAGGTCGGCCAGCCGCTCGTCGGCGTTCGGCACCCCGAGGGCGGCAGCCGACCCGGCCATGGACTCCAGCGCGGCCCGGTCGCCCAGCAGCGGCACGAGGGTGCTGCGCACCCAGTCGGGTGTGCAGTCCGCGTCCGCGACCAGCAGGCCGCCCCCGGCGGCCACCACCGGCTCGGCGTTCAGCCGCTGCTCGCCGTTGCCGACCGGCAGCGGCACGTAGGCGCCGGGCAGTCCGACGGCGGTCAGCTCGCACACGGTGTTGGCGCCGGCGCGGCAGGCCACGAGGTCGGCGGCGGCGTACGCCAGCTCGATCCGGTCGAGGTACGGGACGACGACGTACGCCGGGCCGCCCGCGGCCCCGTCCGCGTCACCGAGGTCGAGCGGCACGTCCTTGCCCAGACCGCTCGCGTGCAGCACCTGGACACCGGCGGCGAGCAGGTCGCGAGCGGCCGCGCCGAAGGTCTCGTTGAGCCGCTGGGCGCCCAGCGAGCCGCCGGTGACGAGCAGCGTCGTCCGGGTGGGATCCAGGCCGAGCGCCGCGAAGGCGCTCTCGCGCACCTCCTCACGCCGCAGCCGGCTGATCTCGGGGCGCAGCGGCATGCCGGTGTGCACGGCGTGCGGCAGCGGGGTGCCCGCGAAGCTGACCGCGACGTACGGCGTGAAGCGCGCCCCCAGCTTGTTGGCCAGGCCCGGCAGCGGGTTCTGCTCGTGGATGACGATCGGGACGCCGCGCCGGCGGGCGGCCAGGTACAGCGGCGCGCTGACGTAGCCGCCGAAGCCGACGACGACGTCCGCCCCGGAGCTCTCGATCGCGGCGCCGGCGGCGCTGACCGCCGCACCCAGCCGGTGACCGAGCCGGGCGAGGTCGGCGCCGGGACGCCTCGGCATCGGCACCTTGGGGACGGTCAGGAACGGGTACCCGCGCTCGGGCACCAGCCGTGCCTCCAGGCCCTGCGCCGTGCCCAGCGCGGTGATCGACGTCGCCGGGTCGCGGCGGCGCAGGCAGTCAGCGAGGGCGAGCAGCGGCGAGACGTGGCCGGCCGAGCCACCGCCAGCCAGCAGCACCGCGAGGCTCACGACCGGGCCGCTCGACGGCGGCGGGACGCCGCGGGCGCGGGCAGCGAGCGCGACAGCGACCCCGGCAGCACGGCGAGGGAGCGGCGGACGACGCCGACCCGCGTGTGCAGCGCCTCGGGTGCGCCGGGCTCTCGTCGGGCGAACGACATCAGCATGCCGAGGGTGACCATCGAGGTGATCAGCGCCGAGCCGCCGGAGGAGACCAGCGGCAGGGGGACGCCGATGACGGGCAGCATCCCGATCACGGCGCCCACGTTGACGAGCATCTGGCCGAGCAGCCAGGCCATCGCACCAGCGGTAGCGATCCGGACGAACAGGTCGTCGGTGCGGCTGACCAGCCGGAAGCACGCGTACCCGAGCACCAGGAACAGCCCGAGGACGACGAGGGTGCCGGGCAGCCCCAGCTCCTCGCCGATGATCGCGAAGATGAAGTCGTTGTTCGCCTCGGGCAGCCACGACCACTTCTCTCGGCTGGCGCCGAGTCCGACGCCCCACCAGCCACCGTCGGCGAGCGCGTACTTGCCGTGGATCGGCTGCAGGCAGGTGCCGAGCTTGTCGGTGCAGGTGCCGCCGATCCAGGCCCCGATGCGGTCCATCCGGTTGCGGCTGGTGAGCACGAGGGCGGCTACCAGCCCGGTCATCACCGCACCGGCCGAGAGAAACATCCGCGCCGGTGCGCCGGCCGCGAAGACCAGGGCGGCGAGGATGAGCAGCAGGATCATGGCGGTGCCGAGGTCGTGACCGACAAGCACCAGCAGCAGGGCCAGGGCGCCGACGGGGAACAGCAGCGGGATCACTGCGTGCTTCCACTGCTGGATCAGCGGGCGCTTGCGCACGAGCACCGCAGCTCCCCAGACGACGAGCGCCAGCTTCAGCGCCTCGCTGGGCTGGATCCGCATACCGGCGACAGCGATCCAGTTGCGATTCCCGTTGACGCTGACCCCGAGCGGCGAGAACACCATCAGCTGGGCGACCAGGGTGAGGACGACGGCGGGCCAGCCGAGCGCCTTCCACGCCTTGATCGGCAGCCGCGCCGCGAGTGCCATCAACGGCAGACCCAGCACCGCGAACACCAGCTGGCTGCGGAACACCGTGAACACCGAGCCGCTCTTGTCCAGTGAGGTGACCGCTGACGCCGAGAACACCATGACCAGGCCGATCACCAGCAGCAGCAGCGTCGCACCGAGCAGGAGGTAGTAGGTGGTGACCGGGGAGTCGAGCCGGCTCAGCGCCGGCAGGTGGCGCTGCAGGCCGGTGGGGCGCACCGGACGTCGGGTGCCGGCCACCCGCGCCTTGTCGGCGGGCGAACCGGCGGACCGGTTGGCGGACCTGCTGGACGACCGGGCTGCGGTCGAGGTGGTGGTGCCGGCCACGGCTACGAACCGGCCCGGCCGAGCCGGCGCACCGCCGCCGCGAACTCGTCACCGCGCTCGGCGTAGTCGCGGAACATGTCCGTCGACGCGGCCGCGGGCGCGAGCAGCACGGTGTCGCCGGGACGCGCGAGGGCAGCGGCGGTCTGCACGACGTGGTCCATGACCCCAGTCTCGGCGCTGTCGACCACGACGACGGTGACATCCGGTGCGTGTCGCGCGATGGCCTCGGCGATCAGCGCCCGGTCGCGGCCCAGCAGCACGGCCGCCCGCAGCCGAGAGGCGTTGGTGCGCACCAGGTCCTCGACGTCCGCACCCTTGAGGACTCCCCCGGCGACCCACACCACGCCCTCGTACGCCGACAGCGCGGCCGCCGCGGCGTGCGGGTTCGTCGCCTTGCTGTCGTCGACGAACGCCACGCCGGCGACGTCCGCGACGTGCGCGATCCGGTGCGGGTCGGGGACGAAACCGCGCAGGCCGTCGCGGACCGCGGCGGGCGGGACGCCGTGGGCACGGGCCAGCGCAGCGGCCGCGAGCGCGTTGGCGACCTGGTGCGGCGCCAGCGTGGGTGCGGCGCCCTGCACGTCGGCGAGGGTGCCGAGCTCGGCGGCCGAGGTGCGCCGCTCGGCCACGAAGGCGCGGTCGGCGAGCACGTCGTCGACCACCCCGATCATGCCGACCGAGGGAACACCCAGGGTGAAACCCGTTGCGACGCAACCATCCTGGACGTCCGCGTCGCGCACCAGCTGCTCGGTGACGGGGTCCTGCACGTTGTAGACGCAGGACCGCTGGGTGCGCTGGTGGATCTCACCCTTCGAGCGGGTGTATGCCTCGAGCGAGCCGTGCCAGTCCACGTGGTCCGGGGCGATGTTCAGCACCGCGCTGGCCTGAGCCGAGATCGAGTTCTCGCGGTCGGACGCCAGCCAGTGCAGCTGGAAGCTGGACAGCTCGACGGCGAGGACGTCGTAGGGGTCGGGGTGCTGCACCAGCTCGACCATCGGGGTGCCGACGTTGCCGCCGGCCTCGGCCCGCAGGCCCGCGGCGCGCAGCATCGAGGTCAGCATCCGCACGGTCGTCGTCTTGCCGTTGGTGCCGGTCAGCGTCAGCCACGGGGCGGCGCCGGCGGGGCGCAGCCGCCAGGCCAGCTCGACCTCGCCCCACACCGGCACCCCGGCCGCTGCCGCGGCCGCGAGCAGCGGCTGGTCGGGCCGCCATCCGGGTGAGGTGACGACCAGGTCCGGCCGGTGCGGCAGCACCGCCACGTGCTCTGGCCCGACCCGTACGTCGGCGCCGAGGATCGCGAGGATCTCGCCGCGCTCGGTGGTGGTCGGCGAGTCGGTGGCGTCGACGACCAGCACGCGGGCGCCGCGCTCGAGCAGCGCGTCGGCGGCGGCGAACCCGCTGCGGCCCAGGCCCGCGACGACGACGTCGCGACCGGCCCAGTCGGCCGGGTCCGTCGGTCCAGCCGGGTCGGGGCTCACAACCCCACGACCCACTCGGCGTAGAAGACGCCGAGGCCGAGCGCGACGAACAGACCGGCGATGATCCAGAACCGGATCACGATCGTGACCTCGTCCCAGCCGAGGAGCTCGAAGTGGTGCTGCAGCGGGGCCATCCGGAACACCCGCTTGCCGGTCAGCTTGAACGACCCGACCTGGATGATGACCGAGAGGGTGATCAGGACGAACAGCCCGCCGACGATCAGCAGCAGGATCTCGGTGCGGCTGGTGATCGCCAGGCCGGCGAGCGCCCCGCCCAGGGCCAGCGAGCCGGTGTCGCCCATGAAGATCTTGGCCGGTGAGGCGTTCCACCACAGGAACCCGATGCACGCCCCCATGACGCACGCGGCCACCACCGCCAGGTCGCGGGGGTCGCGCACCTCGTAGCACTTCAGCGCCGTCGAGCTGAGCGAGTCGCTGGACAGGTTCTGGCAGCTCTGGTTGGACTGCCAGGTGCCGATCAGCACGTACGCGGCGAACACCAGCGTGCTGGCGCCGGTCGCGAGGCCGTCCAGCCCGTCGGTGAGGTTCACCCCGTTGCTCGTCGCGGCGATCATCAGGTAGGCCCAGATCACGAACAGCACCAGACCGAGGGCGCCGCCGGCGAAGGCGAGGTCAAGGCGGGTGTCGCGGATGAACGAGATCTGGGTCGAGGCCGGGGTGCGGAACGCGTGGTTGGGGAACCGCAGCACCAGCACGGCGAACAGGATCGAAACGACCGACTGCCCGATGAGCTTGGGCACCGCGCGCAACCCCAGGCTGCGCTGCTGGCGGATCTTGATGAAGTCGTCCAGGAACCCGACGAACCCCAGGCCGGACATCAGGAACAGCACCAGCACGGCGCTGACCGTGGGTGGCTGCAGGGTGACCAGGTGGGCGCCGGTGTACGCCAGCAGCGCAGCGCCGATGATGACGGCGCCGCCCATGGTCGGGGTGCCGCGCTTGGTGTGGTGCGACGTGGGGCCGTCGTCACGGATGAACTGCCCGTACGCGCGCTTGACGAGGAACCGGATGTACAGCGGGGTGCCGAGCAGCGAGACGAGCAGCGAGATCGCGGCAGCCGCGAGGACGGCCTTCACGCGCCCTCCCCCGCCAGCCGGTCACCGAGGTGGCGCAGGCCGGCGTCCCGGCTGGACTTCAGCAGCACGACGTCACCAGGGCGCAGCTGGGCCGCCAGCAGCGCGTGCGCCGCCTCGACGTCCGGCACCAGCACCGACTCCTCACCCCACGACCCTTCCATGACGGCGCCGGTGTGCATCGCCGCCGCGCCCTTGCCGACCACGACGAGACGGTCGACGCCGAGCCGCACGACGAGCCGGCCGATGCCGTCGTGCTCGCCGACCGACTGCTCGCCCAGCTCGAGCATCTCGCCCAGCACGGCCCAGCTGCGGCCCTCGCGGGCCATGCCGACGAGGGCCTTGAGCGCGGCGCGGACCGAGTCGGGGTTGGCGTTGTAGGCGTCGTTGACGACGGTGACGCCGTGGCGGCCGCGCTGTCGGCGGCCGGCCCGGTCAGCCGGTGGCGGATGGAGGTCACCGACCGCCCCGACGGCGTCACCGTCGTCAACGACGCCTACAACGCCAACCCCGAC
>JBKJTJ010000243.1:0-6433 GCA_046590855.1 Actinomycetota bacterium
TCTGAACGGCCCGCCGTCGATGCACTCGACATCGAGATCGGCGACGGCGAGTTCCTCGTCCTCGTCGGCCCGTCGGGCTGCGGCAAGTCCACCTCGCTGCGCATGCTCGCCGGCCTCGAGGACGTCAACGGCGGTGCGATCCGCAACGGCGAGCGCGACGTCACCAACCTCGCGCCCAAGGACCGGGACATCGCGATGGTGTTCCAGAACTACGCGCTCTACCCGCACATGTCGGTGGCCGAGAACATGGGCTTCGCCCTGAAGATCGCCGGCGTCGCGAAGGACGAGATCCGCACCCGCGTCGTCGAGGCGGCCAAGATCCTCGACCTCGAGCAGTACCTCGACCGCAAGCCCAAGGCGCTCTCTGGTGGCCAGCGTCAGCGCGTGGCCATGGGTCGCGCGATCGTGCGTCAGCCGCAGGTGTTCCTCATGGACGAGCCGCTGTCGAACCTGGACGCCAAGCTGCGCGTGCAGACCCGTACCCAGATCGCCTCGCTGCAGCGCCGCCTCGGCATCACGACCGTCTACGTCACCCACGACCAGGTCGAGGCCATGACGATGGGTGACCGCGTGGCGGTCCTCAAGGACGGTCTGCTGCAGCAGGTCGACACGCCCCGGCACATGTACGACCACCCGGACAACGTGTTCGTCGCCGGGTTCATCGGCTCGCCCGCGATGAACCTGCTGGAGGTTCCCGTCGTCGACGGTGGCGTCAAGGTCGGCGACGCGACGTTGCCGGTCGAGCGCAGCGTGCTGGGCGGCGCCGGTGGCAACGCCGTCACGCTCGGCGTGCGCCCCGAGGACCTCGACCTGGCCACCGACGGCACCGGCCTGCCGGTCGTGGTCGAGGTCGTCGAAGAGCTCGGCGCCGACGCGTACATCTACGGCACGACCCCCTCGGGCGAGGGCACGAAGGAGATCATCGCGCGGGTCGACGGTCGTCGCCCGCCCGAGAAGGGCTCGACGGTCTACCTGGTTCCGAAGCCGAACAACCTGCACCTGTTCAGCCTGCAGGACGGTCTTCGCCTCGGCGCCTGACCCGCTCGACGGACGCCCGGCCCCCTCCCCGCTCGACGAGCGACCGGCCCCCTCCCCCTCGGGGTGGGGGCCGGTGGCGTCCCGGGTGGGAGCATGAGCGCATGACCGGCTCCGCGCTGCAGATCACCGCTGCCGCACCCGACCCCGCCCTGCTGGACCTGCCCTGGTCGGTGCCGCTCGAGGACTGGCCCGAGCACACCCTCGCCGCGCTGCCCCGCGGCATCTCGCGGCACGTGGTGCGCTTCGCCCGGCTGTCCGGGCGGGTCGTCGCGGTCAAGGAGATCAAGGAGGAGCTGGCCCGGCGCGAGTACGGCCTGCTACGGCTGCTGCAGCGCCTGGACGTCCCCTGCGTCGAACCGGTCGGCGTCGTCACCGGCCGGGTGGCGGCCGACGGCACGCCGCTGGACGACGCGCTGATCACCCGCCACCTGCAGTTCTCGCTGCCCTATCGCGCGCTGTTCAGCCAGAACCTGCGGCCCGACACCGCGTCCCGGCTGGTGGACGCGCTCGCCGTCCTGCTGGTGCGCCTGCACCTGACCGGCTTCTACTGGGGTGACGTGTCGCTGTCGAACACGCTGTTCCGGCGCGACGCCGGCGCGTTCGCGGCCTACCTCGTCGACGCCGAGACCGGCGAGCTGCACAACACGCTCTCGACCGGCCAGCGCGAGAACGACCTCGAGGTGGCCCGGGTCAACATCGCCGGTGAGCTGATGGACCTCGAGGCCGGGGGCCTGCTCGACCCCGAGGCCGACCCGGTGCGCGTCAGCGAGGCGATCATGAGCAGGTACCGCAGCCTGTGGGCCGAGCTGACCGACTCCGAGTCGTTCGAGACCGGTGACCGCTGGCGGGTCGACGCCCGCATCCGCCGGCTGAACGAGCTCGGTTTCGACGTCGGTGAGCTGGCCATCACCACCGACATCGGCGGTGCCACGGTGCAGATCCAGCCCAAGGTGGTCGACGCCGGCCACCACTCGCGCCGCCTGCTGCGCCTGACCGGTCTGGACGTCGGCGAGAACCAGGCCCGCCGGCTGCTGAACGACCTGGACTCCTTCCGCGCAGCCACCGACCGGCAGGGTGACGACGAGGAGATCGTGGCGCACGACTGGCTGTCGCGGGTCTTCGAGGGCGTCGTCCGCGCGGTGCCCCGCCAGCTGGGCAGCAAGCTCGAGCCCGCCGAGGTGTTCCACGAGGTGCTGGAGCACCGGTGGTACCTCAGCGAGCGCGCGGGGCACGACGTCGAGCTGCCCGAGGTCGTCGCCGACTACGTGACCCACGTGCTGCCGACCAAGCCGGACGAGGCCGCCGTCCTCGGGGTCGACACCCAGGAGATGCCCGTGGTCACCCAGGCGATGCGCGGCCTCTAGCGCTCGGCGCGCCGCCGGGCGACCTCGTACAGCGCCACTCCCGCAGCCACTCCGGCGTTCAGCGACTCGGTAGCCGCGTGCATCGGGATCGACACGACGACGTCGCACGTCTCCCGCACCAGACGCGACAGCCCCTTGCCCTCGGAGCCGATCACCAGCACGATCGGGTCGGTCGCCATCGACAGCGCCGGCAGGTCGACGTCGCCGTCGGCATCCAGGCCGAGGACGAAGCAGCCGGCCTTCTTCAGCTCCTCCAGCCCGCGGGTCAGGTTGGTGACCCGCGCCACCGGCACGCGCGAGGCCGCACCGGCCGAGGTCTTCCACGCGGACGCGGTCATCCCGGCCGCCCGGCGCTCGGGGACGATGACGCCGTGGCCACCGAACGCCGCCACAGACCGGACGACGGCGCCGAGGTTGCGCGGGTCGGTGACGCCGTCCAGCGCCACGATCAGCGCCGCCTGGCCGGAGTTCTCCGCGGCTTCGAGCAGGTCGCCGGGCTCGGCGTACTCGTAGGCGGGCACCTGCAGCGCCAGACCCTGGTGGATAGCGCCGTCGGTGAGCCGGTCGAGCTCGCCGCGCGGGGTCTCGAGCATCGCCAGGCCCCGGCCCAGCGCGATCTTCATCGCCTCCCGCACCCGGTCGTCGACGTCGATGCGCCCCGCGACGTACATCGTGGTCGCCGGGATGCCGGCGCGCAGCGCCTCGACGACGCTGTTGCGCCCGGCCACCATCTCGCTGGCGGCCTTGGCGCTCTTGGGTCGCGGGCGCGCGGGCCCCCCCGTGCGGGCTGCGGGACGGCCTCCTTTTGCGAGCGCCTCGTCGCGCCGCTCACCCACGCGGCGGCGCTTCGCCAGCTTCTCGCGGTCCTCGGCCTTGGGCGTCGGCCCCCGACCGGCGAGCGCCCGCGACTTCTGGCCGCCGGACCCGACCGTGGGGCCCTTGCGCGAGGCCCCCTTGCGAATCGCGCCCTTGCGCTGGGAGTTACCCGGCATCAGCTGTCCTCTCCGGTCGGCCGTGCGAGCGACCAGCGGGCGCCGGCGGCGGTGTCCTCGACGGCGATGCCGGCGGCGGTGAGTCGGTCGCGCACTGCGTCTGCAGTCGCGAAGTCCCTTGCGGCGCGGGCCTTTGCACGCTGGTCGAGCTCGGCCTGCACGAGGGCGTCCAGCGCCGCACCGGTGCGGTCGTCGGTCGCGGCACCGCCCCAGGCGGCGTCCAGCGGGTTGATGCCGAGCACCGAGGTCATCGCGACGACGGCCTCGAACGCCGCTCGGGCGCCCGCGTCGTCGCCCTCGTCCAGGGCGGTGTTGCCGGTGCGCACGGTCTCGTGCACGACGGCCAGCGCCCCCGAGACGTTGAGGTCGTCGTCCAGCGCGTCGGCGAACTCCTGCGGCCAGGCGCCCGTCGTCCGGTCGCCCTGCGGTGCGGCCCGGCGCAGGAACCCCTCGATCCGCCCGACGGCGGCCTCGGCCTCGCGCAGCGAGTCGGGCTGGTACTCGATCATCGAGCGGTAGTGCGCGGCGCCCAGGTAGTAGCGCAGCACCAGTGGCCGAACGGTCTCGAGCAGGTGGTCGACGACCAGCGAGTTACCCAGCGACTTGCTCATCTTCTCGCCGGCGACCGTCACCCAGCCGTTGTGCATCCAGGTGCGCGCGAACCCCAGCCCGGCCGCGCGCGACTGCGCCTGCTCGTTCTCGTGGTGCGGGAACCGCAGGTCGACGCCGCCGCCGTGGATGTCGAACGCGTCGCCGAGGTACTTGCGCGCCATCGCCGAGCACTCCAGGTGCCAACCGGGGCGACCGCGGCCGTACGCCGTGCCCCAGCTCGCGCTGGACGGCTCGTCGGCCTTGGCGCCCTTCCACAGCGCGAAGTCGCGCGGGTCGCGCTTGCCGCGCGGATCGGCGTCGGCGGCGGGCGCCATGTCGTCCAGGCGCTGGTGGGTCAGCTCGCCGTACGCGGGCCACGACCGGACGTCGAAGTAGACGTCGCCGCTGCCGTCGTCGGCGGCGTAGGCGTGGCCCTTCTCCACCAGCGTGTCGATCAGCTCGACCATCTCGGGCACGTGCCCGGTGGCCCGCGGCTCGTACGTCGGGGCCAGCACACCGAGGGCGTCCAGTGCGGACGACGTGGCCCGCTCGTGCACGAAAGCCCAGGCCCACCAAGGGGTCCGGGCCTCCGCCGACTTGGCCAGGATCTTGTCGTCGATGTCGGTGACGTTGCGCACCAACGTGACGTCGTAGCCGTGCCCGGCCACCAGCCAGCGGCGCAGGACGTCGAACGCGACGGTGAACCGGACGTGACCGATGTGGGGGCGGCCCTGCACCGTGAGCCCGCAGATGTAGATGCCGACGCGTCCGGGCTCGAGCGGCGTGAAGTCACGCAGCTCGCGGTCGGCGGTGTCGAACAGGCGCAGGCTCACACCCCCCAGGCTACCGGCGCGAGCGAGGCGAGGACTGCGCAAGTGCAGCGCGCCAACTACCGTAGGGCCACCCCGCCGCCCCGTGAGAGGACCTTCGATGCCGCAGACCGTCCGTGGAGTCATCGCCCGCAGCAAGGGGGCGCCCGTCGAGATCGTGGACGTCGTCGTGCCCGACCCCGGGCCGGGCGAGGTCGTCGTGGCGATCCAGGCGTGCGGTGTCTGCCACACCGACCTGCACTACCGCGAGGGCGGCATCAACGACGACTTCCCGTTCCTGCTCGGGCACGAGGCGGCCGGCCTGATCGAGTCCGTGGGCGAGGGCGTCACCGACGTCGCCCCCGGCGACTTCGTGGTGCTCAACTGGCGGGCCGTGTGCGGCCAGTGCCGGGCCTGCGCGAAGGGCAAGCCCTGGTACTGCTTCAACACCCACAACGCCAAGCAGAAGATGACCCTCACCGACGGCACCGAGCTCAGCCCGGCGCTGGGAATCGGCGCGTTCGCCGACAAGACCCTCGTTCACGCGGGCCAGTGCACCAAGGTCGACCCCGCCGCCCCCGCGGCGGCGGCGGGTCTGCTCGGCTGCGGCGTGATGGCCGGGTTCGGCGCGGCAGTGAACACCGGCGGCGTCGGCCGTGGTGACAGCGTCGCGGTGATCGGCTGCGGCGGGGTGGGCAACGCCGCGATCGCCGGCGCGAAGGTGGCCGGCGCGACGACGATCGTCGCGGTCGACGTCGACGACCGAAAGCTTGAGTGGGCCAAGGGGTTCGGCGCCACCCACACCGTCAACAGCCGTGAGGTCGACGCCGTCGAGGGCGTCCGCGCAGTCACCGGCGGCAACGGCGCCGACGTCGTCATCGAGGCCGTCGGTCGCCCCGAGACCTACCAGCAGGCGTTCTACATGCGCGACCTGGCCGGCACCGTCGTCCTCGTGGGTGTGCCGACGCCCGACATGACGGTCGAGCTGCCGCTGATCGAGATCTTCGGCCGCGGTGGGGCGGCCCGAGGTCATGCAGCAGGCGTTCTTCGCCCGGGACCTCGCGGGCACGTTGGTGCAGGTGGGGGTGCCCAACCCCGAGATGCGCATCGACATGGCGATGATCGACTTCTTCGGGCGGGGTGGCCGGCTCAAGCCCTCCTGGTACGGCGACTGCCTGCCCAGCCGCGACTTCCCGATGCTCATCGACCTCTACCTGCAGGGCCGCCTCGACCTCGATGCGTTCGTCTCCGAGACCATCAAGCTGGACGAGGTGGAGGCCGCGTTCGACAAGATTCACCGCGGCGACGTGCTGCGGTCCGTGGTCGTGATCTGATGGCGGCTCACATCGAGCGGGTCGTGACGTCGGGTCAGTTCACCCTCGACGGCGGCACGTGGGACGTCGACAACAACGTCTGGGTCGTCGGCGACGACACGGAGTGCGTGGTCATCGACGCCGCGCACGACGCGGGGGCCATCGAGGCCGCGGTGGCAGGTCGCAAGGTCGTGGCGATCCTGTGCACCCACGCGCACAACGACCACATCAACGCCGCGTCCGCGCTGCGGGACGCGACGAAGGCCCCGGTGTCGGTGCACCCGGACGACGACATGCTGTGGCGCATGTCGGGGTACACCATGCGC